>JBEEMZ010000033.1:0-27022 GCA_041192405.1 Bacteroidota bacterium | reverse complement strand
TTTTTAGTTAAAATTTGCGCTTTTCAACCGAAAAAATCCTTAAAATCCTTGAAATCATACGCATCCTATTTCAAGAATTTTCCAAAGCGGAAATGGCTGTTCAAACCTTCCAAACGGTCTATCTAATTGATTATCAATGATTTAGCTAAAAAGGTATCATTTATTTTACATCGCCTACTTACTCACTCGGGATAAGGAGTCGGCGGATAGATTGTAATAATCATAGCATTATTGCGCCACGGTGTCTGTTTTTTTAGAGGTTATTAAAATAATGTCATTTTCATAGAAAATGGCACTTTAATACTACAAAGATAATCTTTTTCGGAATAAAACTTGGAAAAAGTGTTGATTTTAACATTTTTTTTTTAGTACGCCCTTTGCGCGAGTGCTTTTTAGGTTAAAAAATAGAGGGCGTGACCGATTCCAAATCATGATTTGACACCAAATCAATAAAACAATGCAAATACGGCGTATTTTTTGCTGCAATCTGAATTGATATATTAAATTTTACAAACCTATCTTTATTCCAAACGTTCCCCTGATTTCGGAATGTGGATTTCGGATTTCGGCGTGTGTTGATTCGCAATGCATTCTTAAATACGCATCCCGAAATCTCAAATCTGAAATCCACATTCCAAACTATCTTACAAATCATTATTCCAATTATTTTAGAGTGTATTGCACTTTAAAATGGAGCAGATGATTCAATTCATAAAAAACTTAAAATATTGATAATCAATGATTTAGAAAGCCGTTTCCGAAACGGGTTTCTAAATCATTGATTATCAATAGGTTAAAAAGCCGTTTTGTCAGCAATTCCCGCTTTTAAAAAAAAGGGTACAATGCTAAAACGAATGAAGCAGATTGAAGCATTTAAACGGATTTTTTTTTTACCAAAATGCATGAATTTTAAGCAGAAAAATCAAAAAAAAATTCGTTTCATCATTTGTATCTCCATTTTCAAGGCGAAAATTGCTGTATTTCCAAAAGGTAACTATTTTCGCTTTACTATTGGAAAATTGAAACTAAAAAAATCATAAACTATTTCAATACAACTCATTATGAAAGAGTTACAAATTATTTTAATGCTTATAGGACAAAGTATTTTTTTACCCGCGCAATGTTTAAGTGGCGATTGTGTCAACGGTCATGGTACCTATCATTCAGTCAAACGCGGTTGGAAATATGCAGGGCAATTTAAAAATGGCAAGCCAGATGGCAAAGGGAAAATGATTTTTAATGATGGTCGCTATTATGAAGGCGAGTTTATGAATGGCAAATTTCACGGGACAGGCACCATGAAGTTAGATGAAAATGTACAAATTAAAGGGGCTTGGCGCGACGGTTACTCGGTAAACAATACTTCAACGAAGCCAATTACTGCTTTGTCGCAAGCACATTCGAGCGACACTTTTATTCGTGCACAATGTTTGAATGGCGATTGTGTCAACGGCATAGGCACGTATCATTCCATCAAACAGGGTTGGAAATATACGGGACAATTCAAAAATGGGCAACCCAATGGTCATGGAAAAATGATTTTTAAGCATGGTCGCTATTACGAAGGGGCTTTTTTACAGGGCAAACTTCACGGAAAAGGAGCCATGTATTTTGACGGCACGATGGAAATTAATGGTACTTGGGATCATGGTAAACTGGTGGAAGACCTTACAACGGTGCCTGTTAAAAAAATAGTACCCGTAAAAAAATAAGCGTTTAATTTAACTAAATTTGGAAACTAAAAATCATAACTTAATTCAATACAATTCTTTATGAGAATATTACCAATAATTTTAATTCTTATAGGTCAAACATTCGGCCTGCATGCACAATGTTTAAGTGGCGATTGTGTCAATGGCAAAGGCGTGTATCAATCGGTCAAACGCGGTTGGAAATATACGGGACAATTCAAAAATGGCAAGCCTGATGGCAAAGGCAAAATGGTTTTTAACGATGGCAGATTTTACGAAGGCGAGTTTCTAAATGGCAAATTTCATGGGACAGGCACGATGCATTTGGATGAAAATGTGCAAATTAAAGGTGCTTGGCGCGATGGTTTTTCCGTGATGACGGACAAGCCAAGTGAGGCAACGGCGGCTAAATCGGAAAAAATACATCCATCCAAACCCAAACCTGCTCCGACTGCCAATGCTACGCCAAAAGTGTGGGCGTTAGCGGTCGGCGTTGCAGCATACGACCCAACTGTTATCAAACCGCTTAAATTTACAGATGATGATGCGTATCGAATGTTGAATTTTTGGAAAAGTCCTGGCGGCGGTTCGTTGGATGATGAACACGCGCAAGCCTTAGTGGATGAAGCAGCTACCAAAGAAAATATTGTTAAAACGCTGAATGAGATGTTTATGAAAGCGAGTCCGAATGATTTAGTTATTTTTTATTTTTCGGGACATGGTTTGACAGGTGCGTTTTTGCCTGTTGATTATGACGGCGTTAGAAACAAATTGTTGCATAAAGAGGTTCAAAAGATTTTTGCGAAATGCCCTGCGAAATTCAAATTATGTATTGCGGATGCGTGTCATTCGGGCAGCCTCTTGGCGCAACGTGCCGACCGCGATAAAGAAATGATTGACACGTATTATAGAGCGTTGGCGGAATCGTCGGGTGGGACAGCGTTGTTGATGTCGTCAAAAGCGGATGAAGATTCATTGGAATCAACACCTTTGCGTCAAGGTGTGTTTAGCCACTTTTTGTTGCGCGGCATTAAGGGCGAAGCGGATGCAAATGGCGATAAAATCGTGACCATTCAAGAACTTTTTAATTATGTGGAACATGCGGTAGATTCGTTTGCACGGGAAAATAATCGTTTTCAAACCCCGTGTATGGAGGGCAGCTATGACAAAAACATGCCTGTTTCGGTTAAAAAATGAAAATTTGAAGGTGGATTTATTGGATTTTATGGATGAAAAATCTAATAAATCCACATTCAGACTGCTGAGTAGTTAACGTTTTTTCCCGCAGAAAAAGACTCCAAAGCAAATCTGCGGAAAAAATCTGCGAAGTTTGCGGGAAAAAACTTTAGCAAATCTGCGGAAAAAATCTGCGAAGTTTGCGGGAAAAAACTTTAGCAACTCTGCGGAAAAAATCTGCGAAGTTTGCGGGAAAAAACTTTAGCAACTCCGTAGAATACATTCAGACAATGTATCTCTATTTTTTACACATCAAAATATAATTGATAATGATTTGCACATTTTGGATTCAATTTCGCTTGACAAAAGGGGCAAATCGCATCGCTCGCCAAATATTGGTGAATGGTCAATTCTTGTTTGCACACGCCGCAAAGAATCGCTAATTGGTCAAAATCCGCTTTTTGCCAAATTTTTGTTGGATGATTTGCCTCCACCTCATGGCAGGAAAAACAAGGATAATAGGTGTCACAACATTTAAATTTTATTGCAATCACATCCAAATTCGAATGATAATGAACACAACGCGTTTCATTATCAATAATTTGTCCTTTTAACAAAAAATGGTTTTGTTTCATATCCGAAAAAATTGAGTTATGAATATAAGGTTCAAAATCAGATGCTTTATTCTCAGGGTTTCGCGTCTTTTGAGCGAATTCAAACCATTGCGCATACTTTTGATTTCGCTTGTTTTTGACGACATTAGGTTGAAAAACATAAATTAATCGATTTTTTTGCATGAAAATCCAAATTTACAGCTTCTTTTTGAAATGTGCAAATCAAGCAAAATCATTTTTTTATTTCCTATTTATCATTTTGAAGGGCGCGCCTAATTTTGCAAAAAAAACGCTATCCTGTAAACCTTTTTGAATCCATTTCTGTTATTCTACCTAAAATTCATAAACAATTCATTATGAAAATAATAGAAAAATTTAATTTATTACCTGCTGATATTGACCGTATTGTAGAAATGGCTTGGGAAGATAGAACGCCTTTCGATGCGATTAAAATTCAATTTGGGTTGAGCGAAGCGGATGTTATCACCTTAATGAAAGCAGAAATGCACCCACGCAATTGGAAAAAATGGCGCACACGAGTGCATGGCAGAACAACAAAACATCGCGCTTTGTGCGATGAAGTGATTATTCGGTTCAAAAGCCCCATGCAGCGCGGCGCGAGCAATCGCATTTCCAAAAAGAAGTATTAATGCAATATTGCAAAAAAGATTGGTTTTAAATGACATTAAACTTAAATAGAGAACATAATTCATTGATTATCAATAAATTATATTCTCTATGTCTCTATATGTTTAAGAAAGAATTTCGACTAATTCCAACATCGCAGGATGAATGCGTTGATGATGTTTGATCGCTACTTCAAACGGCGTATAACTGATTTCGCCCGCCACAACGCCTAATGCAAATCCTTTTTTACCGTCCAACAATGCTCTTACAGCCTCCATGCCCAACCGACTCGCCAAAACACGGTCATTCGCCGTCGGACGACCGCCGCGTTGAATGTGTCCAAGAATGGTCACTCGAATATCTTTGGAAGTTAATTTATCTCTAATTTGTTCGACGACTTTGAACGCGCCGCCCGCATCATCGCCTTCCGAAATAATCACAATAGCGGCACGTTTGCGATTGGCATAATAATGATTCAACGAAGTCACCAATTTGGATAAATCGGTGGTAACTTCTGGCACTAATACGGCTTCCGCACCCGACGCAATCGCGCAACGCAACGCAATAAATCCAGCATCGCGCCCCATGACCTCCACAAAAAACGTCCGCCCATGTGCATTTGCCGTATCTTTAATGTTATCAATCGCCGACATCGCGGTATTGACCGCCGTATCGTAACCAATCGTATAATCCGTACCATACAAATCATTGTCAATTGTCCCTGGCGTACCGACGATGCTAATATCAGGATGTTCTTCCATAAAGATTTTCGCACCTGTGAACGTGCCATTCCCACCGCAGGCAACAATCGCAGTAATACCTTTTTTCTTCAAATTTTCATAAGCGATATCGCGTCCTGCTTTGGTCATAAAGCGTTGAGAACGAGCTGTTTGTAAAATCGTTCCGCCCAATTGCAAAATATTACTGACGCTTTCAGAAGACATTTCGACGATTTCGTTTTCAATCAAACCTTCATAACCGCGTTTGATGCCAAATACTTTTAAGCCAAAGTGAATCCCCGTGCGCACGACGGCGCGAATATTCGCATTCATCCCTGGCGAGTCGCCGCCTGAGGTGAATACAGCAATTTTTTTAATTTGTTTAGACTTCATTCGTTGTAGTTGAATTTAAAAGAGGGGCAAAAGTACGTTTTTTTTCATTTCCGAGTGCTAAAAACGACAAAAGGCGCATCTTTTATCAAGACACGCCTTTTGTTAAAGCAAATCAGAAACCAAAAAATTACTTTTTAACTTCCGCAGGTGCTACTGCTGCTTTTACAGCTTTCTCCGCTTTTTTCGCTGCGCCACCGCCGATTGCGACTAATTCAGTGCTGCATTTAGGGCATTTGCCTGGTGCATCTACCACTGAGCAACCTTTTGGACATTGGTGCGTCATTTTCGCGCCTGCTGCTGCTACTGCTGCTGCTGGTTTCGCTGCTGCTTTTTTCGCTTTTTTAGCAACTTTTTTCACTTCTGTTGCTGCTGTTGCTGGAGCTTGTGTAGCTGCTGCTGCTGCCGCAGGTGCTGCTTTTACTGCTGCTGCTGGAGCAGCTGGAGCTTGAGCGAAAGTTGAAGACGCGCCGAATGCAGCGATTGCCAATGCAAGGATCAATTTTTTCATAAATCGAAATTAATTTAAAAATGGTTAAAATGATGTTGACCAAATAACGATGCAAATATAATTAAATTTTCAATTGCCTTTTTTATTAACGTGCTTTTTTTTGAATGATAAAATTGTTAAATATGTTATTAACAAATATATTGTCTTCAATGTGGCATATATAAGACCTTAATTTTGAAAATCCGTTACATCAAAAATTTAAAAAAAAATAAATTTAGATGTTTTGAGGTGCGTTTATTAGAAAACGTTATCATGTGATTTCAAACACGGGCAAAAAACGCGCCAATAAATGACTTTTTTCTATCTCCATCATCATTAAATAGGCTTCGCACGGGATGGTTTTGTGATTTTGCTACATCGCCCTCAGCTTGAAAATCAGCTCGCGCTCCAATTTTTTTTCAAAAATCACAAGACCATTTGAGGTACAAAAGAAAAAGTCGAACCTTTTACAAGATTCGACTTATTTCTTATACGTTCATGCCATGGGTTTGGTTGGGTTATAATTCGTTATTCTTCCTCGACTTCGTTCGCCTCCAAAAAAACGCCAACTGTTTTCACAGCGACCGCAATTTTCGGATAGTCAAGGGTGTAATGGATGAATTTTCCTTCGCGGTGCGTATGAACAATCCCCGCAGCCCGCAAAATTTTCAAATGTTGAGACGTAATGGATTGCTCCAGTTTCAACGTATTGTAAATTTTGTTGACATTGACCGTTTTGTTTTTGTCCACAAATTCAATTATTTTCATCCTTAGCGGATGTGCCAGCGCACGCAGCACATCGGAGGACACCTGCAACTTTTCGTTGTTGATGTTAACCTTTGCCTTTCTCATAGACCACAGTGTTTGTTTTTAGTGACAAAATGAATGATTAATTATTTCAAATGCAAATATGCGTTTTTTTTCAATTTCTGCCAAATTTTTTTTGCCAAAACTGAAAAAATATTGCCCAAAATCCAGAAAAATAATGAAAAATGCCGAAAAAGACCCTAAAAAGGGTATTTTTTTCGGCATTTTTGGTTGTCAAAACAACTTTTGTTTGTGCTAAATTTACTGTACTTCTGTCAATTCTTCGACCAACCGAGAGATATGATTCAAGCGATCTTTATCCACGGTGTAGTAAATGAATTTGCCATTCCGCTCAGTCGCAACCACACCTGCACGGCGCAAAATGGCTAAATGCTGAGATGCGACGGATTGCTCCAAACGCAATTTGATGTACAAATCCGTTACGGTCATTTTTTCGTTTTCTTCCAACAAATCAATAATTTGTTGGCGCAATTTGTGGTTAACGGCACGTAAAACCAGAACTGCTTTGCGCAACTCCGCGTAGTCCAATTCGATGTCTTTTTTGCCTTTTTTTAGGACGACGGTTTCGTTCTTTTGCTTTCTCATAATATCACATGGATTTTTTGAATGAAAAAATAAGATTTTCCCTAAGCATTTTTTTGATGCTTGCTTTGATTTCTTTTAAGTTTAAAAATAAATTTAATTTAAACATATTCATTAAAAACAATGCCAACTTTTTCAAGTTTTTAATATAGCACCTTGTTTTAACACATAATAATTTAAATTCTAAGGCAAAAATACAATTAATTTTTCAAGATACAAGTTTTTTTTTATTTTTTTTTGAAAAAAAAATCAAAAAATCTTTTTAGAAATCGTAATATTTGGATTTTTACCATAATCTGGGCTAAAATAGGCAAAATTTACAAAATTTTCTTGAAAAAATGCCTTCGTACTGAGTGGAATGAGGTGTTTTGCGGAGCAAACGATGTTTGAAAAAATTTGAATATTTCCAGTTAAAATGGAACCGCATTTTGCCGCGCCATTACCGCTTAACGCCAAAATCATACCTTTATCTCTATACGTAAGCCATGTATTTTCATCTACAATGACGGGTTGAGTCGCTTCAATCTGCACTAATTCGCCTGCCTCATTTGGCTGCCACATAGATGCATAAACTTCCATACGTCTCGCATCCATTAACGCAGCAAATGTGATATTGTTGCCATTCAAAGTAAAATAATTTTGATATGCTAATGATTTTAATGTATCTACCGCTATTAATGGAATATCTAATGCGTAGCATAAGCCTTTTGCCGTTGCCGCGCCGACCCGCAAGGAGGTAAAGGAGCCTGGACCCGAACTCAATGCAATGGCGGATAATTGCTTCATGGATGCGCCCGCGTCGCGCATACAGGCTTGAATGAGCAATGTGATTTGGGAAGCATGTTGTTTGGGCTCGGCGATTTCATGGCATGCCAAAAGTGCTCCTTGCGTCGTTGAGAGCGCGATGGAACAAATATCAGAAGCGGTTTCTATATTTAAAATCATTTTTAAGGATGAATGATGAATGGAATCATTTTTTTCGGCACAAAAATAACTTGACTTTGCTTCTTAAAAAACTTTATTTTTATAAAAATTGTATTTGCAACGCGCTCCGTAAAGGTGCTTTAATCAATTCACTCATAAATCCACATTCAGAATTCCTTATATTAATCAAAACTCAATACATATAAGTATTTTAAAAGATATTATATATTATATTTAACGACTAAAAACACCAAAAGCCCGTTATTTTTGATTCAAATAAAATACCGTACTTTTGCATTCAATAAAGCGTAATACCGTAAAAAAGGCGTAAACTGAACCGTGCAACAAACAATAAAAATACCCATATTTTAGCATATATCATCGAAACGAATCACTTGAATTGTTTCAACATTTTTTTAGGAACTTTACAAAAAAAACCGTAACAAGATTTAAAACAGTGTCATAAATTGCACCTATTAATCAGTTGTATTGTACATAACTGATTCATTATCAATTTATTACAAAATTATAAATCTGTGTGCCTCGTTTCATTACATACAAAAACAGGCGTATGAAATATAATTTTATGCTTCAAAAAAGAAGGTTAATCTTCTTATATTTGTTTGCTTATAGGTGTATAGGTGTTTGCGCACCTATGCAGATGGAAGGTGATACGCTTGAAAAGCAGCCTCCAAAACCAGCAACTCAAGCCACTTTGCCTGATTCTGTGGTGCTTCCGAAACAACCACACTGGCAATTGCAAGGTGAGACTCAATATATGGATCAAGTTGTTTTTTCTGGACGCGATTATGGCATTAAACAATTTGCGGTGATTCCTAAAATTTCAGTGAAACATTATTCGGGATTTTGGGTCAGCGTAGTGGGTTATTATTTAAGTAGTGTGAGCAGTTTGGAAAAACAGCCGATTAGCAAACGCGATATCGGAGTGGGTTTTCAAAAACCAGTGACAACTTGGTGGACTACGTCTATTGCGTACAGTCGGTGGCAATATTTTGGGAAAAGTGAAATGGAACTTAAATATACGTTTGATTATTTTATTTCAAGTTACAATGCAGTTCAATGTGGGTGGTTGACGCTTACACCACAAGTCTATGCAATGGTCGGGCATAACCATCAAAGTAAAGTTTTTCAAATGGGTTTGGGCGTGACAAAATATTTTGAAAAACGTTTTCCGAAAGATAAATATGGCGTTTGGAGTCTGCAACCTGACTTGACATGGATGACTTCCACTTCCTCAACCGATGACAGATATGAACCGCCGACTTGGTTCAGTGGCAAAAAAATACAATTGGTTAGCTATGAATTAGTAATTCCTCTAACGTATTCCTTTGACCTATATCTATTGAATAAAAAACAGGGGCAAATCGTCATAACACCCAAAGTGCATTTTGTGAAAGCATTACATGCAGGCAAATACGAGGGTGCAAAGCAACAGCCTTTTTCTTACTGGACAGCTGATTTTAAATACATTTTAAATCACTAAAATATTGATTATCAATTTTTTGTAGAAAAATTGGAGGTTATTTTTAAAACAAACATTACTGAAAACAATTTAAAAAAAAATGAAATACCTATTTTTCTTTAACCATAATAATTACAACCATTCCAACAATTTAACGAAGGGTATTTCAACAAACTATTGTACAAACCATGAGTAAAGATATTCAAATATTTACGGCGTTTTCTCCAAAACGATGGCGGCGAGTGAAGGCGATTTTTGGAGCGATTTCATTTACAGTCCTCATCGGCATTAGTGTTTTTGCATTATCAGTGGCATTCCCCAATCGCCCAATACTGCCCAAAGCATTTGAAGGCATTGAGTATTCAAGGAGTGTCGCGCCCCTTGATAATTTATCTACGCGGGTCAACCAAAGGACGCTACCTGCCTATAAAGGCGGTTTTGGGAAGCGGCTCGGTGCGTCCTTGCAGCCTTTGACCTTCAGAGAACCGATGCCCTATCAACACCAAATTCGAGCTGCTTTTTTGAGTAGTGAACGCAAAGAAACCACGCACTCGCTGCGGGAATACGTGAGCCAACTGAATATGGTGGTGCCCAGTTGGTTGAAGCTGGCAGAAAATGGCAAAGGCGATAGTATTGTCGTAAAAGTGGATGCTTTGCAATATAATATTTTGATGCAAAATCCAAAAACGGTGGTTCTACCGCGCCTTACGATTTCGGGTGAGGAGCCGCGCTTTGTAAAACAATTGAGCAATCTTGCGGGTCGAATGGCTTTGATTGCAAATCTTAAATTGATTTTACAACAATATCAGTTTCAAGGCATTTTGGTGGATTACCCCGATTGGAATGTTGCTTCCGAAAGCGGTAGCAAAATTCAGATTTTTCAGAAGGAATTGTATAAAGAATTGGGTCAATGTTTCAAAGTAGCTCAATTGATTTCGCCAAATGAGGTTTTTTGGGGTGGTTGCACTATCTATAATGACTATGTTTTCGTGGCATCTACTACGCCTGTGGATGCACAGACTTTGGGCAGTGGCGTTTCGGATCCGAATCACGTGGAATTCGTTTTGCGAGACTTGATGCGCAAAATTCCTGCTGAAAAAGCAATTCTTTGTGTGGCAACGGAAGGTTATGATTGGCAGAATAGGACAGCAACATCCACTAAACCGATTCCAATCGGTTATCAACAAGCCATTTCGATTGCATCGGAATCCAAATCATCCATTTTGTTTCAAAAAGAAACAGGTCATTTAAATTTTAAATATCTTGATGATAAAAAAGAACAACATAGTATTTATTTTGTAGATGCGGCGAATCATTTTAATACCATTCGTTTAGCGCAAGATGCGGCTTGGCGCGGTGTGGCGTTGCAAAACATTGGCGGTGAAGATACGCGCTTATGGTCTTTTTTTAATAAAGATTTGAGTATCAAAGGATTACAAACATCTGGCTTCCGATTTGACCAATTGCCTTCTGAACTTAAAAATGATAAGATTCATTTTATGGGGGATGGCGAGGTTTTAGACGTGATTAGCGAGCCGACGCAAGGGAAGGTGCAGGTAGAGTACGATGCACAACAACATAAAATTGTTTCTGAAAAATATGATTCTTTACCTGCGTCGTACTTAGTGCGTCGGACGGGCAGTACGGAGGAGAAAAAAATTGTTTTAAGTTTTGATGATGGACCCGACCCTAAATATACGCCTCGGATTTTGGATATTTTGAGCCGTGAAAAAATTTCAGCTACTTTTTTCATGTTGGGGCAGAAGGTCAAGGAGAATCCAGATATCGTGCGCCGTATCTATAATGAAGGGCATGAAATCGGTAATCATACCTTTTCGCATCCTCATTTAGACCAAATTACGCGTTTTCGGGCGAATATTGAGTTGGATTACACGCGGCGCGCTATTGAAAACGTGACAGGACATAGTACTATTTTGTTTCGTGCACCTTATTCGTATAATAATGAACCTGATACGCTGGATGAATTAATGCCTTTTTTGCTGGCACGGGAGCATCAATATTTGTCTGTGGGTGAGTCTATTGACCCGCGAGATTGGCAGAAGGGCACTACGACGGATTCTATTATTAATCGCTTGAAAAATCAAAAGATGTGGGGCAATATTGTTTTATTGCACGACGCGGGCGGCGATAGAACGACAACAATTGAGGCATTGCCCGAAATTATTAAATATTATCGGAGTGCGGGTTATGAATTTGTAACTGTCGCAGGTTTATTGGGCAAAAAACGGGATGATGTGATGCCTTCTGTGTATGGCAATCAAGTGACCTTAGGGCAGAGTGATAAATGGTTGTCAGGCGTTGTGTTTCGGTTGAATAATTGGTTGACATCGTTATTTTATTGGTCTATTTGGTTGAGTATTGGGCGGATTGTGTTTGTTGGCGTGTTGGCGTGCATTCAAAAATTCCGTGAGATGCCCGAAGATAAAAAACAAATGGTTTCTAATGTAGGCACACCGCCGATTAGTATTATCGTCCCTGCGTACAATGAAGAAATGAATGCCGTAGAAAGTGTTCGCAGTTTATTAAACCAAGATTATCCAAATTTTGAAATCTTGTTTGTAGATGATGGGTCAAAAGATAATACGTATCATGTTGTAAAAGAGGCATTTAAAGATTCTTTGCGGGTCAAAGTGTTTACAAAACCGAATGGCGGAAAAGCGTCTGCATTGAATTTTGGGATTGCCCAATCGAAAAATGATTTTGTTGTAGGCATTGATGCGGATACGCAATTGGTGCCAGAAGCGTTGACCGAATTGCTTAAAGGTTTCTCAGATGAGCAGGTGGGTGCGGTGGCGGGCAATGTGCAAGTGGGCAATCAAGTCAATACGTTGACGCGCTGGCAGGCGGTTGAGTACACGACCGCACAAAATTTTGACCGCATGGCATTTGACGTATTGAATTGTATCACGGTGGTTCCTGGCGCGATAGGTGGTTTTCGGCGGACAGCGATTCAAGACGCAGGTGGTTTTACAACTGATACTTTGGCAGAAGATTGTGATTTGACGATGCGGATTTTGCGCAAAGGCTGGCGCGTTAAACAAAATAATGCTGCTATGGCAATCACCGAAGCCCCTGAAAGTTTTGCTCAATTTCGCAAACAGCGATTTAGATGGAGTTTTGGGGTGATGCAGGCCTTTTGGAAAAACAAGGATGCATTATTACAAACGCGTTATAAATGGTTGGGACTGATTGCTTTACCCAATATTTTATTTTTTCAATTGTTTTTACCCTTGTTCGCGCCGATAGCCGATGCGTTTTTGTTGTGCGAATTATTTACTGGCGGCGGCGGTGACATGTTACAATTATATTTGATATTTATGGGCGTAGATTTAAGTTGTGCGTTATTGGCGTTCACCTTTGATGGCGTGATTCGTTGGAAAACATTGCTTGAAATGAAGACTTGGCTTAATCCGTCGAAATGGAAATTATGGTTAATTTTATTATTGTTTCCACAAAGGATTGTCTATCGTCCGATTATGTATGTAATTTTATTCAAATCTTATATCAAAGCGTTGAAAGGTGAATTAATGGGTTGGGGCGTTTTGAAACGGACGGGCAATATCCGCATGGAGGCAAATAATGCCAATGCGATGCCGAAAGTTGCTTAAATGAGCATCTAAAAAATTGATTATCAATTCATTATAACTTGCGATAAGTTTGAACTTGTCGCAAGTTATTTTTTTAATTTTATCCAGATGTTTGTGAATTTTTTGTTTATAAATGACAATATTTTAATTCGATTTTAAAACTTTTTGTGCAGCAGCTTTCCCGACAATCGCTTCTAATTCGGCTTCGGAAGCGTTCCTGACGCGCTCTGCCGAGCCAAAATGTGTTAACAGTTTTTCGACCGTTTTTGCTCCAATCCCTTGAATATCAGAGAGTTCTGATTTAATAAAATTTTTAGAGCGTTGATCTCGATGAAACGTAATAGCGAAACGATGCGCTTCATTGCGACATTGTTGAATCAATTTGAGCGATTCCGATTTTTTGTCTATATATAAAGGGATGGAGTCGTGCGGGAAAAAAATCTCCTCCAACTGTTTCGCAATCCCAATCACCGTGATTTGCTCATTCAACGCCAATGCCGTCAAACTTTTCATCGCCGCGCTCAACTGACCTTTACCGCCATCAATGATAATCAATTGTGGCAACGGCGCGGCTTCTGCCAAACGACGCTTGTAACGGCGCATTACGACTTCCTCCATGCTCGCAAAATCATCGGGCCCAACCACCGTTTTGACATTGAAATGACGATATTCTCGTTTCGCAGGTTTTCCGTTCATAAAAACGACGCAACTTGATACAGGATCCGTGCCTTGTAAATTTGAATTATCAAAACATTCTATATGTAAAGGAATGTGTTTCATCCGCAAATCCTTTTGGAGCGTCAATAAAATGCGTTCCGCAGGTGCGGGTTGACCCGTTTTAAGAGCCTCTTGTTTTTGATGTTGTAAGAGTTGAAACTTGGCATTTTTCTCTGCCAACTCTACTAATTTGCGTTTATCACCAATTTTTGGAACGGAAATCAATACCGTTTTATCCCCAAAATGCGCCTCAATAGACAAAATTAACTCTTTCGATTGGCTTTCAAACTTATTTCTAAGATACGGAATCGCTCTTTCGAGCAATGTATCATCCGTTTCACCTTCAATTTGTCGCACCAATTCGAGGTTGAAACTGTGGATAATCGCGCCATTGACCACCTTCAAAAAATGGACAAATGCTGTTTTTTCATCGCCCGCCATCGCAAAAACATCGGCATCCGCAATCGAAGTGCTGACAACAGTTGATTTACTCTGATAATCTTCAAACAATTTCAAGCGTTCTTTGACTTGTTGCGCCTTTTCAAATTCAAGTTTATCGGCATACGTCATCATTTCTTTTTTCAAACTGCGATTCACTGCGCCAAATTGCCCTTTCAAAACATTTTTGATTTGAACAATTTTCTCCATATAATGCTCCTCCGATTCCAAACCGATACACGCACCCATACAATTTTTAATATGGTATTCTAAACAAACTTTAAACTTTTTGTTCGCAATATTCGATTCAGTCAAGGCGTGCATACACGTGCGCAATGGAAATAATTGTTTAAACAAATCCATTAACAATTCAACTTTCTGTGTTGAAACGTAAGGACCGAAATAAGTGGAATCATCTTTTTCAGGTTTTCGAGTGATGAAAACGCGTGGAAATCGTTCATTTTTAATGGCAATATACGGGTAAGTTTTGCCATCTTTCAACAAAACGTTGTATTTAGGTTGGTATTTTTTAATGAGATTGCTCTCCAAAAAGAGCGCGTCTTGTTCCGATTCGACAATCGTATATTCAATTTTGAGGGCAGCTTTGACCATTGCTTTGGTTTTGGCAAGCCGATTTTCGCGCTCGCCGAAGTACGAACCGACGCGATTTTTTAAATTTTTTGCCTTCCCGACATATAACACCGTGTCATCTGCGCCCATGAAACGATAGACCCCAGGTAAGGTTGGCATCCCAAGTTGTTGATAATCTTCTGTTTGCATATAATTGAATTTGCAAACATATAGATACGTGGGAGACATCGGTTTAAAAAAAACGATGTCTCCTACGTACCTATATGTTAAAAGTCATCTAAATCTGCTTCCGTCAACGTTTTCAAAACAGATAAGGCAAAATGATAGGCTTCCATCGTTTTCAAACCTTTTGTTTTGTAATGATTTTCCAATTGCACCTGCGTTTTAAAAAAACTTGTTTTAAATGCATCTGCAATTTGCTCATTCCGTTTAGACAATTTCGCAAAAGTAGCCATTTTTTTGTGGACATGCTCCACCCAATCTGTTAAATTTTTGGGTTCTGTCAACAATTTTTCAGGTAAGTTGCGCAACAAATCAGGTGAAATTTCAGGCACTTCCGCATTCGTATTCAAATCTCGCGTAATACAAAGCAGCAAGCGCGCCGATTCCCAACCCTCAAAACCAACAATTAGTTGAGCCACTTCATTGTACTTTTTAAGTCGCCGATGCCGTGTCAATGCTTCTGTATAGGCATTTTCCAACGTATCATTCGAAACGCCGTGCATCAAACCATTAAAAGTACCCATGTTTTTCAAAACTTGTTGCAATTCCAAGACCGTTTTGGTACGCCCCGATTTTTCATCGAAACTTGTTGGTACTTCACGCGGCGCAACTTTGACCACCGCTTTCACAACATTTTTTGCAGTCGTTTTAGCAACGGTTGCACCTTTTGTTTGATGTTTTTTGTCGGCGACTGCCAATTCCAAATTTTTAGCAGGTTCTTTGTCGAAAGCGGTCACAGGATTTAAAAAAGCATCCGAAACTTTGCGCACAAACGCACCTTTAAAACCTTTTGTTTGAACTTTTGTCGCCAAAACCCGTGCATCATTCACGTCATCAAACAAGCCAACCACAATTCGGACTTGCCCATTGTCGCACGCCCAAGCGTACAAATTGCCTAACGGCTCTAATTTTTTCCATTCAATCGGTTCACCTGCGGTTTGCGTGATAAGTTGCACGATGTAATGCTCGGGAGCGGCATTCAAATCGCGTTCCATCACAAATGCATCCGTGTAACCTTTGTTTTGGACTTTTGCCAACACTTCTGCCGCCGCGTCAGGAGTCGAAAAACCACCGATAAACACGATGTTTTGCTTCTCATACACATACGAATAGGAACGAATGTGTTCAAAATCCGCTTGTCGGACATCTTCAAATGCGCCGAGTTGAATCGTGTACATGAATGCAGGTGTTGGTTCAGCACTGACTTCTTTCGGAGTTGCGGGCGCAGGGGGAGGCGTGAGTGCAACCGTAGGAGTAGGTGTAGAAATCGTTTTGCCCGATTTAACAGTTTGCTGTGCAGCGATAGGCGCGAAAACGCTCCCATACAATGCCCCAGCAATTGCAAAACGCATCGCCATTGAGTTTTTCATAGAATTTTACCACAAAATGGTTAATCAAGATTGGTTTAAAAATTTCCCTCAAATATAAGTATCTTTTTGAATTTCAAGCATATTTTTTATGATTTTATGTGACATATTAAAAAAAATGTAGCAATAAGGCAAAAAAAATGTAGCGATAAGGCAAAAAAAAATGTAGAGATAAGGCACTGCCTTATCTCTACTCTACGTATCCCCACAAATGATTGATAATCAAATTATTAGTTAAATCGAATATCTATGACTATCTAATTTCAATAAAATCGCTAACATCGTCGTAAAACCGATCAGCGACGACCCACCCTTACTGATAAACGGCAATGGAATGCCAATAACAGGCATTACGCCCATCGTCATCCCGACATTTACTAAAAAGTGCGCAAAGAAAATCCCTGCAATACAATAAGCATAATGTCGTGAAAAATTGGAACGCTGTCGTTCGCCAATTTGTATAATGCGTATCAAAAACAAACAAAATATCATAATCAGTGCAAAAGTTCCAATAAAACCTTGTTCCTCCCCTACTGTACAAAATATAAAATCAGTAGATTGTTCGGGAACGTGTCCTAATTTAGTCATTGTGCCTTCCAAAAAACCTTTGCCTTGCAAACCGCCCGACCCAATTGCCATTTTAGAATGCAACAAATTGTATGCAACACCACGCGGGTCACATTTTTCGGGTTGCAACCAAACATTAATCCGTTCGCGTTGATGCGCTTTCATCACGTTGTTGAAAACGAAACTTGTCACATACACAATGCAGGTACAAATCAATAGCAAACTCGTCGTTAAAATCACCATCCGAAAACGCCCCCGACGGCTATGCACGATGACAAATCCTATCACGGTCAATAGCATGATTAAAAGGGAGGTTTGTATTTTCGGCGTTTCTTGAGAGAGCAAAAGGGCGCAAATGAACAAAATAAGCCCTAAACCAATAGCCCAAATCCATCTATAGGACGAAATATTTAATAAAAAAACGATAGAAGTCAGCGTCATTAACCCAAAAACGACGCTATTCGATGGATATAGTAACGAAAATATAAACACTGCCGCTAATATAAAACCAACCACATAAGGCACAGGTGACAAGCCTTCTCGGAATAACATTATGGAAAAAGACGCAAAGACCAAACAAGATCCTGCATCGGGTTGAGCAATGATGAGTGCCAAGGGAAGTGCTAAGATGGCGGCAATGTGCAATTGCGAACGCGTATCTTTCAAATTCGTTCCTGTGGCAGCCATCAAACTGCTTAATGCTAAACAGGTTCCTAATTTGGCGATTTCAACAGGTTGAAAACTGAAACCTCCAAACACAAACCACGCTTTCGCGCCATTGATAACTCTACCAAATATTAAAACTAATACTAATCCAGAGATACCAAGTCCATACACGCCATACGCAAAAGTGCGCCAGAATTTCCAGTCAATAGACATGATGAAAAAACTCATAAACATTGCCACGACAATCATGACACTTTGTGTACCGATAGGCGTTTTTAGTAGAAAATCAATAAATTCTTGATTGTAGCCGTCTTTGTGACCGACTGCGTAAATCATCAACCAGCCGATGCCTATCAATGATAAATAGAGGGAGAGCAGCACGTAATCTACGGTTCGGCTGCCAACCAAATCCTTTACTGCCATTTTGAATGATGAATGATGAATGATGAATTTTATAATTAATTGATTTTTAATTAATTATAAAATTCATCATTACATTAGTTTGTTAATTCAGTTGCTTTGACTTTCTCTGAGGTGATATACGCATCAGGATAGTCCACTTTAATCGTTTTTAAATAGCGCTCTGCATTCGCTCTGGAGGAAAACGCACCCGCTTTCACCTTATAATAAGGTTTCGCGTGCGACCATTCCACAAAAACATCGGGATATTTCGCTTTGAATGCTGCAACCGTACCATCCATTTTAACGCGGTCGGTCGTTGCGGCGAGTTGTATGCGAAAACCTTCAATCACTTGTGCCGTTTTGTTATTGTTTACATACGCCTCCATCATGCGCGTAATTGTCGGGTCTTCATTGATGCTAATGCCTTGCGCCTTTGTTTGGACGGCGAAAAGCAGCGAAAGTACCCCAATAAATAGACTTGAAAGAGTATTTTTCATAATTTTTATTTTAATAATGATGAATGATGAATAATGAATTTTCGATTCATCATTCATCATTCTGTTTAAAGAATGCCCGTTAACATTTGTACGCCATGCGACGTGCCGATGCGGTCTGCGCCTGCGGCAACCAATTTTTGCACTTGTTCAATCGTTTTAATACCGCCTGATGCTTTAATTTTAATTTTCGGTGTTAAATTCGCTCGAATAAATTTCACTTGTTCGACCGTCGTAGGATGTCCGAAAAAACCTGTCGAAGTTTTGATGTATTGCACACCTTCACTCGTAGCAATTTCCAACACTTTTTTGATTTCATCATTGGTCAAAAAACTGGGTTCAATAATGAGTTTCAAGATTTTGCCGCGCATCGCAACCGCCCGCATCATGCTTTCCAACTCGGTTTTGACGTAAGCCCAATTCCCGCTTTTGACCGCCGCAATGCTGACAACCGCATCTACTTCATCGCAGCCCTCGTTAAAAGCCTTTTTAATTTCCTCCACTTTGGCAGGAATCGTCGAAAAACCCATCGGAAAACCGACAACCGTAACGATTTTCATGCGTTCATTAATGGAGCGCGCCGTTTCGCGCACAAAGTAAGGTGGTATGCACACCCCGTAAAACTCATGTAGCAAAGCTTCTTGACACAGTAGTTTGATTTGCGCGGAAGTCGCATCTGGTTTTAATAGCGTATGTTCTGTTATTTTTGCAACGTTCATATTTGACGCTTAGTTGAAATTTTTGTTGAATTGAAACACAAAATTAGCGTTTTTTTAGCACACTGTAAACATTGATTTGCTATCTTTTATTTTTTTGTGCAAAATAAAAAAAAATCTTATAAGTATTTCGCCATTTTGATTTAGGGAAAACCTCAAATTAAAATGTCACAATCTACGCAAAAAACGTGTCACAGTTTTTTTAATATATTGGTTGATAAATTGCACCTATTTTTTCAAACTTGTAAAACTATTTGAAGGGCGACTTTGTTGTGTAGGCATGTCCTCGACATCCGCACGGAAAGTGTTCGCAAACATTGCCAAAATCATATTTATAAAAATTTAAACTCTTTTTCCGTGTTTGTACCTCAACTTGCGATTCAACTTTGCATTAGAATCTTACAACTTTTCAACAAACATACTGTCTTGATAATCAATACTTTGTTGTTTTGTTTCTTCTTCCCCGTATCCGCAAAAGCGCAATTACCGCCTGTTGCCGATTCAGATGGAACCCGTTTTTTTATGGAAACTTCTGCCCCAAATGGGTTAACAGACACGTTTCCAATGTTTGAAGTTTCCTCCAATGCCGCTACTAAAAAGCTCGGTGTGCAAGTGAAACAACAATTGGGTAACAATCAGCCGGACTTTGCTGTCACGCCTGATAAAGAATTTCGGGCGATTTGGGTTAGCACCATTCAGCGCGTGGATTTCCCTGCGAAAGAAACAACAAATCCTGCTGCCTTGAAAAAAGAATGGTTACAACTTTTACAATTTTATAAAACATTGAATATCAATGCGGTAATTGTGCAAGTGCGCCCTTGTGCAGATGCCATTTATCCATCAAAATTAGTTCCGTTTAGCAAATTTATTACGGGAAAATCAGGCAAAGGTTTGGATAATAATTTTGATTTATTGCAATTCATGGTTGAAACAGCTCATGCGGCGAAAATGGAATTTCATGCTTGGATTAATCCATTTCGCGCCTTGATTGACAGCGATACCGTAAATTTGGCACAGAATCACGTTTTTAAAGCGCATCGAGATTGGGTTTACAAGTATGGCAAAGAATATCAATTAAATCCTGGCATTCCCGAAGTTCGGCAACATTTTTTGGATGTTATTGCCGAATTGACAGAAAATTATGATATTAATGCCATTCACTTTGATGATTATTATTATCCGTATCGCATTCATAATGAGGAGATTGATGATTCTTTGACTTTTATTAAATATGGTAAAAATTTTAAAAATATCAAAGATTGGCGGCGCAATAATATCAATTTAGTGATGGAATCGGTTTATAAAAAAGTTAAATCTATTGACACAACGGTTCAAGTGGGTGTGAGTCCATTTGCGGTTTGGCGTAACAAAGAGACGGATAAAAATGGTTCTGATACCAAAGGTGGGCAACAATGTTATGATGATTTATATGCAGATGTATTGAAATGGCTTAAAAATGATTGGGTGGATTATGTTGCGCCCGAAGTGTATTTTCACATTGGTCATCCGCAAGTGGATTTCAAAAAAGCGGTGCAATGGTGGTTGAAAAATAGTTATGGTAAAAAAATGTATATTGGTTTGGCATTATACAAAATCAACAATACCAAATATGCTGAATGGGCGGAACCTGACCAAATTCCCAATCAAATTGATTATTTGCGGCAATTTCCAGAAATCAAAGGTTATATGCTATTTAGTTCTAAACAATTGATAGAGAATCGTTTAAATGTTACGAATGTTTTAAAATATCAATATTTTAACGATACGCGGATGGCGAGTAAGGCGGGTACACCTGTTCCGCACACGATGCCAAAACGAAAATCACCGCCTGCCGCCGCACCTTCTAAAACGATGCCTGCGGAAACATTAGGCGCAAGTAAGAAAAAAGCACGCTCATAAATGATAAATGATAAATGATGAATGATGAATATATTGATTATCAATTAGTTATGCAATTCATCATTCATCATTCATCATTACTTAATTGGTATCACCCACTTGTTTGATAAAAATCTCATTCAATGACGGCAAAATTTCACGGAAAGCGGTGACATACACCCCTTTTTGCATTAAGTTTTGTAACAATATGTTTGAATCTTTATCAGAAGGCAATTTAACAGTAAGCACATTTGCCGTTTGTTTGGTGACTTGTGCGAGCGTATTCAAATCATCGGGCAACGTGCCTTCATACTGGATTTCAAATAAATTTTCTTTAAAATTATTTTTAATATCTTTCACACTGCCTTCCAATACATTACGCCCTTTATTGATAAGAATAATGCGGTCACAAATTTCTTCCACTTGTTCCATCCGATGCGTCGAAAAAATAATACTCGTACCATTATAATGGAGTGCATCAATTTCGTTTTTCAATAATTCGGCATTAATCGGGTCGAGTCCTGAAAACGGTTCATCCAAAATCAGTAATTGTGGGCGATGAATCACGGTTGCCACAAATTGTATTTTTTGCTGCATGCCTTTGGACAATTCTTCTACTTTTTTGTTCCACCAACTCAAAATATCCAATTTTTCAAACCATTTTTTTAAAGAATCATTGGCATCGGCGCGTTTCATACCTTTGAGTTGCGCGAGATAAAGTAAATGGTCGCCGACTTTCATTTTTTTGTACAAACCGCGTTCTTCGGGCATGTAACCGATTCGAGTGGGATGCGATTCGTTCAAAAGTTCGCCGTCGAAGTAAATTTGTCCCGAATCAGGACGTGTAATCGTTGTTATCATCCGAATTAAAGAACTTTTACCTGCTCCATTCGGGCCCAACATCCCAAAGATACAACCTTCAGGCATCGAAAATCGGATTTTATCAACCGCGATATATTTGTCATAAGTTTTTACGACATCTTCAATTTGCAATATATTTTTGGACATCTTCCTGTTTTTTCAACAAAAATAGGTTTTTAGCAGTTTGAATGACAATGTTTTACGCTAAAATCGGTTTAAAATTCGACAAAAATAATTATTCATCATTATTTTTTTGTTAAAGCATTCCGTTTTCCGCGCTTAAACACCGTATCTTGCGTCCAAAAATAAATAAAAGCTGCAAAAAATCCGTTGAAGCTGATAGCCCATCTTTTTTAAATGGAACTTTCAGAAAAAAATGTTTTACCATGTTTAGAAAAATTGTTTTAACAAGTCTGCTTCTGCCCGCCTTGCTGCACGCAACACCTGCATTGAAACCCACTCGGGACGATAGCGATGCCGACAGAATGTTAATTTTCCAAATTGTAAACCCATTAGCCAAAGGAGAATGTGGGGTTTTGCACGGTTCTGTGAGTTTGGTGGAAATCCGAGTGGACGGTTCGATGTGGATTAAGGCACAATATCCAACAATTTATGGCATCAACGGTTGCGAAAAAAATTGGCGCGGTGATAAAAGAACCCCACTTGGCAAATATCACGTTATAGAAACCCGCAAAAAAAGCCTTAGTAGCCCAAGTGAACGCAATAAATTTGGTGGTTTCAGCATTCCAATTGATTATCCAAACCGCGAAGATGTCAAAGATGGCTTCTCGGGCGGCGACATTGCGATTCACGGCGGACGTAACGGTGGCACATTAGGTTGTGCGCGGGTACTTGACGGCACGATGGACGCGCCGAATTTTGGCAAAGATAATATTGCACAAGTCGCGCAATTTGTCAAAAAAGGGACTCCTGTGATTTTGATGGACAATATGGCGCAAGAATTAATCGGTTTTGAGGGTCAATTATTGGCGGACGAGCCCACTCGATTTTGGCGCACCGTTTTGAGCGACGATATTGGGCGGAAGCGATTGCGGTATTGGTGCGGCGAATATCAATCGCATTTATCGCCGACGATTGCGCCGATGCCGCAAATCCAACAAAATGTGACCGTTTCGGTTTCGGGGGTCTTGAATAATGATGCCCGTTATACGGAAAAACATTTGACAGACCAAATGCCTTATACTGCATGGTGCTTTTCAAACAAATTGTCTGACAAATCTATCGTTTTTGAGTTTCCTGCGGAACGGGAATTGCGCCGATTGGTGGTCAAAACGGGTTATGATAAGATGACTCCTACAAGGGAAGATAGGTGGGTTCAAAATAGTAGAGCCACTTCTTTTCGACTTTCGTTTGATAGAGATTCGGTTCAAGCCTATCAAATAGGAGATATTCGAGAAGTACAAACAGTTGATTTAAAATCAGTTGTGAAAACGAAAAAAGTAAGAGTTGATATTATAGGCATCATGCCAGGTAAAACGTATTCGGATGATGTTTGTATTTCGGAACTAAATTTTGAATAGTTTGTTGGTTCGTCAGTTCGTTCGTTGGTTAGTTAAAACATTGATTATCAATATTTTAACTAACCAACGAACGAAACAACCAACGAACGAACTAAATAACAAAAATTGTTTTAATTATTTGCCTACTTTCCAGTTTGTTTTAATATGTTACTTTTGAAAAAAACAAAACAACTTGTTTTTAGTATTGCAATCTTAACGCCATTGATGTGGAGTTGCAATCGGGACAAACCTGCTCCAAAATCGCCGTCAACGGCATCTAAATCCACTATCGCACCTGCGGATACGGCTGCTAATCAATTAGTTACGCCGCCGAATGCCGCGTCAACACCTGCGATTGCGCCGATGAATGCCGTTGTAATAGACTCAAGCACGGGCGGGCATGCCTTAGATGATTGCACTTTTTTGAACCAATGGTTTAAAAATGAATGTGATTCGCTTGGAACACGTTTTGCGTGTACGGGGAAGGAAAAATTCATTGTGGAAGAAAATGCAGATGAAGAATGGTGTTCAGGCGTAGGTTATTTGCGCGTAAAAGTATTGTTTAGACAAGAATTTGTAGAAAATGGGGCTCCAAAAATGGTTTTGCTGGCAGGTATGATGCCCGAATCCAAATGGGAGAATGCCAAATTTAGTGAAACATTGGTGGGCGCGTCCATTTGGGCGAAACAAAAAAATACGTGGAAATTGCAAAATGAAACCAAAATGGTGACGTTTTTACAGTCCAATATTCGCAAACCCATGCAAATTCAATATGTGGACGCACAAAAACAAATCGAAGTTCGGTACAAAGAGGGCAAAACAGACCAAGTTTTGCGCATCGGACTCAAAAATGGACAGTTTATGCCATTAGATGTCAGCAATCAATAATACGATTTCGGTACCTACGGAATGACAAAAAACCTTGTCATTCCGTAGGTACCGAAATAATTCAATTTTCATGAAACAAATTGAATATCAAACTATTACACTTGATGACCAAACATCATGTCAAATGATTTCAGATTGGTATTTAAAGGAGTGGCGCATTCCAATCGAAACTTCTTTGCAAAAATTGTCTTTTTGCCAAACTAATAATGTTCCGTTTCAAATCTTAATGACCATAGATAATTTGCCCATTGCCACAGGTGGGTTGTATCATCATGTCGGGTTACATGACCATTTTCCGAAATATAAGCAATATCCACTTTGGTTAGCATTGGTTTATACGCAGCCCGAATATCGCGGAAAAGGTTATGGTTCAATGCTTTGTGAAAAAATTCAAAACAGAGCGCGTGATTTAGGTTTTGATGAAATGTGGCTTTTTACGGATACAGCCGAATCACTTTATCAACGATTAGGTTGGCAGGTGGTAGAACGCATCGCATTAAAACATAGAAATGTAGTGCTTATGAAGAAACATATAAGTTAAAAGCAATAATATTTGCTCAGCGAGAGCAGTTTGAAAGCTCAAGAATTGGAAGCATTGCTTAAAAACATTTTTTCACCTATTTTAAAACAAGAAGTGATGATGCAAGGTACAGGATTTATCGCTGTCGCCGCACGCGAAGCCGCGCGAGAAGCCGCCCGCGAAGCCGAAGAAAGAACACGCAAAGAAGAAAAAATAGCTAAATTAGCCGCCCTTCAACTCAAAACGCGCACTTTAATGATGCGTAGTTGGAAAAAAGGTGTTTCTATTGACATTATCGCAGACATTGTTGAGTTAAAAAAAGAAGACGTGGAACAATTATTTGCCGCTTTTGAGCATGGAAAAGCTTATTTTGATGCCCAAACCCGCGTTTCCAGTAAGAAAATGATGAAAATCACTGATTTGACAGAAGAAGAAGTGCTTGTTTTTATGAAACTTTTGAAGGAAAAAAAATAGGATCATTCATCTGAGTTGATATACGCATTTTCACGAATGGAGCGGCTCTTTCGTGAAAATGCGCGGCAACTCGTGTCCCTAAAACGGCACCTGCAACTAACCAAATGTCATTGCCGCCGCAAATAAAAGCACCACTGCTATCATACCATACATAAAAACGTTATAACAATAGGTCAATAATTGATATTTCTGCGCCAAAACGCGCCCCAAAAAGTATAAATCTCGCGTCATCGAAGCGTATTGAAAATCGGGGTCATTAATCATTTCATTCATACCCCATTGATACTCTTCGAGTTTCATATTAAAAAAATTGCCAAAGAAAAGTAAATTAGATTTTTTTTGCTCAATGTCCATTTTAGTAACAATGCCTGTGGTAATTTTCGGACGTGTGCTTAAGGTCGCAAAAATAATCGCCGTCAGCGAAACTAACAAAATCGCAACCGTTGGAATAATCAATTTATGATCGTCTTTCAAACGCGGCACAAGGTTCGAAAACGTAATCGAAATCATAATCGTATTGATGCTCAACATCAAATTCGCTTTATGATCCGCTTGTGCACTCAAATTATTATGCGTATTGTAAGTCGTTCGATACATCGTTTCAACGCCCCGCCCTAACCGCAATTGTTTTACTTCTTGCTCATTTTTTTTGGCAACGGCTTTCCATTTTTTATGTTTTTCGCGTTCTTTTTCTTTGGCTTGAATGATTACGTCATCAGGCGTGAGCGATTCATTCGGATTTAAGCGTTCTTTTTGTTTATGCAATTTTGAAATATGTTTCATTTTGCGGTCTTCAAAAAGCTCTTTTGCAATGGCAGTGTGATAGTTATGATTTAAAATAAAATTTAATTCAAAATCAACCCATTCACTTTCATTCATATTTTTGTCTTGACATAAACGCAATTCTTCCCGCAAGGAAGCACTCCGTTTCCAATACGTTTTTTCGCCAAGATGACTTAAATCCGCATCACAAATAATTTGTTCAAACAAATTATTGGGTTTTTGCGGCATTTTCGTGGCGCGGACGCACCCGCAAACCAACTCAATATCGGCATCATTTACTTTATTTTGTTTTAAAAACGCGGTCGCATGAGCGCAACCGCGTTCTTCATGCCCATTTCCACCTTGATCATAACCGATGTCGTGAAACCACGCCGCCACCCCTAACAAATCAATTTGATGTTCAGACAATTGCAATGTTTCCGCAATATGAAGGGTCACATGCACGACATTGCGCGTATGATGAATGTCGTGATACGCATATTTTTCGGGTACTTTGGCATTAATAAATTCGGTCGCAATTGGTTCGGCGGCAGCCGACAATGGCATTTTTTCAGTCACGAGACGTTTTTTTAAGGATGAATGATGAATGATGAATGATGAATGATGTAACAAATTGATTATCAATTTGTTACATCATTCATCATTCATCACTACTTACTTTCTAATTCGTACATAAATTTAGTACCTGCGTCCAAAGCCCGATTTGCCGAGTTACTTTGCACAAAAATATCATATTGTTTCGCACAATCAATCGCCTTTGGATTGACTTTGCCCTTTGTCCCATAC
>JBEEMZ010000032.1:0-27149 GCA_041192405.1 Bacteroidota bacterium | reverse complement strand
GTAGGGAAACTTTTATTTGACAAAATGTTGGAAATTGCCCGAGAAAAAGGTTGTCGTTTATTAAAATGGCAAGTTTTGGATTGGAATAAAGATGCAATTAATTTTTACAAAAAGCAAAATGCGGAAATTGAAGACAATTGGTTGACGGGGAAATGCTTTTTTATTCGCCCTGATGGAACGCCAATTTGATGTTTATAGATAATTTATAGGTTGAAATAGACCATTTTATAATTTAATAAACCAATTAATATGAACCCGACTGTCGCAATGAAAGTCCATAATTTTAGCGCGGGCCCTGCAATTCTACCTGCAAGCGTCATCCGCGAATCGGCGCAAGCCGTCGCTAATTTCAATAATTCAGGATTGTCCATCCTCGAATTGTCGCATCGCGGGCCCGAATTGACCGCCGTTTTCAAAGAAACCACTGCGTTGACCCGCGAAATTTTGAATTTGCCCGATGATTATGAAGTCCTTTTCTTAACAGGTGGCGCGAGTACTCAATTTTTCATGGCGGCAATGAATTTGCTCAATGACAACGAAACAGCAGGTTATGTAGATACAGGCACGTGGGCGAGCAAGGCGATTGAAGCGGCGCGACAATTTGGCAATATTCAAGTGCTTGCGTCTTCCAAAGCAACGACTTATGACCACATACCAACAGGTTATGATATACCTAAGTCATTGAAATACTTGCATTTAACGTCGAATAACACGATTTATGGCACTCAAATTCACGATTATCCTGAAACGGGTAACATTCCAATTCTTTGCGATATGTCATCGGATTTTATGAGTCGTCCTGTTGATGTAAAGCGTTTTGGAATGATTTACGCGGGTGCACAAAAGAATTTAGGACCCGCAGGTGTGACGATGGTGATTATTCGCAGAGACCTGTTGGGCAAAGTGGAGCGCAAAATCCCTGTGATGTTGGATTATCGCACATTTATTAAGGAAAAATCGTTGTATAATACGCCGCCTGTTTTCCCAATTTACGTGACGATGTTGACGATGAGATGGATTCAAGAAATGGGTGGTCTAACCGCTATGGCGAAACATAATGAAATGAAAGCCAACATTTTATATAAAGAAATTGATTCGAATCCGTTGTTTAAAGGTAATGTTGCGGTAGCGGATCGCTCGTTGATGAATGTCTGTTTTACGATGCACGACCGCAGTTTGGAACCTAAATTTGCGGCGTTTGCGAAGCAACATGGTTGCAATGGTTTGGAAGGGCATCGTTCTGTAGGTGGTTTCCGCGCTTCGATTTATAACGCAATGCCGCCTTCAAGTATTCAATTTTTGGTTGATTTGATGCACGATTTCGGTCAAAAACATGGTTAACTAATTAATGATGAATGATTAATTTTATAATTAATTGATAATCAGTTTATTATAAAACCTAATCATTCATCATTCATCATTCCTTAAAAATATGCAAACTATCCAAGTAAAATCTACTCCGTTGACGCAAAAACATATTGCGTTAAAAGCTAAAATGGCAGCTTTTGCGGGTTACAACATGCCCATTTCTTATGCTGGCATTAAAGAAGAACATATATGTGTGCGCACGAATGTAGGCGTATTCGACGTGTCGCACATGGGCGAATTCATCATCAAAGGCAAAGACGCGCTTGCGCTGATACAAAAAGTTACGTCGAATGATGCCTCGAAATTGGTCGCGGGCAATATTCAATATTCCTGTTTGCCGAATGACAAAGGGGGCATTGTGGATGATTTATTGGTATATCGGCTTGCGGATGATATGTGCGCGGCGGGCGAACAAGCGTTTATGCTTGTCGTGAATGCTTCTAATATTGATAAAGATTGGCATTGGATTCAATCTTTTGCGCAAGATTTCGAGGTTTCAATGCAGGATATTTCTGAAAAAACGGGGTTGCTCGCGCTTCAAGGTCCGAATGCAACACAAGTATTAGAAAAATTGACATCTGTAAATATTGGTGCCTTAAAATATTATACATTTGCAAAAGGTACAGTCGCAGGTTTGGACAATGTTTTGATTTCTGCAACAGGCTATACAGGTTCGGGCGGATACGAATTGTATGCGCGTAATAATCAATTGGAACAATTGTGGGACGCGCTTTTTGAAGCGGGCGCAGCTTTGAAAATGCAGCCGATTGGTTTGGGGGCGCGAGATACGTTGCGTTTAGAAAAAGGTTTTTGCCTTTACGGAAACGATATTGATGATACCACTTCGCCGATTGAAGCGGGTTTGGGTTGGATTACCAAACTTAAAAAAGGGGATTTTACCAATTGTGAGTTGTTTAAAAAACAAATGAAAGAGGGTGTATCGAAAAAATTGGTTGGTTTTGAACTGAATGACCGTCGAGTGCCGCGTCATGATTATTTGATTGAAAATGCAGCAGGTGCGGTGATTGGTAAAGTGACTTCGGGGACGCAATCGCCTTCTTTGAATAAACCGATTGGAATGGGTTATGTATCAACGAGTTATGCAGTAGCGGGAACTGAAATATTTATTCAATTAGGCGGCAAACGTTTTGCTGCTAAAGTTGTGAAATTACCGTTTAACATATAGGTATGTAGGAAATATAGATTTTTTAACACATAGGTACGTAGAAAACATAGATTTTAAATTTATATCTTAAATAAGATATGTCCCTATGTGTTTGTAAAAATATACAAAATGTTTAAATTCACCTTGCTCGGCACAGGTACTTCTCAAGGTATCCCTGTGATTGGTTGCGCTTGCGCGGTCTGCACCTCGCGGGAACGCATAGATAAACGATTGCGGACTGCCGCAATGTTGACGATGAATGGCATCAATATTATCATGGATGCGGGTCCCGATTTTCGGCAACAAATGTTGCGCGAAAAGGTGCAAGATATTGATGCTATTCTGTTTACACATGAACATAATGATCATGTAATGGGCTTAGACGACGTGCGCCCCATTAATTTCAAATATGAAAAAAATATCGCGCTATACGCGACAAACCGCGTACAAACCGAATTGAAACAGCGATTTGCTTACGCGTTTGAAGAAAATCCATATCCTGGTGCGCCGCGTTTTGACCTGCATACCATTGATAAAAATACGCCCTTTCAAATACCGTCTTTGCCCGATTTGAAGATTATTCCGATTGAAATTATGCATGGCAAATTGCCGATTTTGGGATTTCGATTGGGGAATTTGGCGTATTTGACCGATTTTAAAACCATTGAACCTGATGAGTTTCAAAAATTAATAGGCGTTAAAACATTGATTATCAGCGCATTACATCATGAAACGCACCACTCTCACCAAACTTTAACAGAAGCATTGGCGTTTATTGAAACGCTCTCGCCCGAGCGAACTTACTTGATTCACATGAGTCATCGTTTTGGAAAACATCGGGTGATGAATCGAAAATTACCTAAAAACGTATGGCTTGGTTACGATGGTTGCGTTTTAGAAGCCTCTTAAATTAAGATTTTGACTAAAAATAGAATGGCACCGCCCATTCAACTCCATAAAAGCTGAATGGGCGGTTATTTTTTGTAAACGCTACGATTTCACAACGTTGCTATTGTGTTGATTTAGAATGAGTTACGTTTTTTAACTTCCTGACTTACAGGTTCTGGCGAAGCCTGCAATAGCGACTCTTTGGGCGCGGCAGATCCGTTATTGGGAGCATTAGGCGGAGTCCAAAGTGCAATCATCACACTAATCAGTAGAGCGATTAATAAAAATGCGATACCTCGAAACACCCATTTTATCATAGTCCAACGGCTCATTTTATACATTGGCTCTTGCGTAAGAATTTGAAATTGCATGGTTTAAATAATTTTTTTAAAATATATGTTTTTTGAGGTACTGTTTTGCCTACATTTGTTCTGCCAAATATTACACCAATTCGGGTACAAATTAGAAAAAAATGGTTTCACGACACAAATTTACAAACTATTTCAATACAAATCTATATATGTATAAGTGTAGATGTATTTTGACAAATTTTTAACACTTTTTGAGCCGTTTAAGATTTATTTAAGAAACAAAAAAATTATTTACACAGACTTTGCGTTTTTTCTACCAAAAATAGAAGTTGTGCATCTTTTTTAAAATATCTTTGCCTTTCGATTGCGGAATATGGATTTCGGAATCGGTGAAATCTTATCACCCTTCCGAAATCCGCCTTCCGAAATCCAAAATCTGAAATCTATTAATTTTAATTATTTGAATTTATAAATGAAGCAGACAACCTCTTCGCTGTTACTCACGATTGCGCTTACGGGCGCGTGGACGGCTTGCGATACCACTAAAAAAACGGCTGCTACGCCAAACCCTGCACCGATGGCAGCAAATGTCACGCCGCCGCCACCACCACCGCCGCCGCCACCGACGGAAGCAGGTAAAGCCTTGAATTTCAATTTTGCAGATACGTTGCCACTCTATCAGGCAACTGCTAAAAAATCGCATGATTTGGTACATACAGAATTGGATGTGCGTTTCGATTGGGCGAAAAAACACCTTTTGGGCAAAGCCATTTTGACCTTGAAACCTCATTTTTATGATTCAGATTTGTTGGAATTGGATGCGAAAGGTTTTGATATTCATAAAATTACAGATGATAAAGGTTCAAAATTGTCTTATGAATATACGGATAATGTGTTGAAAATCAAATTGTTACGCCCGTATAAGCGTTCTGAACAATATAAAGTTTTGATTGATTACACTGCAAAACCGGATGAATCACCTGTGGGCGGTTCGGCAGCGATTCAGTCGGATAAGGGTTTATTTTTCATCAATGCAGACGGGTCTGACCCCGATAAACCGCAACAAATCTGGACGCAAGGCGAAACGCAAAGTAATTCGCGTTGGTTTCCAACGATTGACCGCCCGAATCAGCGCATGACCAATCAAATTACAATGACGGTTGCGGATAAGTATAAAACGTTATCAAACGGTTTGTTGAAAAATTCTAAAAAAAATGCGGATGGCACGCGGACGGATACTTGGCTGATGGATATGCCACACGCGCCATATCTCGTGATGATGGCAGTGGGTGATTTTGTGATTGTGGAGGACAAATGGCGTGGAAAACCATTGATGTATTACGTAGAACCGAAATATAAAGACCACGCAAAATCCATTTTCAAAAATACGCCTGAATTACTGGAATTTTATTCAACGAAATTAGGCGTTGAATATCCTTGGCAGAAGTACGCTCAAATTGTGGTTCGGGAATATGTGTCGGGCGCGATGGAAAATACAACTTCGGTTATTTTCGGCGATTTTATGAATGGAACCGACCGCGAACTCATTGATAATGAATCTAATGAATCGGTTGTGGCGCATGAAATGTTCCATCATTGGTTTGGCGATTTAGTGACGGCTGAATCTTGGTCGAACTTGACGGTGAATGAAAGTTTTGCGAATTATAGTGAAGTGCTTTGGTTTGAACACAAGTATGGCAAAGATTTCGGTATGCATCATTTAGAGCATACGATGGAAGGTTATATTGGCGAATCTCAACGTAAAACGCATCCGTTAGTGGACTTTACATATAACAATCGGGAAGATATGTTTGATGCACACAGTTATAATAAAGGGGGGTGTATTTTGAATATGTTGCGGAATTATGTGGGTGATGATGCGTTTTTTGCGTCTTTGAACAAGTATTTGACGGATAATAAGTTTAAAACGGGCGAAGCACAGCAATTGCGGTTGGCATTTGAGGAAGTGACGGGTGAAGATTTGAGTTGGTTTTGGAATCAATGGTATTACAAAGCGGGACATCCTGTATTAGATATTTCTTACAAGTATGACGCGGCAAAAAAGACGATTCAAGTAGATTTGGAACAAAAACAAGAAGCAACGGACAAAATCCCTGCGATTTTTGAATTGCCGATGATGGTGGATGTGTATCAAGGTTCGGGGAAACCCGTGCGTCATTCGATTCGGATGGTCAATCGCAAACAATCTTTCACGTTTCCTGCGGCAACCAAACCCGATTTGGTCAATGTGGATGCGCAAAAAATGTTATTGTGCGAAAAGAAGGATAATCATACGGAAGCGGAATGGATTTATCAATACAACCACGCGCCCGAATATTTTGACCGTCGGGAAGCGATGGAAGCGTTGAAGTCTAAAAACATGAGTGAAGGAGCAAAATCGGTTTTTGTGGCTGCTTTAAAGGATAAATTTTGGGGATTGCGTGAAGATGCCATCAAAAATTTGGCTATCAAAGATAATTCAAGTGTTGTAGAAACGGTTGCAGCGTTGGCAACGAGTGACCCACATTCCAAAGTCCGTGCGGCGGCGTTAGGCAAATTGGCGGCGACCAATGATACAAAATATAGTGATACCTTCAAAAAAGTGTTGGAAACGGAGCAGGCTTATCCTGTGATTGCGGCGGGCATGTCGGCTTTGTACAAATTGAACGCGCCTGTGGCACTCGAAGCAGCGAAAAAGTTGGAAAATGAAACGAATTCGGAACTTTTGTTGAGCATCGGCGAGATGTATGCTAAAAATCCGACAACGGAACGCCTTGGTTTTTTTGAGAAAAATCTTGAGAAAGTGAATGGTATGGAGGCGATTGGTTTCGTTGTCAATTACGCGAAGATGCTTACCAAAACGAATGAGCCTGATTTGAAAGGTAAATTAACGCGTTTGTATAAAATGGGGATTGACCAATCCCAATCGCCTTGGCGTAGATTTGCATGTGCGCGGACAATGAAAGAGTTGTCAGCCGCGTTGAAACAGAAAAATGGAGCCGATCCATTAGCACCTGTTTTGGACGGTTGGTTGAAGGAAATCGTTGAAAAAGAATCAAATGCACAGTTGAAAGCCGTTTATGAATCGGTTTTTAATGAGAAATAACTATCAATTGTGGATTTCGGAATGTGTACTATAACTTGTAATACACATTCCGAAATCAATTAATTTGATTTAACAAAGTATAAAACAATTATTTTTAAATAAAATAGAAAGCAATATGAATAGCATTTGGAGATGGGATCAAGGTCGCCTCAACTACTTCCAATACACTAATTTGCAGTTGATAGCTAAAGCGTTACTACATTTAGATAGTTATTTTCTCAATATGAAGGATTTAGATACCGAGAACTTTGTCGGTTCGAGAATCGGCGCGTTTGCAAACGTTTCCAGATAACTATGTTTTTACGGGGCCCATTGCTCGGCAATTTACCCAAGTTGGCAATGCAGTACCGCCTTTGTTTGCTTATAAAATGGGTGTGCAAATTTATCAGCAATTTTACTCAACATTAGGTATTGCGAAAACGAAATTATTTACTGGGCAATTATTTCCCGAATTTGCACAAGTAGCATCTTGAGATGAAAACCTATGTTTCGGAAACCTTCAAAGTTTCCGAAACATAACTTATTGATAATCAAATAATTATGTTTCAAAAACCTTGAAAGTTTCCAAAATAGATACAAATCAAATCAAAAAACCACCATCTGCATTGAACGTCGAGCCCGTGCAATACGCAGACGCATCCGATGCCAAAAACAATGCTAATCCCGCCAAATCCGCTGGCGTGCCCATTCTTTTCAAGGGCAAATGTTGTGTAAAACGTTTTAAAGTTTTTTCATCTTGCCAAAGAGCCTTACTAAATTTGGTTTTTATCAAACCTGGACAAATTGCATTCACACGTATATTATATTGTCCCCATTCTTTTGCGAGCGCGTTCGTCAGCGAAATCAACGCCGCTTTGCTCACGCTATAAATCCCCAAACCGACTTCGGGACGCACACCGCCAATGCTACTTATATTGATAATCGAACCGCCGCCATTTTTTGCCATCAACGGCATCGCTAATTTCGATAATTCAAATGGAGCCTTCACATTGACAGACATAATTTTGTCAAAAACGTCTGACTCGGTATTTTCTATGGCACCATAGACAGGATTCGTCGCCGCGTTGTTGACCAAAATATCCAAACGACCATACGCCGCAATCGTTTTGTCAAAAACTTGTTTTAAATCGTCCATATTACCAACTTGACCTGCGATACCAATCGCTTCGCCTCCATTTTTGCGGATTTCGGCAGCAACGGCATCCACCGCGTCTTGTCTGCGACTGTTAACAACCACTTTTGCGCCGTATTGAGCAAAAATATGTGCCATTGCTTCGCCAATGCCTTTGCTCGCGCCCGTAATGAGCGCGACTTTTCCTTTCAAATCAAATAAATTATCCATTGTTTCTACTTTTTAATCTTTTTAGCATCCAACCATTTTTTAAAATTCGACCAACTTGTTTCATTCGGTCGTTTGTCATCCAAAGGCGGCGCGGTTATAAACGCAGGCAATTCTGTTTTAATATAATCTTGCAACATTTTTGGAATGTCTTCAAACGTTTTGACCTTTCTGCCCGAACCATTGAAAATCAATTGTCCCGACAAATCGCCCATTTCCATCCAAGGCATCCACTTACAAACGCGTGTCCATGAGATGATAACCTCCTCTGCACGTGCTTTGGGCGCGAGTAATTCCGCTTCGGACACCGCAAAATTAAACATTTCAATCGCTTGATACGTCCCACCAACATAATTTTGATAATCGCCCGCCAACGGATTCGGATAAAAAAGCGGGATTTGGATGTCCCAAAAAACCGTTCCCGCCATTTGTCGCAACGAATTATCCACTGTTTTAGCTGCAAAAGTTCTAAAATTCACAGGATCATTCGCAATAGGCACCACTTCAACTTCTTTATTCGTCCAAGGGCTTTTCCACGTTTTAATGATTTGATTGGTTTTTGGGTCAAGGAAAATCAATACTTCTCGACTAACTTGTTGATAACCAATGCCTTTTATAGAATCTTTTAACATCAAGGATGCCCGAACACTCATTGCCAAATATGTAAATAATAATTTATCGCGCTCGCCTGGAACCCGACTATAAACCGTCCCTTCCCAAGCGTAATAACAATTTTCACCATCTTTTAACGACGATTGAATCTTGCGTTGCGCCAACATCACATCATTTGGTTTAGATAAATCTAATTTTTGTTGCGCAATGCAACTCGTCGTGCTTAAAATAAGCCACAAAAAACCTATTGAAAAACGCATTGATGATAGATTTGCTTGTTCAAAAAAATATTTTCGATGCAAATGAACACAAAATTACACATCTAACCAAAGATTTTTACTATGTTTGCGCAAATTGAACCATATATTAAAAAAATGATTTCTATGAAACAAACCTTTTTTGCCCTACTTTGTACGACTTTCCTTTTTGCAGCTTGTGGCGGCGATGGCGCGGCTGAAAAAAACGCCATTGACACCAATCCAACCGATGTTGCAGAAGCCTTACATGGGTTTTTCAGTTGGTACGGAGACAATGCCGACCGAATTGAAAATAATGGATTTACTGCCGAGCAAGGTGGTCATCGGGTGCTTGATGAAGCCAAATTCAAACAATATTTGGTAGAATTGAAAAAATCAGAATATGTTTCGGATGAATTGATTGCCGACGAGAATAGATATTATCGCGCTTGCGCCAAAATATGGGCAACCGAACCGACTCATAAAAATTCAGTTGGCGTTACAGACCGTTATTTGTGCGATGAGAATGCGGTGGTTGCGCTTTACGAAAAAGCACCAGTGACTACCATAATTACAGGCGATAGAGCTAAAGCAACCATGACAGTATCACCTAACAATACACATACGTTTGATTTAAAAAAGGAAAATGGCAAATGGTTTTTAGCAAAACCAAGTTGTGGAGAACCAAGTGTTCAATACTAAATAAATGAGGTTGTTCCGCGTTTTTAGCACAAAACAAAAGAGCAAATCTTCTAAATCGTTGATAATCAACCGTTTGGAAGGTTTCAAACCTTCCAAACGGTGTTGATAATCAACCGCTTGGAAGGTTTGAAACCTTCCAAACGGTGCGGAAGAACCATGAGTGATGAATCATTCAGCATTATTTGCTCATGTGTAAAAATTGGTCAATGCACATCGTTGTTGCGCGATGCTGTTGATATTCAACTGCACAATCAGCATATCGTTCATAGCAACTTTCTCGAAAATCCAACAAATTCGCATAACATCGCAAATATGTATCATTTCGCGTTTCGCCCGATACAGGCGCGTATAAACCTTTCCAAATTACACTCCTACCCTCTTGTAAATAATTGGCTATCAATGATTTAGATAATGATTTATCCATTTTCAAATAAATAATGGTGGTCAATGATTTCAATTTTTGCCAATATTCGCTCGGCGAATACACCAAACTACCACCTGTATTAATGATGACAGGCGTTTGCGCAGCTGCGTTTTCTAAAATAGAAAGCGCGTATTTAAAAACTTGGGCTTCCGTTTCGACAAATAATTGTTCGCGCTCCGCGAAACCTGCGCTATCTGGAAAATTTAACCATTCATTCATCAAAGCAGTAGTTGTCAAAGGGCGATTTAAATGCGTCATCAACCGTTGCCGAATGAGGTCATCCAAATCAAGGTGCAAAAAACCTGCGGCTTCAAATTGGGCAGACCAATAACTTTTGCCAACACTCGCCATTCCAATTAAACTAATTTTCATTTTTTATTATTTGTAAAATAAGACACGAATTTAGAAACTTTTTGCCTAAAATTCGGAAAACGCATGAAATGTGCAGCTTATTTTACATCTTTTTAACTTGCCATGTTGCTCCTAAACCAACAAAAAGTAGCTCTGATTGCCGCTTTTTTACACGCAAGCAATGGATTTATCATCGAATTAAGCATGAGACGCGACGCAACCAACCGTATAGATTTAGAAATTTAATTGCGCTTGCAAACGAAGCAAACTACCGCGTTGTAAATTTTCTTGTACTTTGAAATCCTCAAAACGGCGTTCTGAAATCGTATAGGCAGCCGTTAATTCAAAATTTTTATAAACTTGCCACTCAATGCCCATTTCCCACTCCTCTAATTGATAACTCCGAGCATCCATTTCTTGTTTTTTGCCGCCCCGATACCATTGATAACGGATATAAGGCATCAAAACTTGCCCTTGATTGCCCACGACTGCCCGATACGTTGCCATAATGTAACCACCCGTCAATTTTTTAACTTGAATGGAATCGCTTGCTTTATCAAATTCGGGGCCATTGCCAGTATTAAATTCTGCAAAAATGCCATAAGGCTTTGGATATATAATGAAAGTTGCTGCAACGCGCTCATCTAAAAATTCGGCAGTAGAAGGTAATTTCACGCCTACATTGCGCAAATCTGCATTCAAATTATATTTTCCTTTATATCCTTGAATCCCTAATTCCATAATTTGCCCATTTTTCAACTCAAACGGATACGCAAGTCGCGCTACAACGTGCGGTGTATTGTTGCTTTCGGTCTTGTTTGCGGTCTGCCCGTTGTACGCGCCAAGCCCCAAAACACCATAATCACCACTCCCTTTTAAACCGTCACTCACCAATTTGGCAAATAATTCACGCGTTTTTGCAGGCGCGTAGTAAAAAACTACCCCTAAATCGCGTTCGTTCGCAACCGCACTATTAGTCGGGTCGGCGCGGTCTAATGGCAAACGGTTTTGGCTGGATTGTAAATTCTCAAAACCAAATGGGATTTTAGATTGTCCGATGCGCAAACGATATTCTTTTTTCGCATCCAGCGCAACATCAAAATAAAGGTCTCGAAGTTGTGCAAAATTATTGGTTGTTGAAGACGGAGCCGATGCCAAATCGGGTTGAATGTAGAAAAAAACACGGTCATGCACGTTGCCACTTAAAATAAGTCGGGCGCGGCGAATGAAAAAACCACCATTTTCACCAATAGATTTATCACATTGGTCACATTTTAATTTAGGATTGGTCTCAAAAAGCCGATTATAACGCACTTGCGCATAACCGCGAATCGAAAAGGTTTCATACCATTTTTTTGCATGTGCTGCTGCCACAGGCGCGGGTGTTGCAGGTAGTTCTGTTTTGGGTTGGGCAGGCGCGAGACTATCTACCCTTTTTTGGTGACTTTCAATTTGCGCAATACTGCTTTGTGTACAGCTTGAGGCGATGATTAGACTGATTACAAGTCTGGTGCAAAATGATTTCATACAAAAATTAACAATTATCTTTTTCAAAATCAAAAATTGGTTTATCCATTTTTTAAATAATGCTGCAAAATTGAGGTTCTAATGTTAACTCAACATTAAGCCAATATTAAGAAATTGTTAATTAATGATTATCAACCGTTTGGAAGGTTTTAAAAAACCTTCCAAACGGTGTTGTATCGCTGTATTTGCGCTAAAAACGCGGAAGAACCAGAAATTTCAATAAGTTACATTATGAAAATAACCAAGCCGTACTCATCCCCAATAAAATCCCGCCCAAAACATCCGATGGATAATGCACCCCCAAATACAATCGAGAATACGCAATCGTACTCGCCCACAAGTACGCAGGCACCGCAATTTGCCAACCTCCAAATGCTATCGCCAAAGAAGTTGCCGTCTGAAACGATACCGAACTATGCCCCGAAGGAAAGGAAGGCGTATTTTCCAATGCTTTTTCATTCAAATCAGGATATTTGATGTACGGGCGCGCCCGATGCGTCAAAACTTTCACCAAATAAGTGATACCCAGATTCACTACAAACGCAAAACCCATCCGCAAACCCAGATGTTGCCAATAAGTATTCCCTTTGTGCAATCCCCAAGCATACAAAAGGGCAGGAATCCCTGTCGCAATCGCGCCAAGAGCCGTCATATTAGAAAGGGCTTTGAAAAAACCATCTGTTTTTTCATCAGCATCAGGATTAATTTTACGCAAAAGTTCAATGTCCTCTGTTCGTAAAAAGTACTTTTTGCCAAATAAAATATCGAAAAAATTTTCTAACAAAAAAATAACGCGCATAAATGTTAAAATTTAAAATAAATGTAAAAAAAATGTAAAAAAATTTGGAAGTACGATAATTATCGTACTATCTTTGCACTACGAAAGTTATCGTACATGTTCGTTCGTTGGTTGGTTCGTTAGTTGGTTGCAATATTGATAATAAATACTGAACGAACCAACTAAAAAACAAATTAACTAACGAACCAACTAACGAACTCAAAAAAGGATACAATCAATTTTTAAAGACTTAAAATATTGGTTATTAAGTAAGAAAGCGAAAATAAACGTTCTTGATAAATTTTATAACAAACGGATTATCAATTTTTTATAAAAGGCATTATTTATGATTTATCATTCCTCATTACTTAGCATTAGCATTAAAATAAAAAATGAACTCGCAACCCTTTTCTAAACCGACCGATGCAGAATTGGAAATTTTGCAAGTCTTGTGGCAGTATGGCGCGAGCTCGGTTCGGCTTGTGAATGAAAAACTGAATGAAAAACGCGAAGTCGGTTACACCACCACTTTGAAAATGATGCAAGTGATGCACGAAAAAAACCTGCTCATGCGCGATACGGAGTCAAGAAGTCATATTTACGCGGCGGCAATCCGCGAGGAAGATACTCAAAAGCAGATGTTGCGTCAATTTGTCAACGCAACATTTCGAGGTGATGCGATGCGTTTAGTCATGCAGGCGCTTGGAAATCACGAGGCAACAGACAAGGAACTGGAACAAATTAAAGCCTTAATCAAACTTTTGGAAAATGGTGAAGGGTGAGTCACATTCTCCATGAGTGAGAACAAGCACAAGCGATTTTCTTAGTTGGTTCATTCGTTGATGAGTGAGTTGGTTCGTTAAAGCGTTGATTATTAATTGTTTAACGAACGAACGAACCAACGAACGAACGAACCCGCTAAAACAAATCGTTGAAAAAACCCTATTGAACGATGAGTTTTTTAACCGACGCGCAACAAATTTTTCCTGACTCGTTCATCTATGCATTGGGCTGGACAGTCATTCATTCGCTTTGGCAAGGTACTTTTATTGCTTGCTTGATGGCGTTAATCTTAACTGGGTTGCAAAAAAAATCTGCCGAGGTACGTTACCGAGTCGCAGGCGGAGCTTTATTTGCCTCCATTTTAATGGCAGTCGTTACTTTTTTTAGCCTTTATATGGCGAAAGACAATCATACGACAGGCTTTTTGTACGAAACAAAACATTTTAGAATGGTTCATCTGGCGTTTTTGACCCAAGATGAATCGTTTGGAAAGCAAATTTATAATCATATTTCGTTTTTTTTGAACGAACACATGTTTTATATTGCGATTGCATGGTTATTGGGCGTTGAATTTTTTACCATGCGTTTGATTGGTGGTTTCTGGATGGTCATGAAAATTCGGCGTTCTCCGAAAATCGCTTTGGAACCAGAATGGCATGAATTTATTGAGATGATTCGAGAACAAATGCCTTTTAAACAAACCGTTCGCATCGCAGAATCGGCTGCGGCAACCGTTCCAATGGTCATTGGCTGGTTGAAACCGTTGATTTTATTGCCGATTGGAACGGTCAATAATATGAGTGCGAGTCAAGTTGAAGCGATTATTGCGCATGAATTGGCTCATATTGCGGGAAAAGATTATTTGTTCAATACGTTACAGACGATTGCAGAAATTTTGTTTTATTATCATCCTGCTATTTGGTGGATTTCGGCAGTGATTCGCGCAGAGCGAGAAAATAGATGTGATGATGCGGCGGTTGAATTATGTGGCAATAAAATGATATACGTAAAAGCATTAGTTTCAATGCAAGAGTTGCAGAAACAAATGCCGAAAACCAACAAAACGCTTGGTTTAGCTTTATCTTTCGCGGGGCATCGCAAGTATCCGTTGTTAGAAAGAGTGAAAAGAGTTTTGAATCAGTCACAAAATAAATCGAATATAATGGAAAAAATGACCGCAACTGGTTTGATTTTAGCGATTGTTTCGCTGCTTTCTATCAGCGCGAAACGGGCAAACGCTACCGAAACGTCCAAAACAGATATGAAACCATTGGTTTCTATTGTGTCGGATACAACGCCTTCGGGCAAGGTGCGCCAACAAATTAAAACGATTGATAATGGCAAAACGGTCGAAATGACGGTCGAAAACCAACAAATCATTCGTTTGAATATTGGTGGAAAAGAGATTTTAAAAGATGATTTTGTTAAGCATAAAGCGTTGACAGACAAACTGTTAGCAGATATGCCGAGCGTTGCGGATGGTAAAAATGGAAAGGTGATTGCGATGCAAAAAGCGCATCAAGTAAAGATTCATAAAACGAAAGATGCGAAAGGCAATACGGTGATTAAGGTGGATAAAGGGGATGGCAAGCCGATTGAAATGTTGGTGAAAGATAATGAGGTCACGGTGAATGGCAAAAAATGGGTGGATGGTGAAGAAATTAGTTATGATTTGCCCGCAGGTGCATTAACTGAAATTATGGATATGGATGAGGTGAAAACCATTATCAAAGACGCGGATCATAAAGGGGATAAAAAAATGCGTAAAATGGTGATTATCAAGGATAAAGAAGATGGAATGGATTTGGAAAAGATGATTGAAAAGGATCCTGACCTTCAAATTTCGATGGATAGTTTGAGCAATGATGGAAAGAAAAAGGTCAAAATTTATAAAATTTCGACGCAAGAAATGAATATTAAAGAAGGTGATGCGCGTTTGGAAGCTCCAAAAGGTGGTTTTGGAAAGGTTTTGAAAGAAAATTTGGCGAAAGATAAATTGGTTGAAAAAGACAAGTTTTTCAAAGTCGAATTGACCGAAACGAAATTTGTGTTGAATGATCAGGAGCAACCCGCGACGATTTTTGAGAAATACAAAAAGTTGTATTTAGAGCATTCAGGCGATAAGGATTGCAAAAATTGCAAGTTCAAAATCGTCATGGAATTGAAGAATTGAAGGAGGAATGAGGATTTGAAAAGGATAAATAAATAATTGATGAATTAATGAATTGATGAATGAGTCATTCAAATTCAAAATCATTTATTCATAAAAATAAGTGATTTATCATTTATCATTTATCATTCATCATTCATTGTACAAATTTGGCTACACGATTTTTTTGTGATACGTTAAGCCGTGCCAGCTTCGGCTGGGCGGCTTTTTTTGAAAAAGTGCAATTTTACATAAATATTTGATTACAAACAACGACTATTGATTAAAATGTTTACTCGCTCCATTTTTTTTACGAATATGCAGATTGAAATTACGAAGTGGACAGTTGCCGTGCTGTTGATTGCTGCCGTTCCGACGGCGGCAACAGCCCGCGAACCAATTGAAAATCAATCTTTTACATTCAATGTGCCCATTCAATCGCTTGTGAATTTAGATTCCACTCCGATTTATGTGCAAACCCGCGCTGTTAAAAGTGAACGGGTCTTGACAGGACGCAAAGAAGGCAAAACTTTTGAATTAACGCTATCCGATGGCACCCTCACGCAATTACGTGTGGATGGCAGAAACGTTTCAAAATCAGAGTTTTATAAATACGAAACTTTGACGAATGAAATTATTGCCGATATGAATGCACATGCTGAAGCACGACTTTCGATTCCGCATTTGCCCGCAACACCACAAGTTGGAGAGGCGATGCCAACAGGTTCGGCGATAGAGGACAAAAGTATTTTGGAAAATTTAACACAGGATGGCTTGATGCCGCCCAATTCGAGAGAAGTGACCCTCAAACTGACCGCTAAACAGTTTTGGGTCAATGGAAAAGAGCAATCAGAGTCGGTTTTTCAAAAATATAAAAGTTTGATTGAAGCGCAGCGCGGTCGGCAGATTTGTTCTGGATGTGAGGTGGAGATGAGCTTGACTCCGTTGCATCGGTAGGTACTAAATGACTAAAGCTGAATTATTTTTTTATAAACCGTGTTGAACTGACACGGTTTTTTTTGAAACACATCTGGAAATAGGGAACATAAACTTTGAAACATATAGGGATATAGTACATATATATCGTTGATAATCAATACTCTATGTGTACTATATCTCTATATATTTCAAAAACGATGTCACCTATATCCAGATGTGTTAAACATATCCTTTCGCTTGCAATTGAAATAATTCTGCATATTTCCCGCCTGCCGCCATCAATTCTGCGTGTGTTCCCAATTCTACTTTTTGCCCATTTTCCAAAAATAAAATCTTATCTGCCATCCGAACTGTCGAAAAACGATGCGAAATCAAAACAGCAGATTTTCCTTTGGTCAATTCCGCAAAACGAACAAAAACTTCATGTTCGGCACGTGCATCAAGTGCGGCAGTCGGTTCATCCAGAATTAAAAGTTGTGAATCGCGCATGTACGCCCGCGCAAGTGCAATTTTTTGCCATTGCCCGCCACTCAAATCCACGCCGTTACCGAAACGCTTGCCCAACATTTGACGATATTGCTCAGGCAAACCTTCAATCACCGTATCTGCAAGACTTTTTTTAGCGGCATTTTGAATAGTCGGCATGCTTTGCAACGATTCAATCTTCCCAATTGCCACATTTTCAGATGCAACCATTTGGAATCGAATGAAATCTTGGAAAATAATACTCACCGATTCGCGCAAATCATCCGCATCGTATTCGCGCAAATCCACACCATCCAATAAAATCCGACCTTCCGAAGGCTCGTAAAGGCGCGCTAAAAGTTTCACAACCGTTGTTTTACCTGCGCCATTTTCTCCAACTAATGCCAATTTTTCGCCCACAGGTAGGTGAAAAGTCAAATTTTTAACCGCATATTTATTAGAATTCAAATATTTAAAACTCACATTTTCAAAGGTAAAACCGCTTTGAATCGGTTTTGGAACCAATTTCCCGTCCACAGGATGCGCCATTAACGGTTTTATCGCCATAAAATCAAAATAATCTTGCAAATACAACGCATTTTCTGCGATGCGTGAAAAGCGACTCATAATAGATTGCAACATATTTTGCATGCGTTCAAATGAACCTGCTAAAAAAGTCAATGTGCCTAATGTAATCGCGCCGCTAATCGTTTGTAACACGATAAATATGTATGCGCCGTAATACGAAAGCGTTCCCAAAAACGATAATAATGCTCCTACCCCAGCCCGTTTTAATACAATTTGCCGATTTGCCAAATAATATTTGTCGGCAATGGTTTTAAAACGGTCGCTTAAAAAATCGGCTAAACCAAAAATTTTAACTTCTTTTGCGGTTTCGTCGCTCGCGCCGATGAATCGCAAATAATCTAATTCGCGGCGTTCGGGAGTCCAACTTTGGGTTAAAGAATACGTTTTTTGGTTAAAATACGACTCGCCGACGAATAATGGTATAACCGCAATGATTAATATGAGTATCAACCAAGGGTTGAAAAGAATCAGCCCCGCACCCAGAAAAATGATGGTTACTAAATCTTGGCATTGCTCGAAAACCATACTCATTAACACGGTTCTGCCCGTTGTTTGACGGCGAGCGCGGTCTAATTTGTCATAAAAAACAGGGTCTTCAAATTGGTATAAATCTAATGTGGCAGCTTTTTGAATGATTTCAACACTCGTCTGATTGGAAAATAAATCACCTAAAAGACTGTCAGTCAATGAGATAGCGCGATTAATCAATTCAGAAAACAAGGACAAACCCAATGCAAATCCGACAATGCGCCAAAGCGCGTCTGTGCCCGTATGTTGTTTTTGAATCAATTGAACGACTTCATCCAATAAGATTTTTGCAATATATAATTGCGCCAATGGAATCGCCGACTTCAAAATTCGGAGTCCGACATTGAGACTCATCATCGTTCTATTCGTTTTCCAAATCAATTTGAAAAGGGGCGGAATATTTTTTAAGGCAGAAAATTGTTCTTTCAAGCCTGTACTCTTCGGTGTGGACATTCTTCTCAATTTAATAGAACTTTTTTAATAAATCAAATTTGGAATAAACAGATGGCTAATTTCCAAATTCAACACTTTTTTTTAAATGAATGCAATTTTATCGCCTTCTAAACATCAAAAAGACTAATTTTGTTAAAAAATTTCCAAGATGCCAGTGCAACGTTCAGAAACAGAACATATCAACGAACTTTATCAATTAAAAGGGTTGTTGAAAATCGAAAAACAAGCGGATTACGAGTATTTCAAGACGCTTATTTTAAACAAACCGTTAGAAATGCGCCGTGCAGAAGGCTTCACTTGGTATCCTGTGGTGGTCACGCAATCGGGTTACACGTATGGCGACCGCGCCTATGTCGTCATTGAACGCGGCGGCAATGTGGACGTGCCACATCAATTTCGGTCGGGCAATGTGGTCAATTTGTTTACGCAACAAAGTGATGTTTATCAAGCGGCTTATAGTGGAACCGTTCACTATATCAATAAAAATTTAATGCGTATTGTATTGAATACCAAAGATTTACCCGATTGGCTGAGTGGCGGCGCAATCGGGGCAGATATGCTTTTCGACGAAAAAACGTATATTGAAATGGAAAAGGCTTTGGAAAAAGTCATCCATGCCAAACGCAATCGCTTGGCGGAATTACGTGATATATTGTTGGGACATCGTTTGCCGAGTCCCTATTCGGTGAATGCAATGTCTTTGGATATTCCAAATTTGAACCCTTCGCAAAATGCCGCGATTCGAGATATTTTGGCAAATAAAGATGTTGCGGTCATTCACGGACCACCTGGAACGGGCAAAACGACCACCCTCGTTCAAGCAATTAAAAGATTGTGCGCCGTTGAAAATACGGTGTTAGTGACCGCGCCGAGCAATACGGCAACCGATTTATTGACTGAAAAACTCGCTTTGGAAGGTTTGAAAGTGGTTCGATTGGGCAATATTTCTCGTGTGGACGAATCAGTGGTGCGCCACACGCTCGAATCCCAACTTTCAAATCATCCCGAAGCTAAAAATATTAAAAAAGTTAAGATAAAAGCGGCTGAATTGCGACGCAATGCACGGGCGTTCAAACGTCGTTTTGACCATGATGCGCGTACAAAACGAGACAAATTGTTGAGTGAAGCGAAAGATTTGGCAGCTTGGGCAAACGATTTGGAGCAACGGCTCATTGATCAACTACTTGACGGCGCGGATGTGATTACGTGTACGCCTGTTGGCGCGGCGCATTCGATTTTGGATAATCGGACCTTTCGGACGGTCGTAATTGATGAGGCGGCGCAGGCTTTGGAACCTGCAACTTGGATTCCGATTCTGAAAGCATCGAAAATTGTCTTGGCGGGCGACCCATTTCAATTGCCGCCGACCGTCAAATCGAATGAAGCGCGGCAAGGTGGTTTAGGCGTTACGTTATTAGAAAAAGCGTTGATACGATTGCCCGATACGAATTTATTGAATGTACAATATCGTATGAATGAAGTGATTATGAATTTTTCAAACGCTTGGTTTTATCAAGGCGTGCTGAAAGCGGCACCATTTGTCGCACATCGGGAATTGCCGTATTTTCAAGATGAAAAACCTGTGGTGTTTATAGATACGATTGGTTGCAGTTTTGACGAGCAGTTACATCCAGAAAATTTGAGTAAGTTCAATCCAGAAGAATTTTGTGTTTTGCGGGAACATTTGTACCAATTAATGGAGCTTTTTCCTTACGAAAAACCTGATATTGGGATTATTTCGCCGTATCGGGAGCAAGTTTTGTTGATGGAAAAAGAAATTTCGGAAGATCCAGTGTTGAAAGATTTGCCGATAACCGTGCAGACGATTGATGGGTTTCAAGGTCAAGAGCGCGATGTGATTTATATTTCATTGGTTCGGTCAAATGAACAGGCAGAAATTGGTTTTTTGGCAGATTACAGGCGCATGAATGTGGCGATGACGCGAGCAAAAATGAAATTAGTAGTGGTCGGCGATAGTGGTACGATTGGAAAAAATCGTTTTTATCAACATTTTTTGGATTATTGCGAGTTGAAAGCGTCGTATCGGACGGCTTGGGAATTTATGAAACCATAACTTTTAGTACATTCTAAAGGTTAGAATTGGGTTGATGGAAGTACGGATTACACGGATTTTCACAAGATTTGTACAGATGTTCATGGTGCAAAATCCGTATAAATCTTGTGAAAACCCGTGTAATCCGTACTTCCATGAACCCAACTTATACTGAATTTATTGCTTCTCGTTAGTTAAAATAAAAAATCAAGATTAGCGTATGCTATTTTAACGATTTGTTCATCTCTATTCTAAACGGTTTATTCAAAAAGTTATCAAATTTAAAACATATTAAGGATGCTAATTTGCCTTTTTGCAATCCTGAATTGCAAAAATGGACGGGCACTTTCTAAAACATAAAGCTAAAAGATGCCTCCTAATATACATCTGTGTTTGCAACAACAAAGGGGCAACCCGCAAAGATTGCCCCCGTTTTTTTTGTTGGGTGTTTCCCAAGAGTAAGTTTAAACTACATAGAAATTTTTGTAAAGTTTTTCGTTTTGTCCTAAAAAAATGCTATTGTATGATAAATAATTAAACCCGTTTTGGAATCACTTTGGGCAAATACATCGTCAATTCTTGACCAATATACACCCCATAATCTTCTTCAATACCGTTCCACATCCGAATATTATACGGCGAACAGTTGAAAATCTCTGCTAACATTTCGATATGTTCGCCATCCGCAACCGTATAACTCGTCTTAATATAATTCGGATCATCGTGCAAACCTGGCATATCGTTCATCACAATCGGGCTGAAATTCAATCCCGAAGAAGTCGAGCCATCTGGATGCGACATGTAATCGCTGAACGCATTCAACACGCGGCGCGGCAATACCACATTATTCCCTTTCGGATCATCTGGAATGTAGCCGTTACCAAAATGTGGGTTCAATTGTTTGACCGCTTCAAGCGGCATGCCTGTCACGTCCGCAACCGTTTGCAACGAAATGTAATTTGTAACTTTCGTGCGTGTAAGGAGTTGTAAATCTAATTCTGGTAGGCGAGGTTTTAAGCCGTGCGCTTTATAGTTTTTCATCAGATAAGTAAACGCGATGAATTTCGGAATATAATTCTGCGCTTCTTCGGGCAAAAATGCCTTCACTTTATCAAATTCTCTACTACGAGCCTTTTGTACGGCAGCTCTCAACTTACCTACGCCACAATTGTAGCCTGCGAGTGCCATTTCCCATTCATTAAAAGCGTTATATAATCGCTTCAAATCTTTGAGGGCAGCCTCTGTCGCCTTGTAAACATCATACCGTTCGTCCACAACACCATCCACCCGCAATCCAAATTCCTCCTTGACATCGGGCATAAGCTGCCACACACCAGACGCGCCTGAATGAGACACATCTGCGTTATTCAATTCGGTTTCGAGTACGGTGACATATTTCAAATCATCTGGCAGCTTGTAATCTTTTAAATACTGTTCGATAACTGGAAAAAAAATCGCTGAACGTCCGATAATTCGTTCGGTTTCCTTTCTACCTTTCAAGTACACGGAAACTCTTTTCGCAATACTGGAATGGTCAACACTCGACGTGCGGGCTATGCACGGGAGGTTTTTGAGACCATCCTCTATACTTTGGGCGACGCTTGATGCGGTCGAGCTGACAAGTGCGAACACTGTCATGATACCGAGCAAGTTTCTTTTCATGCTGTTTGTTTTAACTTTTTTTAAAAAATTGCGTCCTGTAATAAAATTTTGTTGCAGATTCATCGGGGTTTTATAAGTTCAGTTCTGTTAAACGATTAAACGTTCAACAAAGATAAACTTACTTTTCCGATTTCCAAAAAAAAAATTAAATTTGTACTTCTCTATATTTGTTAGTGACTCAAAAATAATTGCTACTACTGATTTTTCTTTAAATTTGCTTTAAAACGAGCATACAGGGTTGTATAAGGATCGCAAAAAATAATGTCAAAATTTTATTCTGACTTTATAGTAATGTCGGGGAAGCCGTCGGGCAATAAGGTTATTAATTTCTTGGCGATACAAAGATATACACACATTTTATATTTGCAATACTTTTTTTAATTTAATTTTAAAATAAAATTCTTTTCAGCATTTTATTTCAAAATTTGAGCACTTCACTATATAAAATATGTATCTTTTTTTTAACAATAAATCTATTTTATCAATCATAAATAATTGATTATAAATGTTTTATGAAAACATAAATCGTTTAAACATTTTTAAATCGTTCAAAATCAATTTATCACACTTTTATTAACTTTTCAATTGCAATAAATTAACAATGTATTTACATGCGATGCCTTAATTTTCTACAATTGTGACTTTATAATATTTTAGCTCTTTCTAAAAACCAAATTTTATTTCCTCATTGCATACTTTTTGCAAATTTTAAAAGTTGATTTTCTTTGAATTTTGCTGCCATAAACTGTATTCCAATCCCACATCCTGCTGCGTCTTTTCCAATTGGCAAGGAAATTGCAGGGATGCCTACCATGTTTGCTTGAACGGTGAAAATATCCATCAAATACATAGACACAGGATCCTCTATTTTGGCTCCAAGATTCCATGCAGGAACGGGCGAGGTCGGCATCAATATAAAATCATATTTACTTAAAAGCTCCTGTGTACGTGCTGCAATAAGTCGCCTAACTTGTTGAGCCTTCGTGTAATACGCATCGTAATAACCCGAACTTAATACAAACGTCCCCAACATAATGCGTCGTTTGACTTCTTCCGAGAAACCTTCTGTGCGTGATTTTTTATAGACATCATCTAATGTTTTCGCATTTTCGGCGCGATAACCGTAGCGCACACCATCGTATCGAGACAGGTTCGAGGACGCTTCTGCTGTCGTCAACACATAGTACGCAGGTATAATATAATCCAAGTATTCAAAGTCCACTGCCTCAATTGTATGTCCTTTTGTTCTCAATTGTTCTATGAAATGCAACGTTTTTTGTTTGATTAACGGGTCAATGCCCTCATTATCAACGGCTTGTCTGAAATAAACAAGTGACTTTTTTTGTGAATCAATGTCGGTTGAAACTTTTTTCAAATCTGTAAAATAGGTTGGAACAGGCAATTGACTCGCCGTTCCATCAAAGTCATCTGCACCTGACATTATTTCTAACAATAATGCTGCATCTTCAACGCTGTGCGTCAAAGTGCCGATTTGGTCAAAAGAAGAGCCATACGCCAACAAACCATGACGGGATATGCGACCATACGTCGGTTTCAAACCAATCACACTGCAAAATGCCGCAGGTTGCCGCACCGAGCCGCCTGTATCCGAACCCAATGCCGCCAAACAGGTATCTGCCTGCACCGACACCGCCGCACCACCCGAAGAACCACCAGGTACTTTTTCAGGGTTTGCCGCATTCCGCACCACGCCGTAAACTGAATTTTCATTACTCGAACCCATCGCAAATTGGTCACAATTGGTGCGCCCAATGATAATTGCGTCTTCCGCCAACAGCCTTTCCACCGCCGTTGCCGAATAAAGCGACCGAAATCCTTCCAAAATCTTGCTTGATGCTGTGACTTCATGTCCCGCATAGCAAATCACATCTTTAATAGAGATGACCGCGCCGAACAAGCGTCCAACACTTTTTGGGTTTTCTTGAAATTTTTTGTCTAATTCAGTTGCGCGTTGCAGAGATTCCGCTTGAAAAACTTCAATATAGGCATTCAAAGCCCGAGTAGCTTCGATTCGATTGAGGTAATAGTTGACAGTTTTAACACAAGTTGTTTTATTTGAATACAAATCAGCTTGTAAATCGGCTAATTTTTTATATTTTGGAGTAGGCATTGTTAGTTAATTAGTTAGTTAGTTGATTAGTTAATTAGTTAATTGGTTGGTTAGTTGGTTAGTTAAATCATTGATAATCAACAATTTAACCAACCAACTAACTAACCAGCTAACTAACTATCATCATTTTAACTTGCGGATAGCGGTTTCTAAATTAACCCTTTCTTGACCACCCGATTCCATATTACGTAAAGTCATAATCTCAGATTCCATCTCTTCACCGCCAATTAATGCGACAAATGGTATTTTTCTATCATTTGCATATTTCATTTGCTTTTGTAAACGCGACGGTTCGGGATAAATATCTGCAGCAACCCCTGCTTTGCGCATTTCGAGCAAGCATTTATAGGCGTACCGATGCGTCACCTCGTCGAAAGACACAAATAACACTTTTACATTCGATGCCGTTTCTTTCGGAAACAAACTCAATGATTGCAAACAATCATAGATTCGGTCTGCACCAAAAGAAATCCCAACACCTGAAACGTTTTTCAACCCAAAAACACCCGTCAAATCGTCATAACGACCACCGCCACCAACGCTTCCCATCGTCGGCACATCAATCGCTTTGACTTCCATGATACAACCTGTATAATAATTCAAACCACGCGCCAACGTTATATCAAATTTAACTTCATTTGTAGTAGGCAGTAAATCAAAGTAATAGTGAAATTTCTCCAATTCCTCAATCCCTTTTTCCAATGAAGGACTGAATGCCGCGTACTTTTTCAAGCCCGCCAATGAATCCACTTGCAATATTTTTTGAATCACCCCAATCGCGCCGCCGCCAATGCCGCGTTCTAATAATTCCGCTTGAACGCCGTCCCAACCAATTTTGTCCAATTTATCCAAAGCGGTCGTCATTTCCACAAACTTATTCGGCACACCTGCGGCTTCTGCCATGCCAAATAAAATTTTGCGATTGTTCATTTTAATAACAACTTTCAACCCCAACTGAACAAATACTTCATCATACATCCGAATCAAATCAGCTTCATAAAGCAATGAGGTTGAACCGATTACGTCTGCATCACATTGATAAAATTCTCTATATCGCCCGCGTTGAGGCGCGTCACCACGCCAAACAGGTTGAATCTGATAACGCTTAAACGGGAATTTTATTTCATTCTGGTGCGAGACCACATAACGCGCAAATGGTACAGTCAGGTCATAGCGCAACCCTTTCTCACTCAGCAACGTCGCTGGAGAAGAATCATTTCCCTCCGTGAGCGCACCAACGGCATCTTTCAATTTATCGCCGTTGTGCAAGATTTTAAACAACAATTTGTCACCTTCTTCACCATATTTGCCCATCAAAGAGGATAAATTCTCCATAGCGGGCGTTTCGATTGGTCGAAAGCCATATTTTTGGAATACGCGCCGAATCGTGTCGAAAATGTAATTGCGTTTTTCAACTTGTTCGGGCGAAAAATCGCGTGTTCCTGCTGGAATGCCCGGTTTACTCATTTTTTCGTGATAACGGTTTAGTATAAACGATAACTGTAAACAGTATGTTTAAAATTAGATTTTAAGGCGGCAAATATAATAGGATTCAACAACTTTTTTACTAATCTTGAAAAAATCATTTCATTTAGAGGCGATAAAATTTATCATTTTGCCAATTTGCAGGATTATTGGCAATATATTTCGTAATTTCGTCAAAAGATCGCTCGGTCGTAATAATATTATCCCAAAATAAATCTTGCCATTCAAATTTTTGGTTTGGAAAATCAAGATGAATATTTTTGGTACAAACCGATTTAAACCCACCCACTATCGAAGAAATTGAATTTTTACCTTGATTTCGATGCCGATTTTCACCGGGTGTTTTGTTATTTACTGGCGTTGGCATTGGTACTCCCTCTAATTTAGTCTTAATTTCCATAGGCGCGGCTTCGAATGCTGAATGGTCTATATTATTGTCTGCCAATATTGATTTATCCAAAATCAAGATACCATGTATATGATTAGGCATCACCACGAATTCACCTAATGAAACATGTGAAGCATGTTTTGGAATCTCAAACCAAAAACCTTGAACAAGCGCACCAATAGAATTCATCTTCATTTTACCATCTTTACAAGTTCCGAAAAAATGTTGATGGCTTTGAGCGCAGATAGTGATAAAATAAGCTCCATCCGAAGTATAATCCCACCAATCGGCGCGAGCAGAAGGAATACGATATTTACCTTTCCATTTATCCATTTTGAAAGATGATTATAAGGTTTTCAAATAGCAATTAAAACAACACCGCAAAATTAAATTTAAATTGGTAAAACCAAGCATTATCTACTAAAAATATTTACTTTTTACAAAAAAATAATTTTATATTTTGTTTTTATAAATAACATAAAATTTTATTTATAAATAGTCGTATATTTTTCACCATTTATAAAATGTTGATTTGCCGTAGAGATAGGGCAATGCCCTATCTACACCATTCATTAATCATCCAACCGTTCGAAATGCAACCCAATCACCCCGTAGAGATAGGGCAATGCCCTATCTACACCATTCATTAATCATCCAACCGTTCGAAATGCAACCCAATCAGGGCAATGCCCTATCTACACCATTCATTAATCATCCA
>JBEEMZ010000031.1:0-27527 GCA_041192405.1 Bacteroidota bacterium | reverse complement strand
TTTGCAAGGTCAATCATCCAACCTTTACGCTCCCATTTTTCATGATTTTGAAGTATTAAAACTCTAATATCATTCACAAATGCTTGTTGTCTGTATCGAATATCCGAATTATTATAAATTGTTTTGTACTGTGGAAATTTACCAGTCCGTATATATTCTGTAAAATAGGTCAATTGTTTAGCAATGCCTTCCAAGATTGCCGTTTTACCACCGCCATTTTCACCAATTTTGGAATCTCATTCAACAATTCAAAATGATTATCCAAAATCGGCACAATATTCAAACCCAAACCCGCAATCACGCGCTTAAAGTCTTGAAAATCAAGGAATTGATGCGCCTCAATATCAAATACATTGAAAAAATACACTGCTTGACCGCGCATTTTATACTTATTCGATTGAATACCTTCGCCAATAATCTCGCCTTGTAACGCATAATTTTTGCCCAACGCTTTCAATTTATTTTCAATATCATACGCTCGCGCAAGTTTCCAAAGCGAATTATCTTCACTTTCAACCAATTCCAAATTGCGGCTGCACACCCCAAATTGTCCATCTTTCCAATAATAAGTTGTACTGGAACCATCCAATTTTTCTGCAATATAACAAGACATTCCAGCATATTTATCCAACAAATCTTGTAAAACTTGCACCCGCGTCTCATCCGTTTTAGGGATAAATGATGGAAAATTGCCTTTCATCACGCCCGCAAGACTCGCAGGAATCGGCGGTTCATATTTTGAAATGCCTAATATTTCAGTGACATCCGCACCTTCTTCTATAGGTGTACTTTCGGGCAGGATGCTCAACGGCAAACAAATCCCTTGCGAAACTTGCCCCCGCAAACGAATCGTTTTAATGCGCATCCCGCGAGGTTTTAGAAATTCAAACTCAGGTCGAGGCGGCATAATGGAATCTATTTCGCAATAAACGCACCAATCGCCGACTTGGAATTCCTCCTTTTTGACCACTAATTGCCAACCCAAAACGGTCGCTTTGAGGATCATATCCGCGCCATCAATCGGGTCTAACGCCCGAATTTTTTGAATACTTGCTAACTGTCTCATGTTTTTTAGTTTAAAAAGCAAAAAAATTTGAAAAAAAATTTTCTATCTAACAAAACTCCTTTATTTTTGCCAAAAAGGTATCGAAAATTAAAAAATTCCGTAAAGTTAACTTAATTTTAGAATGTTTGCAAGAGTACGTATCTTAAAGCAGGCTATTTTAAAATTCAGTTACAAGTAATTCTGAAATAATTGTTTAAACATTCAAAAAACATTCAATACCTTGAGAACTACATCACAGATTCAACACGACCGAATGGCAAACCTTAAAATATCGCCAAACGCGAATGCTGATGCAATCGCACAAGGGCAAACGGATGGAAGTGAAATTCCAGATTTTAACTTTATTTTCAAAGAAGATATGTCTGTCAAACCCTTGTTCAAGATTCGGGAAAAAGGCAAATATGGCTTCATGGACGGCGATGGCGAAATCGTTATCGAGCCGCAATATCCTGTCGCAGAAGATTTTAACAATGGTTTCGCCCGTGTTAAAATTTTCGATCGCCTCCTGCCGATGGATCATTTAGGCAGGCTTTTATTGAAAAAATTGTTCCATTTTGTAGGGACATTCGAGGAAGGATTGGCGCGAGTACGTTTGGTCAACCTCTGGGGCTACATTGATGGGCGTTGCAACGTGATGATTGAGCCGCAATTTCAAGATGCGGGCGATTTCAATGGCGGACTTGCGGCTGCAAAATACAACAATTTGTATGGTTTTATCAATCGTTCAGGCGATTTCGTTATCAAACCGCAATTTGAAGCCGCAGGCAAATTTAATAATGGTCTTGCTGCCGTGCGCGTGGAAGGCAAAAACGGCTATATCAATTCAAAAGGCAAAATGGTCATTGAACCCATTTATGATTTTTGCGATACATTTCAAGGTGATGTTGCGGTGATTATGCGTGATGAATTTTGGGGCTTGATTCATAAATCAGGAAAAATTTTAATAGAACCACAATTTGAATACATTGAAGGCAAATCCGATGGCAAATTTTCAGAAGGTTTGGCAATTGTCAAACATGGTGAAAAGTATGGTTTTGTGAATGCTGAAGGGGTGCAAATGATTCGCCCTGTTTTTGATGATGTGTTGCCATTTTGCGAGGAAGTTGCTGTATTTCGGTATAAGAATAAATTTGGATATATGACTTCACTTGGTAAACTACACATTGAACCCGAATTTGATGCAGCACAATCTTTTTCGGAAGGTTTAGCGGGTGTTCGGGTGCGCAATCAGTGGTTGTATATTGACATTGAAGGCAATATTGCGATTCCGCCGCGCTTTGTGGACGGGTGCGAGCCGTTTAAAAATGGGTTGGCGCGCATCGAAAAAGATGGACATTGGGCATATATTGATACGACAGGTAAAATTGTTTGGTTGGAAGAAGAATAAAGAAATGATGAATTTTACAATTAATTGATCATCAATTAATTGTAAAATTCATCATTTTGGAAATGTTCGAAATAGGATGCTTATGGTTTGAAAGCTATTAAGGATGTTTTCGGTTGAAAAGCGCAACTTAAAACTCAAAAAATGCTTGTAATCCTTTCAATCATAAGCATCTTATTTCCAAAGCGAAAATTGCCGATTCACCATTAATTAATGTTTTACAAAACGAATCTTTTGCCGTCCAATGGCTACAACATACCAACCACTCGGCAAGTGCGCAACATCCACTTGTTTTTTATCAGAAGTCAGCACTTTTTGACCCAACGCATTATAAATATTCAATTGATAATTTTGTAAATTGGTTTCTATATTCAATTGGTTATCAACAGGATTTGGATATAATTTAACTTTTATATCTTCAACAATGGTTTCTGTTGGAACACTACCATCTGTATTATAAATTGAGTTAAAAAACGCTAATCCGCCGCGCAAATTCCCGACAAGCATTTCCATTTTGCCATCCCCATTCCAATCGTATAAAATCGGATGCGCTTGCCAGCCTTGTTCCACTTGCCCAAAATCGGCATTATTTTCAACATAATTTTCAACCAATGGCGTAATAATATTTTGATAAGATTTAATTTTACCCAATTCTGTTCCGCAAATCAGTTTAAAATGAGTGCCAAAATCCATAAAAAACGGCGCGGCAAAACTTGTAGGTTGCCCATTTCGGACATCAACACTACCTAATTGCGAAATCGTTGCAACAGCATTAAAATTTGGTTGTCCACGAGTGCCGATATTTTTGAAAAAACGAATGAAACCATTCCGCCCACCCGCAACAATATCGGTTAATCCATCTCGGTCTAAATCAATGAGTTGTGGCGTGCAATCCGTATGACATGCCATATTTTTGTAATACGCAATCGGTGCAGCCATTTGTAAAGGTTGCCCCGCGCCGCCATTATTGCGCACATAATATAAACCGCCGTCATTGCTTCCGACCATTAAATCCATATCGCCATCTTGGTCTAAATCGCCAAAAGTAGGCGAAAAATTATAAACATCTACATTACTTAAACTACTGAAATTCAACCAGTTATCATCTATTAACTGAAATTGTGGTGCATTCCGCGTACCAATATTTTTGAATAGATATAATCTCGAATCTATACCGCCGCCCGTTTGGAAACGCCCAAAATTACCTACAACCAAATCCGTTAATCCATCTGCATTATAATCCACGAATGCGGGATGTGCGCTCGTACCCAAATCTACCATGCCATCTATCAAAAAATGCTTAGTTTTTAACTCAAATTGTGTTAAATTGTTCGTTCCAATATTTTTATAAAACCAAGCACAATTGTAATTTTCAACAAAATTCATGGCATTCGGCGACACAATTAAGTCTTTTTTGCCATCAAAATCCAAATCTGCCGTGTACGCAGCAGGAAAACGGGGCAAAAAGAGTGGGTCAAGCGCGTCGGGAAAATTAACATTTTGTGTTGAAATAACTGCCGTTCGAGCAGAACCACCATTTGTCAATAAATTCAAATTATTGAAAGAGACGCTGCCGAGCAACATTTCTTTATCGCCATCGCCGTCCATATCCAGTGGGCAAAGCGACGCGCCAGGATGTCTGTTCGGGTGGCGAATAATATCGTCTTGCAAACTGCGCGCACAGGAATCCACACGCCCCAATTTGACGGTCAGACTCGCGCCATTGTCGTAAAATCGCCCCCAACAATCATCTTTTTGCTCAAAAATCAAGCTATCGCGCCGAAAACCGCGTTCCACAGACTGATTTTGGAAGTAAATCGCGTTCCCGCCGCCCGAACTAAATGCGATAATATCCAAATCGCCATCGCCATCAATGTCATCAATCGCGGGAATGTCTGTGAAATTAACATAAAGATTAAAGCGCAAGCCTGACGCATTAACATAATTTACAATATTATAATCGTAATTCAAAAAGTTAAAACGGTCAAAAGCGATGTGATTATTGACCATTTTACCTTTGAAAACACGGAAACCGCCTACTACTTCATCATTAAAAGTAAAAATATCGACAATCCCATCTCCATTGAAATCACGGAAAAGTGCAATATCTGTCATTTTTGGAAAGTAAGGCAAATATTCGGGTGCAAAAATGTATTTCGATTCGCCCACTATCGTGGATTGATTTAAAAAAGGTAAGGAAACATTGCCTATGCGGTCGAAAACAAATAAATCTTTTTTGCCATCGTTGTTTAAATCCACTTCGTTCCATTGTGGCGCGTTGAGTCCGCCTGCCCAAGCATTTGGAGCAGGTAAGTTGTTGATTTTCAATGGGATAGACAAACGTGGGAATGTTTGTGCGGGCGCGGAAATGCTTGCCCAAAGCCAGAGTAGGATTGAAATTACGTTTTTCATAGATTCAGATTTGTTTTTTTTTAGAACATATATGGATATAGGAGACATAGATTTTTTGAAACACATAGGGGCATAGGAAACATAGAAAGTTGATTATGAACACATTATGTGTCCTATATCCCTATATGTTTCAAAAAATTGATGTCTCCTCTGTCCCTATATGTTTCAAAAAAATGATGTATCCTCTGTCCCAATCCGTTTAAAAAAAAATTATTTCGCTTGACTATTCAAGGCATCAATTACATCATGCGTGATATCATACGCACTATTCGTATATAAAAAAGAACCACCCTTTACATAACTCATCACAAAATCATATCCTTTATCGCCCTTCATTTTGTCCAAAACAGCCGTCACTTTCTTCTGCAACGACTCATTAAATTGTTGCGTTTCCGCCATTAAGCCTTTCGCCCGACGGTCTCTTTCTTCCATAATCGCTTTTTCCTCCTGCATCAACTGTTGTTGTTCTGCTTCCAAAGTAGCTCGTGCGGTTTCCCCTTTTTCTACTTTTTGTTGAAAAGCAGCCCCTTTTTGTTGCAAAGCACGTGCTTTTTCTTCCAAAGACGCTGACAAATCACGCTCTTTCTTTTCAAACGCTTTTTTTTCGTTTTTGAAATAAGTATATTTTTCGTAAAGCGTATCCAAGTTGACATAAACGACTTTCAACGAGGGAGCAACAGGCACCGTCACCATCGCGCCCGTCGAATCTTTTTTCGTGACCATGACAGGGGCAGGCGTTGCGCTGCGTTTCATGTATAAGTTGCCGACGAGCAACAATAAAATCGCGTTCATCGCTAACGAAATCGCGCCAAGATTTTTCATAAGTGCAAATGATTTTTGTTGATAATTTTTTTTTGCGGTTGCAAAGCTACTTAAATAGTCCAAATCCTAACTATCTTTTTTTGACAAATTCTGTATCTTTATGCTATTATCACGTCAATAGTTAAGTAAATAAATCATTTTATAATTGTACTAATTTTTTTTTGCGAAAATTCGCAATATTTACGCCTTATTTTATATTTGTTTTTGAACTATATATAAAATAAAAAATTGTTTTTAATAAAAAAATCAAAATTTAATTAAAATTCATATCTATATATATACGTTTATAGATGCAAAAAAAATCTACTTTTATTTGGTGAATTGAAAAATGATTAACTATATTTACATTTATTTTGTAAATCTTAAAAATGGTCGCATTCTTGCAATGTGCCAAATAAAACCTTGTCATGATTAAATCGTCATCAAAATCGTCCGCCATGCCCGAACCTCCTATCGAATTGAAAAGTATTCGCAAAGGTGTCGAGGAGTCTATCATTTTCGGTATTTTGAACCTTGCCGATACCATTCGCAAAAATGGGGATATCCTTTGCCAAAAGCATAACATCACCACGCAACAATGGATTTTGATGTTGCACCTTGCGAATGACCCGAATATCCCGTATTTCGATGGTAGTCGTATGAAAAAACAAATGGTTGCTGCTGAATTGGCGGATGCGCTCAATGTTTCACGACCAAACATTACGAATTTAATCAATTCGTTGATTGAGAAAAATTTAGTTAGACAAATCGAAAACAAACGCGACCGCCGTCAAAAATATTTAGCTTTGACGGAAGATGGTTGGAAAATTATAGATGTCATCGAACCGATTCGCCGCAAGTCAAATCGAAAATTATTGGCAGACTTGTCTTCCGAAGATAAACAAAATTATCTTGGTTTTTTGAAATATTGCATTGAAAAATTGGTACATGTGCAACGTTAAGTGATGACATAAAAAAATAAATCTTATTTATAAATGATATAAATCATTCATTATCAATGAATTATAAAATTCATGATTCATCATTATTTTTTGTAATTTAAAAAATCATTGACATCTAATGCGTTAAGACAATTTTTAGATTCTAAACCCCCTTTTTGGGCGGCGTAAATGCCATACTTAATATGGTCTATCCCTGCGCAACTATGCGCATCAGGATGGATTCCGATTAAGACCCCCTTTTCAATTGCAAGTGGTATTTTTGTCCAATCCAAATCCAATCGGTATGGATGGGCATTCAACTCTATTGCCACGCGATTCGCCGCGCATGCATCTATAACCTTTTGATAATCAATGGGATAGCCTTCCCGTGAGAGCAATAGCCGACCTGTCGGATGCCCTAAAATAGTCGTATAAGGATTTTCAATTGCCTTAATGAGCCGCGCCGTTGCTTTATGAATGTCCATTTTAAGATTCGTATGAACGGACGCGATAATAAAATCAAATTGTTTTAAAATATCGTCTGTATAATCTAAGGAGCCATCATTTAAAATATCCGATTCGATGCCTTTGAGGATGCTAAAATCCGTAAATGTTTTGTTAAGTGCATCAATTTCTGCCCATTGTTGATAAAGGCGGTCTTCTTTAAGCCCATTTGCATAAAAAGCGGCTTTGGAATGGTCTGTAATCCCAATATATTTAAAACCTTTTGTTTTAGCAGCGTTTGCCATTTCTGCGAGGGTGTTCAAACCATCGGAATACGTCGTATGTGTATGAATCGCGCCTTGCAAATCGGCAACCGTGACAAGCTGCGGACGCGACGGCTGATTTAGAAAATAATCGCTTTCGCGCAACATAGGATTCAAATAAGGAATATTTGCTTTTTCAAAAAGCGCGGTTTCAGTAGGCAGGTTTTTGAAGGAAATGCCTTGCGTTTTCTGCACAAAAGCGTCTAAAAAAGCACGCGTTCCAGTATATTTGAATTGTTTAGAACCAAATTCCGCAGGTGCGCAAACGTATAAAATAGCTGTTTCAATCGCAGCATCAATCATATCAGGTTTAAACAAATAATAATTATCTTGTTTTTGAATCGTTTTTAAACCTTCTAAAAGATTGATTTCCAATGAATTGAGTCCTAATAAAATTTCTACGCGTTCGATGATGGGCATTTTGCGGCGCATCTCGCCGACAAGTTCAATCGGCGCATTTGAAAACATTTGTTTTAAAAATTGGACACAATAATTGGCAGTTGCTTCGACAGTTGCGAAATGCGTTTTATTTTCAGACTTGTAATAATATTCTAATGTTTTTTGAATCTCTGTTTGGGTTTTCGTGCCGAAACCGTTTAATGCCACAAGCCGATTTTCAGTACACGCATATAATAATTCTCCAATGGTTTCAATACCCAATTGTTTCCAAATCGCATGAATTTTCTTAACACCTAACCCTTTGATTTGCAACATTTTAATAACGCCTTCGGGTGTTTTTTCGGCGTATTCTTGAAATACTTTTAAGTGTCCCGTTTGCAACAATTCCATAATTTTTTCGGCAGTACTTTTGCCGATGCCTTTGATAGCTTGCATGACGGGCAAGGTACAATCTTGAAGCGGCGTTTCCAACTTGCGCAACGTGATATACGCATTCGCATAAGTTTTAATTTTAAACGGATTTTCCTCGTGCAATTCCATGATAGAAGCGAGGTCTTGAAAGGCGCGAGCGATTTCTTTATTGGTCATAATTTAAATTTTTAACCCAATGACAACGTAAAAGTTGCTTAAAAAGTTTTTCCCAAAAAAAGAGCGTAATATTATGCACAATATGTAATTTTGCAACTCAATTGGCTCATTGAATACTCAAATTTTGTACAATAATTATGGCAGATATACATAGCGGCGTGTCAGAACTTGTTAAAGCCGCTCGAAAACATTATAAATTTGCTACAGTAGATATAGCAAAAGAAGACATATCACACAACTTACTCTTAGTTTATGCAGTAGAATGTGGCTTAAAAGCGCAATATCTAAGAAAACATAGCAAAATCTCTACTGCGGCTTTTATTGATTTGCCTTCTTTCAAAGTTGACAATAAAAAATACGGGCATGAGCATGATATAATGAAATGGGTGAAAGAACTTTCTTTGCCTGCACATGTCAAAGGTAGCTTTCGAGATAGTGGTAACTATCCATTGGAATCGCTCCATCAACGTTTGCGCTATGGCATTGTGCTTAGGGGTAGAGATATGGACAGCCAAAAAGAACAAATTGCTTTTTTAAAAAGAATTATGGAAGCTTTAATTGAGAACCTTTAAACTTAAAATAAGATGAATAGTAACAAATTTTATACTTGGATAGATGTTCAAGATGCTTTAACTCTTTATTTTGATGCTGAAAATCATTCTAATTGGCTCCAAAATATTTCATTTAGTGCCTATTGGGATGGATTAAATATTCGTTTCGCCGCGCCCAAAACCGAAAAAGAAATTTGTGAAAAACTTGCAGACATTTTTTTAGCCAGATTTAAGGAAGGCGAAGAAGAACTTTTTTTAATATTAGAAAATAATCAAAAATTACCGATCTTATTTGAATGCGTCGAAGCGGATGAAATTGGTCAAGCAACCTCAAAACCATCTTTAGCGCGTAAATCGGCTCTATCGCCCCAAAAACAAATTACGATTCAGGATGATTTATTTCAAAAACCAGTTATTTTTGCATTCCACTCCTTCAAAGGCGGCGTTGGCAGGACGCTCAATAGCATTGCATTTGCCTTACACTTGGCAAGTGAAAAACAAAAAGTACTTTTAATAGATGCCGATTTTGAAGCACCTGGCATTACATGGTTGATGGAAAATCGTGAAATTGCTTTTTCCGATTTTTTAGCGATGATTCATGGTGCATCGGACCCCAATGCACAAGAAGAAGTCATTCGTTATACGGCTGAAATGATTAAAAATACCGTTGTGGATGATACGATGTTCCTTTTGCCTTCTTTTAGGAATTTGGATGAAAATGCTTCCGCTGTATTGGAAATCAAGCCAGAACATATTTTAAAATTTTCCAAAGACCCGTTTATTTTATCTGAATTACTTTCACAATTGGGCAAAGCGTTAGGGGTTGATTATGTTATTATAGATTTACGAGCAGGGGTTTCCGAATTGTCAACAAGTTGGCTTTTAGACCCGCGTATTCAGAAAGTTTTTGTGACCACATTAAGTAGCCAAGCTATTTTAGGCACCGCAATGCTATTTCAGATTTTAGCAAAATTTCAAGCTACAAATAAGATTAAAAATAAAAACAATCCATTTGTCATTGTAAATCAAATACCGAATGCTTCTATGGATGAAGTTGCTTTAGGTTGGGCTATGGATCATTATACTAAAAATCGTTTAACGCCTTTGCGAGATGCTTATTTAAAAGCATTTCTTGATATTGGAGCGTATAGGCAAGAAATGGACTCCTTTGATTCAGACTTAACAGAAGATCAAATGTTAACTCAGATGATGGCTCCATACGCGCTTTTTGTGTCCGAATACGATGGTTTAAAACAATTACCAGATAATTGGAAAAATGTATGTGATAATATTCGGGCAGCTCATTTGCCTTCACAAATGTCGTCCTTAACACAATTTTTGCCCACAAACACGTATAACAACACCAAATATTTAGCAAAAAGCCTCGAACAATTAGAAGTTTACACGCGAAAAATGATTTATGCGGAAGAAGGTACGATTTCTGATTTTCTGACAACGGAATCGATCCGAAAATTAGCGAATCACTATAAAATTCAAGTACCGATTGCAGTAGTAGTCGGTGTGAAAGGAACGGGTAAAACGTTTTTATATCAACAATTATTTAGACTTAAAAATTGGAAAACGTTTGTTAAAACGGTAGGTTTAGGCAAAACGAATCCTTCACAAGATAACGGGACGCTTTTCCCTGTAACCGTTCCAGCGAATATGGCTGATACCAATACCAAAGATTTTATCCAAATACCGACTGAAATTAAACGGATTACAAATGGTACAAAATCAAATATTTGGGGCGATACGATTAAACCAGATATTGAGCAATCGCTTCAACTCAACTTAACCGTGAGTCAATGGCGTGATAAGTGGCTTGATTATATGGCTTGGGCAACGGGTTTTGAGGTTGGAAAAGAGAAGGTTGGAACAGCATTAATCGCTTTTTTAGCACAGCAGAAAGTTAAAATCGTAGGACTTTTTGATGGTTTAGAGGATCTTTTTAAAGCATTTAACAGCGATTTGCAGGAGAAAAAAGCATTACAAGCCTTGTTGCAAGATGTACCAAATTGGTTGGAAAGTCATCCTGTAAAGTATTTAGGTTTAGTGATTTTTGTACGCAAAGACATTGTATTATCGGCAATTACGCAAAATTCAGGACAGTTTTTGGCAAAATACAGCGATTTTGAACTAAAATGGAACACAGAGGAAGCCTTGAGATTGGTCAATTGGATTCTTATCAAAGCCAACGTTTTCAACGATTATGCATTATCCGAAAAAGAATTGGGTCAAAAAAATGAAGAAGAACTGAAAATATTGTTATATCGTTTATGGGGTATGAAAATGGCAAAAGATACTTCTAATGACGCTTTTTCTCATAATTGGATTTTGAGTTCATTGTCGAATTTGAAAAAAGAGATTCAAGCCAGAGATATTGTGCGTTTTTTAGCAAATGCTGCAGAAAAATCAAAAACAGATAAAGTAAATACTTATTCGGATCGAATTTTATTTCCCGCGAGTATCAAAAATGCAATGATTCAAGTTGGTATTGATAAAATAGAAGAGGTCAAGTTAGAAAATGAACCACTTAAAAAAGTTTTGGAAAAACTGGAAACTAAAACAAAAGATATAAAGTTTCCATGTAAAATAAATGATATAAAAAATCAGTTGCTCATCACCGATTTAGAACTTAAAGTATTGGAAGATAATGGGGTTATTTTGCTTTATAATGGCGAATATTATATGGCAGAACTTTATAGAAAAGGGATAGGATTTGAATACTCACGCCGAGGCAGACCAAAAGTATTGCAGTTATAACGAATTCTTTTGAATAATGATTATAGGATTCAAAGCATTGATTTCCAATACTTTGAATCCTATAATCATTATTTAAACTTTTTTTCCCATAATCAAAACACTCCGTTTCACGCCATCCAAAACCGTGACTTCGGGCAAATCGCCCCAAATCTCAAAACCTGCGTGTTTAAACAATTTAACACTTGGTTCATTATGCGTGAAAATCAACCCAACAATATTTTCAATGCCAAATTGAGGTGCTTGCGCCAACGCTTGTTCTAAAACTTGTTTGCCCAACCCTTTTCCGCGCACTGTTTCATCCAAATAAATACTAATTTCAACCGTAATATGATACGCAGGGCGATTATACAAATTTTGAAAACTAACCCATCCAATCACTTGATTATCAACGTTTTGCACCACCCAAAGTGGGCGCGTTGCAGGGTCATGTTCGTCGAACCATTTGTAACGGCTCTCTACTGAAATGGGTTCCAAATCGGCTGTCACCATCCGCGACGGAACGACTGAATTATATATATCAACTATTTTAATTAAATCCGCTTTTTGAGCAATTTTGAATGTCATTTTTTAAAACAATTTATGTATAACAATATTTTACGTTGCAAAGAAACAGCATTTTTTATAAAATATAATACTGTTTTGTAAAAATTATCAAAATTATCTATTTAATTTAGACTTAAAACAGCACAAATATAAGATTTATTTTAATCCTATATTACATCACTAAAATAACATATTTTTAAAACATTTTTGTAAAAAAAACAATAACAAATTCCTTCCAAATGGTGTTTAAATAGGTGAAAAAACCAAACCTTTTTCGTACCTTTGCATGATGAAAGAAGCAGCTATTGATACACCCGAAGTTAAAGCCGTAAACGCAGGCGATTATGGCGCAGACAATATTACAGCCCTTGAAGGTTTAGAGGCTGTCCGACTCAGACCGAGCATGTACATCGGTTCGACCGATATTGCAGGTTTACACCACTTGGTTTGGGAAGTCGTGGATAACTCCATTGACGAACATTTGGCAGGGCATTGTACTCATATTGAGACGATTATACATGCCGATAATTCTATAACTGTTAAAGATAATGGACGAGGCATTCCTACGGGCATCCACTCTAAATCGGGTAAATCTGCCTTAGAAGTCGTTTTGACCGTCCTGCATGCGGGCGGCAAATTCGATAAAGATACTTATAAAGTGTCGGGCGGTTTGCACGGGGTTGGCGTGTCGTGCGTGAATGGTTTGTCGGAGTATTTGCGGGCGGAAATCCACCGCGAAGGGAAGATTTTCGTGCAGGAATATGCGTATGGAAAACCAACAGGCGCAATGCAAGTCACGGGGACTTCAACGAAAACAGGTACTACAATTACGTTTCGTCCCGATAAAACTATCTTTTCAGAAACCACTTATAAACATGATACATTAGCAGCGCGGATGCGCGAATTATCCTTTTTGAATGCGGGTTTAATCCTCAAACTCATTGATGAGCGTGTAGATACGCATGGTGAAAATTATTCATCTAAAGAATATGTTTCACAAGAAGGATTGTCTGGTTTTGTCAAATTTTTGGACGAATCGCGTCAAAAATTGATTGACAAACCGATTTTTGTCAAGGCGAAGGAGGATGATGTGGAAGTGGAAGTGGCGTTGTCTTACAATACGGGTTTTAGTGAAAACGTTTTTTCGTATGTGAATAATATTCATACGAGAGAAGGCGGAACGCACGTTTCTGGTTTTAGAAGGGCGTTGGCGCGTACTTTCAAACAATTTGGGGATGATAATGGCTCGTTTAAGAAAATTAAAGAAACCATTTCTGGGGATGATTTTCGAGAAGGGTTGACAGCAGTGGTGTCTGTAAAAGTACAAGAACCACAATTTAAAGGGCAAACCAAAGGTGAATTAGGCAATTCTGAAGTTTTGGGCATTGTAAGTCGGGCGTTGGGTGATGCGTTGAAATATTGGTTGGAGGAGCATTTGTCGGAAGCGAAAAAAATTATTGATAAAGTGATTTTGTCGGCTTCGGCGCGTCATGCAGCTCAAAAAGCGCGTGAAATGGTGCAACGAAAAACGGTTTTAATGGGCGGCGGCTTGCCAGGGAAATTGTCCGATTGCTCGTCTAAAAATCCTGCGGAGTCTGAAATCTTCTTAGTCGAGGGCGATTCGGCGGGCGGAACGGCAAAACAAGGGCGCGACCGTCATACACAAGCGATTTTGCCGTTGCGCGGTAAGATTTTAAATGTCGAAAAAGCACTTGAACATCGCATTTATGAAAATGAAGAGATTAAAAATATTTTTACTGCGTTAGGCGTTCGGATTTCGGAAAATGAGCAAGGCGAACGCTATTTGAATATTGATAAATTGCGCTATCATAAAACGGTCATTATGTGTGATGCCGATGTGGATGGCAGTCATATTACGACGTTGATATTAACGTTTTTCTTCAGGTATATGCGGACTTTGATTGAAAAAGGGCATATTTATATTGCTGCGCCGCCGTTATATCGGGTTGGAAAAGGGAAACAATTTCGCTATTGTTGGAATGATGAGGAGCGAAAAGAAGCCATTGCATTGTATTCGGGCGGCAAAAATGATGATAGTGTGAAAGTTCAACGATATAAAGGGCTTGGTGAAATGAATTCTGAGCAACTTTGGGAGACAACGATGGATCCGCAATCTCGGATTTTGCGCCAAGTCACCATTGAGGATGCGATTGAAGCAGACCGTGTTTTTTCCATGCTGATGGGCGATGAAGTGCCGCCGCGCCGTGCTTTTATTGAGGCGAATGCGCGTTATGCGAAAGTGGATGCTTAATTTTTTTGTCCTTCCGTCGGAAACTTTGAAGTTTCCGACGGAAGGACAAAAATTTATATTACGAATAACCAATGAATAAAAATCTCGAATCCTATAAAAATTTTGTGATTCAAATTGCCACGCCATATAGTATGGGGACTGGTTTTTATTTGAAATCGGCTGATTTGATTGTAACCAATTTTCATGTCGTGGACGGTAATGCGCAAGTTGCTGTTGAAGGCGTAGATATGAAAATGCAAATTGTGCCTGTGTTGTACACAGATGCGCGATATGATTTGGCGTTTTTGCAAGCACCACCGCATCATCAGTTGGCAGAAGTGACACTGGGCAAAGGTTCTTTATTGAAATCTGGTGATACCGTTGTTGCGGTTGGACACCCCTTTTCATTGAAATACACCTTCACTAAAGGTATCATTTCCAATCCAAAACATATTGTAAATGAATTGAATTACTTACAACATGATGCAGCGATTAATCCTGGTAATTCAGGTGGCCCGTTATTGAATGAGGCGGGTGAAGTCATTGGTGTGAATACGTCTATTGTTGCGAATGCAAATACAATTGGATTTTCGCTTTCGTCGGATTATTTGCAGGAAACGATTGCAGAATATTTAGCGGGCAACCGCGAAAAGGGAACGCGTTGTCATTCCTGCTCAAATATTGTTTTTGAAAGTACGATTGATGGCGAATATTGTCCTGATTGCGGCGCAAAAGCGGAATTACCTTCTGTCGCGCCCACTTATGAACCCGAAGGTGTGAGCCGCATCGTTGAAGGCATGTTGACCAAAGCAGGTTTTGATGTTCGGTTATCGCGGCGCGGACCGAGTGGGTGGGAAATCAAACAAGGTAGTGCGCAAATTGATGTCGCTTATCACGAGCAAACGGGCTTAATCTTATGTGATGCACACCTTTGTACCTTGCCCAAAAAAAATATTCAACCTTTGTATGAATATTTGTTGCGGGAGAATTATGAAAATAATGGATTTCATTTTAGTGTGGTTGGACAGGATGTTGTATTGTCATTGTTGATATTTGACAAATATTTGAATGAAGAAGTGGCATCTGAGTTGCTGAAAAATTTGTTTTTAAAAGCAGATTACTATGATAATATTTTAGTGGAGCAATATGGCGGCGTTTGGAAAACAGGGCAACAAGCCTAATCTTTAGAAAAGAAAAACTAAAAGGAGTTGTCTCAAAAGTGTAAATTTAAAGGATTGACACTTCGTACCTGACAAAAAATTAGAATTGGGTTGATGGATGTAACTCCCTCAACCCAACTCTTTTTTTGTCAAGTAATAAGGTAATGACAAAATAATATTTTGCATTTTACCTTTTAAGACAGCCACTTTTTATTGCAATTGCCGACAACGTTTCAATTTGGTTTTCACCAAAATATTTAAATCTTTAGCCGCAAAACGACTTTTCGCACCACAATCGCAAATTTGAACAAATGGTTTTTTATCCAAAATCCATTCATTGACCATTGCTGCGGTCGGCTCGGTTTTCAAAGCTGCATATTCCGCGTAGGTCAGTTTTAAAAACGCCGTTTGCGCATCCAAAATACCGCGATTATCTGCTTTAAAACCGCCATCTAAAGGGGTCGGCATAGCGGTTGCCAAGGTCGCCGCTTCTTCCAATGTCGGAAACGATGCAACGCCCGAACCATCTTCCGAAAGCGTCACCGCCACTAAATTGTCATAATTTGTCGCGCCTTGCGTCTGATAAACAATGGCTCTCGGACCCACCGATTCCCATGCCGCGCCAATCGAAGCGGCAGCATTGCCCTCATTTCGATGCGTTTGAATCTCCGCACAGCTCGTTAAAAGACATGAAAACAAGCCTATACATATCCATTTTGATTGAATGTATTCCATCGCAAATTTTGAATTTTAAGTAAAAGTAAGTTTTTTTAAAACTATATGTTGAAAAAAAATAAATCTTTTTTGTTCAATGCGATTGTTATGCAACTGTGACAGGCATTCCATTTGGTTCTAATTTGATTGAATGAGCGCAGCGTAATTTCGCTAAATCCATCTCACAAAGATATATATGTTTAACGAAATTTTAAATATTTTACACAAACAAATTTTAAAAAATAACATAATTTTAACTATTTATATTTTTAATTCGCATCTCTAAACCGTTAGAATAACGGTTTTTATGAAATTTGTGACAAAGTAGTTTCAAAAATAATGTGTCTTTTTAAGAAGAATTTTGTCTAAAACGTTGCTTTACGCAAAAAAAATTTGACTTTTGTGTAAAGTTTCGCATATCTTTGGACAGTTTTTTTAAATTAAAATCTGCATGAAACCAGTCTTCGCTTACTATTTTGGCATTGCACTCACAGGCTTTTTGATTACGTCTGTCACAGCATGCAGCCAAACAACAAAAGCCATAAAAAGTGGCAATATCCCAGCCGCCCCTGTTAATAAGGATGTGGGCGCACCTCAAAAAGAAGTCTATAAAAAAGAACCTGCGCGATTGCAGTTTCCAAAGGAGGAAATGCCTATAAAGGTAGAGGTTGCACCTGTCGTAGCGGATGTCAAAGTAGATACGACACCTGCCAAACCCAAATTGGGTATGCCTGTTTTGAGCTTTGATGCTAAAGAAGTGCATTTTGGCAATATTAAAACGGGTGATAAGCCTTCTTTTACATATAACATTACAAATACGGGCGATACGGATATGGATATTGAATTGGTATCGGGTTGCGATTGCACGGATATTGATTGGACTAAAACCACTATCAAACCAGGCGGAAAAGGCTTTGTAAAAATTACATATAATTCAAATCGCGCCGAACCAGAAGATCATAAAAAAAAGTTGGTCAAGGATGTGACCGTGATTTTGAAACAGTCTTATCCGCAAAATGGCTATCCGATTGTAGATGTGTTAAAGTTTGATACGTTTATTATAGATTAATTAAAAATTATAAAATTTTTATAACAAGGCTTTGACGTAAATAGGTTATATTTGCGTCAAAGTTCGGTTATTATTGCAAAATCGAATTAGAATCTTAAATATATTTTTAATCATCGCTTAACAGCAAAAACGACATTTGCTCATGAAATATGTCATTAGTTTTACAATTTGTTTGTTTTCAGTTGCGCTTGTTCATGGTCAAACGGTTCCCAAAAAACCTAAAAAAAGGACTAAACACGCCACAACTGCTGTTGTGAAACCTGCCATGCCTACCAAAACGGAGTTGGACGAAGTAACTCCTGTATCTGCTAAAACCGCAATTGCTCCAAAAGTTGAAGTGCCGCCTACTCCGAAAGCAATTATAACGACCACTCATTCTCAATCTATGAGTTCAGACGTTTCAAAAACGGTTGCACAACCTTCTATTTTTAGCGTTCGCACAGGTACGCCGAAAGAGGATGAAACGGCTGATGCTCGGAAAACCGTTACGTCGGGCATGGCTCAACCCGATTTTGAAGAAAGCGAGGTGAAGACGGCAAAAGAAAAATTGGCTACTGACGCGCAGTTGAAACCTGAATCGGTTACATTGGAGTCTAATCCGTTTGGTATAATGCCTGGAGAACGCAAGGTTCCGACACCAACAGGTCAGCTGAATCAACCTGTTGAAGTGCCAAATTTGTTGGTCAGAAGCGACCCGAAACAAGATGATGCGTCTGTTGTAACGGCTCCTCAACCTATTATCGCGCCTGTTGTAGCGGTTCCTCAACCTGTTACCGCGCCTGTTGTAACGGCTCCTCAACCTGTGGCGATACCTGTGGATAATGGTTTAGCGACTCGCGGCGAAGCAAAAAAGGTCGAAATCGTTGCAAAGAAGGAAGAAGCGTTGGATAAAATGGCAATTATGACTTTCGAGCATAAAACCAAAGATTTAGGGCGGATGCGTTTGGGTGAGTCGAGAAATCATACCTTTACGTTTACGAATAAAGGTAGTGAACCTGTTGAAATCGAATTGATGGATGTTTGTCCTTGTACGCATTTGGAATGGGACAAAAATCCAATTCCGCCTGGCGCGACAAGTACGATTAAAGCGCGTTTCGATAGTCAAAAAGTATTTCCAGAAGGCGTAAATCATGAAATTGAGAAAGTGATTACGATTATTTTGAAAAATACAGACCCGAAAAATGGGTATCCATTGATTGAAGAATTAAAAATAAAAGCGTTTGTGGAGTATCAGTTTCAAGATTAATGCAATTTCGGATTATGGATTTCAGATTGTGAAATGAAGATATTGTATAATGTTAAGTCTTGTTTTAAAATGCTTTGTAATCAAAACGGGCAACTCAGTAGAAAGAGTTGCCCGTTTTTTATTTGATAACCCGCCGATTGGAAGGTTTGATAGAACACCGCTTGGAAGGTTTGAAACCTTCCAAGCGGTGTTCTATCGCCGTATTTACACTAAAAAAGCAAAATCAGCTCTCTCAAACGTTTTTTTAGGCGCAAAAAAACAATTCATTTTAATTTTCGTGCTTCTAAAAGATTCCTTTTAAATACTTTTTCGTCAAAAATATAATTTTTACACATAAAATATTTTTTAAAATGGTAATGTTGCTTATCTTTACCGTCATTAATCGAAATTGATGTACATGTCCCAAGCGATACCATATAATTTAATTGAAACACAAGATGATTTGGAGCATTTTTATCGAACGAATAAAAATGTGGCCCAACTCGCCTTTGATACAGAGTTTGTCGGCGAAAAGCGATATTACACGTTGCTGTGTTTAGTGCAAGTCGCTACTGAACATGGGTTTTATTTGATAGACCCATTGAAAATCAAAGATTTACGCCCTTTTTTGAGGCTGCTCGAAGACCCGAATATCTTGAAAATTACCCATGCGGGCGAAAATGATTATCGGCTTTTGTATCAGAACTTTGAAACCGTGCCTCAAAATGTGTTTGATACACAGGTTGCAGCGGGGTTTTTAGGGTATGGCTATCCTGCGTCGTTCATGCGCCTTGTGGAAGGCGAATTGGAGGTGCGGTTGGATAAAGGTTACGCGGTGACGGATTGGGAAATCCGCCCGTTTAAGAAAAAACAATTGGAATATGCCTTAAACGATGTGTATTATTTGGATGGTTTATTTACACGTTTGTCGGAACAATTGCGCAAAAGCGGGCGATTGGAATGGGCGAAATCCGAGATGAAAGCGTGGGAGTTGCCCCAATATTACGAACGCGACCCTGACCATGAAGCGTTGTCGAGTACGTTGATGCGCGACTTGCGCCTCAGCAAACAAGTTTTTTTATTGCGAATTTACCGATGGCGGCGCGATGAAGCGGAGCGTAAAAATTATTCAAAAGATATGATTTTGCCTGCAAAACTCATTAGCCCCATTTTGAAGAATATTGATGCGGGAAAACAAACGCTGTTAGACAACCGAACCATTCCCAATAACGTCATCGAACAACAATGGGAACATTTTTATCGCCTCAGCAAGGCGAAACCAACCGCCGAAGAATTGGATACCTTAAAAAAGTTACCTCAAACCATCAGTACGACCTCGAAACAAGATATTTCGGGAGAGTTATTGCATGTTTTGGTGAAGTACAAGTGTTCGGAGAGTGGGATTGCATCTTCTTTGGTGTTTCATAAATCGGAATTAGTGTATGCACTGCCAGGAGCGGATATTTTTACGGAAGGCGATAGTGATTGGCGAAAAGCGTTTCTCGGTGAAGCGTTGACTGCATTGCTGAATCGGCGCGGCGAATTGAATGTGCAAATGGAGGGCAATCAAATTATCCTAACGATGAAATGATGAATAATGAATTTTATAATTGAGTGAAAATAAGTTTTTTTTATAAATTTTATAATTCATTGATAATTAATGAATTATAAAATTCACCGTTTATCATTCATCATTTATCATTCATCATTAGATGACTTATTTGAAAAAAAAATATTAGATAAATAAAATATTACGGTAAGAATTTTTAATTTTGGAAGAAATTATAAATATTGTTCAGATTTATAACAAACATCGCGCTATAATGAAGCATTATTTTACACTCTTGATGTCGTTGCTCATCAGTTCGTTGGCGTTGGCGCAACCCGTCAACGATAATCCTGTTGGAGCCCTTAATTTGCCCATCTCAACGTCACCTGCGACTTGTCCAGCTACTATTTATAGCAATGTTGGTGCAACCGCAACGCCTGATGCGTTGGTTGGTTCAGGAAGCGTATCGCCGACCTGTTATCAACAGCCGCCTGCATTCACTTTCACTGTGACGCGTGATGTTTGGTTTAAATTCACTGCACCCGCGAGTGGCAATACAGATTATGACATTTCCTTTAAAAAAACGCCTGGCAGTACCATTACACAATTGGCAATATCGGTGTATCGGGGTGATTTGCCTGCAAATGGGGGCACATTAGACCAAGTCGCTTGCGAAATCGGTGCTTCACAGACGACTTCCGAAGTGATTGCAACGGTGACGAGCCCGATTATTCAAAATGGTCAAACGTATTACATTCGGGTAGATGGCGTTGGCGGGGTCGGTATTGGCTCGGGCGGCGATTTTACACTTTGCATTCGACCTGCGAATCCGATTTATTATATGGGTCGTTCTCCATTTAGCAGTACGCTTGCGAGTGGGACGTTATATGATTCGGGCGGCCCGCTTATCAGCCCTGCGCAACCAGGCAATTATGGCACTACGGATGACCATGTTTTCCGCATCAATCGCTCTGGGGCGGGTTGTATGGAACTGTTGATTGATAGTGTGAATATCAATGGTACAGGTGTTTTGCGCATCATTGATGAAATCACAGGCGATACGATTGATAATATTCGTGGCAATGCTTCGGGACCGACTTCGATGCGGATTCAAGTTGCATCAAGTCAGATTCGGATTGAATTTAAAGGAAATGGCGTTTTAGGAACGGGTTTCAAACTGACTTGGCTCGCCTTGCCAACTTGTACGTTCCCGCCTCCAACGACGTGTGGTGCGCCACAAGTGGTAACGCTGCCTTATGCGGGCGTGAATGAAACGACTTGTACCGATGAATTACGTGGTGTTGTTGCGGGCCCATGCGGCGCGGCAACCACTTGGCAAGGGCGAGATAGGATTATTTCGTTTACATCCACAGGGGCGCAATGTATTAAAGTAGCCGTTGGTGGTTACAATTTAGGTGGCATGGGCGTAGGCTTATTCAAAGGCTGTCCTGCGGCAGGCAGTGGTTCGAGTTGTGTGGCAACGGGCGCGGCAAATGGTACAGGCGATACCGTTTTCATCCGAAATGCGCGATTAGAGCTTCCTGGTACGTATTATATTGTACTTTCGCGTTTGAATGGTTGTACCAAATATAATATTAATATTGATACAATTAGCTGTTTGAATGTTTTACCTGGTGCGGGCAGCTGTGAGACGGCTTTATCGTTGAACGATTGTAGTAATACCGTTCCTTCGGATGTTCGTTTAGGTTTGGCGAGTGGGGTGCCGCCGACTCCTAACTTAACGTTTCCGAATCTTCAAATGGGTTGTTTTTTAGGTTACAATGCGACTCCAGGTAATTATAAAATGGTGTATTTCAAATTCAGAGCAGGCGCGAATGGTAAATTTGCGTTTCGCGTGAGACCGAATGTTGCACCGATTGGAAAAGATATTGATTTCAATGTATGGGGCCCGATTAATAACGAAGCCGATATTTGTACACATATTGGAACGGTTGCGCCCGTGCGTAGCTCTTGGGCAGGGGCAACAACGTTCACCAATACGTATGGTACAGGTTTATCCGATACCCTATTTCCTGCGGGTGGTGGTGCGCCGATTCTGATTGGCGATACAGCCGATTGTGCAGCTCCTTCGCCTGTAATACCAGGAACCGTATCGGGCAATGATGGCATTGTGCGTTCCTTAGATGTGATTGCGGGCAAATATTATATGGTCTTTTTGAATGACTTCTCGGGTACAATTAATACGGAATCGGGTGTTAATTTAAATTTTAATGGTACTTCTGACAACGTTTTAGCTCCATTTAGCGACCCTGCGGCTTCTTTAACGGTGATACCTGCGGATACAATTGCTTGTCCTGGTAGCACGATGCAGTTTCGAGCGAGTGGCGGGGTGCGTTATACATGGAGTCCGCCGAATACCTTAGATACGGCGGTGATTGCAACCCCCCGTGCGACTTTCGCCGTGCAAGATACGACTTATTCTTACCAAGTGCAAATTCAAGGGACTTGTCGTCAAGTTTCTCGGAGCGTGAATGTTCAAATTTTTGGTTTGCGCAAGCCTGCGGATGAAACCGTTTGTCGGGGTCAACGGTTACGCTGGAATGTCGGTCAAAACTACGCTCGTGCAGGTGTGAGTTACGGATGGAGTGCGTCCACAGGTGCGGCGGGCATGGCTCAATTGAATACAACGAACCCAACGGCGGTACAATTTACAGCCCTCACATCGGGTACGCATACTTACACGGTTCAATTAATTACACCCGTTTGTACCTTGTCTCAAACGTTTACAATCATCGTAACCACAGGCATCGCACCAAGTTATCAGATTGTGAATAATAAAAATATTTGTTCAGGTACGCCTACCGCTATTGGACCGACCAATGTAACTTCTGGTACTGCCTTCAACTGGACGGCGCAAAATGATCCGTTTACATCCGCCTTGCAAAATCCAAGTGTCAATCCGCCACTAACCTTGCAAAATCCAAGTGTCAATCCGCCACTAACCTTGCGTTATTACGTGTTGATGACGAATGCATCTTGTATGTCAGGGGTGCGGGATAGCGTAGATGTAACCGTCTATCGTCAAGCAAACCTTGTCATTCCCGTAGATTCATTCAGTTTGTGTGCGGGTGACTCCGTTCGATTGGGGACAACACCGCGTCAAACAGGCGTAAGTTTCCGTTGGACACCTGCCTTAAATTTGCCGAATGGTAAAGATACCTTACCAAGCCCGACTTTAGTGGCGGCAGTAGGTTTAAATAGCTACATCTTGACGGCGAAAACGGCGGATACTGTTTGTACAATTAATAAAACTGTGAAAGTTTACGGTCGAGATTATAAAGTCGGTTTGCCCGATACGATTCAATTCTGTACTTCAACCGATACTTTACGGATTAGAGCCAATCCGCATGTGCCAGATACGACTAAATTAGCTTGGTCTTGGCGGAAAATTGGTAGTCCAGTCGTATTGCGCGATACGCAAATTAGCTTATTGCACCAACCGCGTTTTGCAACCCAATACATCGCTACCTTGAATTTGCATGGTTGCCGCAAGGCAGATACCGCATTGGTGTTAGTGGATTCGTTGCCTTACTATACGACGATTGTACGAGACACCTTGAAAGATTCGTATTGTCAAGGAACGATTTTGATTTTGAAAACGGTGCCTGCTTATGACCCCATTTTCTTCCCGCGCTTGATTTCAAGATGGTCGCCAGGACGCAATCAATTGACAGACAGCACTTTATTTCAATTAGTGATTGTAACGGATACGCCTTCTTTGTGGTACTACCGCACGCTTAGAAATGGTGGTTGCATTCGTAAAGATAGTGTTAGAGTGGATGTAAATCCTGTGCCTGACATGAAAATTACAGGCGTGAACCCCATTTGTCTTGGAGAGTCGTTGAATTTGACGGCTTCGTTAAATAAACCGTTTCCACCTGTGGACACTTACGAATGGAGTGGCACGGGTACGAATAATCCAACGATTGGAGCCAATTTCACGTACACGCCGACGGCAGCAGGCACTTACAAGTATCAATTGAAAGGAAAAGTATCTTCGGGTTGTAATGGATTATTGGATTATACGGTGGTCGTGAAACCATTGCCTGCGTTGTCTAAACCGATTATTCCAGCCATTTGCCCTGGCGAAAGTTTCCTTTTAAATACGGCAGCATTTCCAGGAGCCACTTACAGTTGGACAGGTTCGGGTGGCTTTACGTCCACATTGGCACAACCAAGTGTGATTCCAGCCGTAGATAATGCGACTTACATAGCGAATATGGATTTATTGGGTTGTAAGAAGACGGATTCTGTGAAAGTGACGGTGGCACGGGCAACCTTAACGGTTTCGGGCGAGGTGAGTATTTGTCAAAATACAACAACGACTTTAACCGCAACAGGTACAACAACCGTTACGCCAAGCAGTTACACCTGGACTCCTTCGGGTTCGTTGACGGGCGCGAATACGGCAACGCCAATTGCTGCGCCAACCGATACAACAACTTATTCCGTGATTTATCGCTATGGTCCAAATTGTACTTTGCCCGCTAAAACGGTGAAAATCAATGTAATACCGAGTTTCAATGTCATCATCTCGCCGCCGCAAGATACCTTTAATAGCAAAATCATAGATGAAGGCGATACGCTTACATTTAGATCCACTGTGACGGGCAATGCGCCAGGTGCTACTTATTCGTGGACTGAAAATGGCAAAGAAGTGAGTACTGCTACCAATATTATAGCGAAATTGAATGCGCCAAACAATGAATTTGTGAATGGTCAAGATGGCCCAGGTTACAAATTGGTCGAATCAAAGGTCAAAGCGGGCGTAATGACTTATAAATTGACCGTCAAATCAACCAATGGATGTTCGGCGGATAAGCAAGTGAATGTCCGATTGAGGCACCCACGATTTGCGTATCCGAATGCGTTTACACCCAATAGCGATACCGTGAATGCAGGATTCCGTTTAATTTTCTCAGGCGTTGAGTTTTTCAATCCAATGGATCAATACCCAAGATTATATAAAGGATTGGTAAAAGTCCTTTCAGTAACGGTTTATAGCCGTGTGGGTATGAAAGTTTATGAAGAAACTAGTTTACCTGTATTGAACCCTACGCGTCCGAGTGATTATAAAGGTTGGAATGGCAATTTGAATAATGATGCCGCCAAAGAATTGCCTTCGGATTCGTATGTGTATATCATCAAAGTGTTGATGCCCGACGGAACGACCAAAGTGATTAGTGATGAAATTGTTTTAGTGCGATAGAAATGATAGAAGATGAGTGATATTTTTATCATGCTGTAAAGAAGGCTTGCGTATGGTTTCGACCGTGCGCAAGTTTTTTTTTGCGCCCTCTCTATTTTGAAATTTTCTAATTATCTTTACATTTTTAACGCTTAAACATGCATTCAATGGGCGGCTTGTCCAAAATGGAAAAGTTTTTTTTGTCAGGCTGCCTAACTTGACACAAGTTAACGTTTTAAACTTACGTCAAGTTAAGGTTTTACAAATTTATTTTTTCTATATTTCAAATCCAATCAATTGGCTTCCACCAAAAGTGCGGAGGAGCCATAAATTTTCGATGGATTAAAAAAATAATTTAAATTTTTTGTCACTAAATAGATTTAGTCTAAATAAAAACACTACTTTTGCTCCGAAATTTAACGATTATTTAAATGATGAGCAAGAACCAACAAATTGTTTTCAGTATCATCTTATTGATATTTGGTTTCGTGACGAGTTGCGAAAAATTAGCTCCTGCATTACCCAATGCAGATGAAGTCATGGACGGGCCACTCGAAGGGTTGACAGGCGCGGAAAATAAGCGGCATTTAGAAGGTGCAGCCGAATTTGACGAAGTTTATTTGCCAGAAACGGGTCTTGGCAGTATATTCGTTTCCAATAGTTGTGTCAGTTGTCATGCAGGCGTAGGCAAAGGGCATCCTTCAACGACCTTGACGCGTTTTGGGCAGACCGATTCGACGGGCAACAAAATGTTTCATCTCGGTGCGCCACAATTGCAAAATCGGGCACTACTCGGTTTTCAACCTGAAATGTTACCAGTAAACGCAGGTGCAGCAAAGTTTACACCGCCGATTAATGCAGGTTTGGGCATGTTGGAATTGGTTTCCGATGCCGATATTTTGGCGATGTCCGACCCAAATGATGCCGATGGCGATGGGATTTCAGGCATTCCGAATTGGAATCATATTCCAAATTATGTGCATCCGAAACCGAATGCGATGGTTCAAAATGGCAAATATATTTGTCGTTTTGGCAAAAAAGCGAGCGTGTACGACTTGTTACAACAAACGGCAAACGCTTTTAACCAAGATATGGGCGTAACTTCGGTATATGAACCGACGGATCCTTACACCCATTTAGAAGAAGATCCAGAAGTTAGCAATACCAATATTCAAAAAGTGGTGTTTTACTTACAAACGCTGCAAACACCGATTCAACGAACGCCAAATGATGCAAATATAGGGACAGGCAATCAGTTATTTATAAAAATTGGTTGTAATGCGTGTCATAAAGAAATGTTAAAAACAGGTTATTCGCCAGTTGCCGCGCTTTCATATAAAACATTTCAGCCATACACTGATTTGCTTTTGCACGACATGGGCAATGATTTGAACGATCATTATACAGAAGGTAGCGCGTTGACGAGCGAATGGCGCACGCCGCCACTTTGGGGTTTGGGTTTATCGCCGATTTCGCAAGGCGGTGATTATTTTTTGTTACACGACGGCAGAGCGCGCAGTATCGAACAAGCGATAGAAATGCATGGCGGCGAAGCGACTAATAGCAAAAATAAATATCTTAATTTAACGCCATCTGAAAAAGCAAACCTACTTCAATTTTTAAAATCATTGTAAATCATTCATCATTCATTAATGGATAGACAAACATTCCTTAAAACGTGTGGATTTGCCTGTTTAGGCGGCTCCGTAATGACCTTATTAGAAGGTTGCGCGAGCGCGGAGTACGTTGCGCAAACCATTTTGCAAGACCGCAAAATCGTCCTTAAAAAAACAGAATTCATTTATATTCAAAAAGATAAACGTATTGAAAGAAAATATGTGTTAGTTCGAAATGATAAATTTCGGTTCCCGATTTATCTCCGCAAACAAAATGAACAAACTTATACCGCTTTATTGATGGAGTGTACGCATCGGAGTTGCGAATTGAATCCGCAAGGAGAATATTTGGTTTGCCCCTGTCATGGGAGCGAATTTTCCAATCAAGGCGTGGTGCAAAATCCGCCTGCGACCCGCGATTTATCTTATTTTAAAACTTCAACAGATGATGAAAATGTTTATATCCATTTATAACCTACCGTTTGGAAGGTTTAAAACCATCCAAATGGTGCAGTT
>JBEEMZ010000030.1:0-27592 GCA_041192405.1 Bacteroidota bacterium | reverse complement strand
TCCATATTTTACAAATATTTTATCTATAAAATATGGATAAAAATAGAATTTTATAGATAAAAGATAAATAAAAATAGGGTTTTATAGATAAAAAAAAATGGATAATAAATTCAAATGGCTGTATTTTATTGAAAATCAATGATTTATAAAATAACTCAAATTCTTTGTGCATAACAACAATTAGAATGTACCAATTTACAATTTAATAAACTTTTGATAAACGGTTTGATGCGTTTTTTCATCCGTTAAACCAATCCAATAAATGCCTGTTGCAAGTTGGCTTACATCTATTTCTTTTTCAAATTTGGATTCCAATAATTGTAATTGCCCCAGTGCATTCACAATTCTTACACCATAAACGGCATCGTCAGTTTCCGAAAATTGTAATTGCAAACGATTTTGCACAGGATTCGGAGCTATCGTAAAACGAATTGTGTTTAGATTAACATCCTCTATGCCAACTTTAAGACAATTTGTTCCAACTTTATACGCATGTGGTGTAAGACTTGAATTGCGTTCGCCGCCTGTCGGAATGCTGTATGTGAAGTAAATACTCAATAAAGTGCTATCCGCAATGGTTTTTGTAAAGCGAAAATCATTACCAATCGCTGTCATCTGATAACCTGGATACACACCTGCTGCCGTTTCCCGCACATATATAAATGCCTGTGCACAACCCGCAATCGGCGATAAAGGATGAAACGTAAATACGGCTTTTCCATTCAATGTCTCCACTTTATAAGTATAATCTCCATTGCTAACCATCCCGCAAATCCCTGTCGCAAAACTAACATTCACAACCACTTTTGCAGGGGTTGAAATGGTTGTCAAACCCGTATTATCAGTTGCTTTTGCCGAAATGGTGTAATTTCCTGCTAATATAGGTGTCCAATTCAGCGCGTAAGGAGCAACGCTATCCACACCAAGTAAGGTCGCACCATTGTAAAATTCAACTTTGCGAACCGTGCCATCTGCATCTGCCGCCGTCGCTTGAATCGAAATCGTCGCAGGTTCTGTAAAAGCAGCATTATTGGCAGGTTGTGTTAATGAAACCGTTGGAGGAATCCCGCCACCTACGCAATTCGTTCCAACAACGTAATTATGAGGGTTCGCACTTGAATTCCGTTCACCGCCTGTTGGAATTTGGTAGGTGAAGTAAAGATTGACCAATGTGCTATCCGCAATTTGTTTTGTATAAATAAAATCTCCGCCAACTGCCGTCATCGCATAACCCGAATGAACACTCGCCGCACCTTCCCGAAAATATGCCAATGCATAAGCAGAACCCATAATTGGAGTCAATGGATGTAAAGTCACTGTCACCATACCATTGACGGTCACGGCTTTGTATTCATAATCGCCATTGAACGCCGTTCCACAATAGCCATTCGCATTGGGCGCATTCACCACAATATTCACAGGTATCGAAGTCGTGACAAGTCCATCATTATCCGTTGCTTTGGCGGTCAATGCGTAATTGCCCGCCGCAACATTCGTCCAATTGAAACTATATGGACTGCTATTATCTGTGCCAAGCAACGTTGCACCATTGTAAAACGCAACTTGTTGAACCGTGCCGTTCACATCGGCTGCCGTCGCGCCTATCGTAACACTCGCAGGCGCATTAAAACTGGCTGCTTCAATAGGTGTCGTAATGGAAACGGTGGGCGCACCTGTTACGCAAATCGTCCCTGCAACATAGTCATGCGGGTTCAAACTCGAATTTCGCTCACCACCTGTTGGAATTTGGTACGAAAAGTAAAAACGAACAATCGTATTATTCGCAATCGTTTTGTTGTACGTGAAATTACCGCCAGAAGCAACCATATTGTAACCAGGATAAGCGGCTCCACCTGTGTTGCCTTCCTTTATATAAATTATCGCCGACGCGCTGCCCGTAATCGGCGATAAAGGAACCATTTTGAAAAAGACTGTCCCCAAATTCGTGTAAACTTCGTAACGGTAATCTCCATTCATGGCAAGTCCTGAACAGATTTGCGCTTGGAGCGAGGTGGAATAGCCCAATATAACGGTTAAAGTTATGGCTATGAGGAAGGATAGATGTTTTTTCATTGTAAACATAGAGGTTATTGATTATTGCAAACATATAGGCTCATCGGGAAACATAGGTTGTTAAACACATAGGTTCATAGGAAACATAGATTGTTGTATATCAAGGCATTATGTTTCCTATAAACTTATATATTTGCAAAAGAAATTATTTTAATACAAATGTTTTACCATTCGTTGTTTCCGAATTCCCGCCAATGAAAACTTGGAATTGCCCAGCTTCTGAACCCCAACTCATATCTTTCCGATAAAATGCTAAGTCAGATGCCGTTATTTTAAACGCAATTTCACGAGATTCACCCGCTTTAAGCATTACTTTCTGAAAACCTTTCAACTCTCGGACAGGGCGCGTAACGCTTCCAACATCGTCTTTAAGATACATTTGAACGACTTCTTCACCATCCATTTTGCCTAAATTCGTGAGCGTAATGGTTGCCGTAATAGATTGATTATCAGTCATTTCTGACTTATCTAACTTCACGTCACTATATGTAAAAGTCGTATAACTTAACCCATAACCAAATGGAAAAAGGGGCGTATTTTTAACATCCCGATATTTGGATTGGTAAACCCTTTCAGACGGTGCTTCCGAATAATTGCCTTTGTAAAAGCGTCCAGTATTTTTGATACTATAATAGATTGGCACTTGACCCACTTTGCGCGGGAAAGACATCGGCAAATGCCCCGATGGATTGTAATCGCCAAAAACAACCTCCGCAATCGCGTGTCCCGTTTCCGTCCCCAGACTCCAACATGCCAAAATAGATGCAGGTTGATTTTCCAAAAAACTCAATTCTAAGGGACGACCGTGAAATGTTAAAATGACCACAGGTTTGCCAACCGCCATCACTGCCCGAATTAAATCTTCTTGCGCCGCAGGCAAGCGAATATCCGAACGACTCGCCGCTTCACCACTCATCACCGCCGATTCGCCAACCGCCATGACCACCACATCCGATTGTTCCGCCACTTTGACCGCTTCCGCAAAACCTGATTTATCCATTGTGTAAAAATCAGCCCCACGCGCCGTCAAAATTTTAGTACCTTTTCCAACTTTTTCACGAATGCCTTCCGCAACCGAAACCACATCTTTCGCTTCGCCGAAAAAAGACCAGGTACCATTATGTTCTGCTTTATCTTCCGCAAGTGCGCCAATTAAACCAATCGTTTTAATCTCTTTTTTTAGTGGGAGAATATTATTTGGATTTTGAAGCAAAACGATGCTTTTTTTAGCAATATCAAGTGCCGTAGCGCGATTTTCTTTGGATAAAATCACTTTGGCTTCGACCGCTTCATCACCGTATTGATATGGGTTGGCGAATAAACCTAAATCATATTTCAATGCCAACGTTCTACGAACCGCTTGATCCACCAATTTTATATCAACTTGTCCCGCAGCAACCATTTTTGGCAACTCTTTGAGGTAAATAAACGACATCATATCCATATCAACGCCCGCTTTTAAAGCTGCCGAACCCGCTTCATTGCGATTTCCAACGCTGCCATGCGCAATCATTTCCTCTATCGAAGCCCAATCCGACATCACTAATCCTTTAAAGCCCCATTCTTTACGCAAGATTTTGTCTAATAAAAAGTCATTCGCCGTCGCAGGTGTGCCATCCAATTCGTTAAACGAACTCATAAAAGTTGCCGCACCCGCCTCCACTGCCGCCCGATAAGGTGGCAAATACGTTTCACGCAATCGGCGTTCCGACATATCTACGGTATTGTATTCGCGTCCCGCTTCGGGTGCGCCGTAAGCCGCAAAATGTTTTATGCACGTCGCAATCGTATTCGCCGCCGCTAAATCTTTGCCTTGAAAACCACGCACTCTCGCCGCCGCAATCAAACTGCCCAAATACGGGTCTTCGCCCGCACCTTCCGCCACACGTCCCCAACGCGCATCCCGACTAATATCAACCATCGGCGCAAACGTTAAATTAATGCCCGTTGCCGCACATTCTGCCGCCGCAACTGCTGAAGATTGCTCAATCGCTGCCATATCCCAACTCGCCGATTCAGCTAATGGAATCGGCGTAATCGTTTTGTAACCATGAATAATGTCCGCGCCTATCAACAACGGAATGCCTAATCGAGAAGATTTAACGGCAACTTCTTGTAAATGCCGAATATTTTTTGCGCCATTCGTATTAAAAATACCTGTTACTTGTCCAGCTTTAATTTGCCCGTCTAAATCCGCAGATGCTTGAGGATTTAGTAAAGCGGGCCCTGTCAAAATAGTGCCACAGATAAAATTAAGTTGTCCGCATTTTTCTTCCAAAGTCATTTTTGAAAGGAGCGTTTCAATTTTTTGCTCCTTTTCAGATAACACTTTGGTTGCCTTTTGAACCGTTTGAATTGCTTTTTGAGGCGTGTCGCAACCCCAAAAAGGGACAAAACATATCGTTAAACCAATTATCTTTTTTATGTAAAGCATTGAAAATCAAAATTTTATCGTTAAAAAATTATTCATAATAAAAAAGTTATAGATAAAATTTATCTATAACTTTATCACAACTTCCATTTAAACAATTATATCTTTCTGAAAACCCGTACATAATCCACCAACATTTGTTGCGGAAAAGTCGTGGTCGCAGGCGGCGAGCCAGGCCAATCGCCTCCAACCGCAACATTCATTATCAAAAATAAAGGCTCATTAAAGGGATAAGGCGCAGCACCCACTTTTGTTCTATCAAATTTGAAATAAGAAACATCATCCATAAAAATTTCGGCTTTATCCGCTTCCCAAATCATCGTGAATACATGAAATTTATCCGAATAGTCGCCCGTTGGCAAGCGGCTAAAAGTGCCATAACTTGCATGTGTAGCAGTCGTTGCCCCCCAATGAAACGTTCCATGTACTTGATTCGGGTTTGTGCCGACCAATTCCATAATATCCATTTCGCCACAAGCAGGCCAACCTGTTTGTGTAATTTTCGAGCCTAAGCCCCATAATGCGGGCCATAAGCCTTTCGCAACTGGCAATTTTGCACGGATATCCACTCTACCAAATGTAAAAGTCTTTTTATTTTGCGTCAAAAGGCGCGCTGAAGTGTAGGCACTGCCATTATACGATTCTCTTTTGGCTTGAATGACCAATTTGCCATTGTCCAAATAGGCATTTTCGGTGCGATTCGTATAATATTGTAATTCATTGTTGCCCCAACCACCACTGCCTGTACCAATGTTGTAACCCCAAATTGTCGTATCAATTTGAGTACCATTGAATTCGTCTTGAAACAATTTTTCATAACCTGTATAAGTTTCAGGTGTAATGTAGCCGTCCGCAGGTACATATATATAGGTGTCATCATTGCGAATCGTTGCCGAACCCGTACTTGTACCAATCGTCGCATTCGTCGGTTTCGACAGGATGACATTAAAAACTTCATCCGCCTCTTTCAACGTATCGCCAATAATCGTAATTTCAATCGTTTTTTCCGTCGTTTGTGGGCTGAATGTGAGCGTACCTGTTTTGGCAATGTAATCCAAACCCGCACCTGCCGTTCCGTCCTCAGTTGCAAAATCAACGGTTACAGTTTGGTCGGTCGCACTACTTAAATTGACTTTGAACGTGATATTGGCATTGGCATCGCCCTCAAATGGGGCAATGCTGCTAATGGAAATCGTTGGCAAAACAGGTGTAACGACAACACCTTTAGAACCGCAACTCGCAAACAAGGCAATGACACTAAGCAGAAGTAAATTTTTCATGAACATTATTTATTTTAACAGAATGAATTGGAGACTTTTGAATTTTTTTATCATTCCGTAGGAATCTGAGTTTCCTACGGAATGACAAAAAAATAATTAAATAGATACAAACGTATATCGCCAAATACCCGCACCAAAACTCACATACAAAACCATTCGATTTGCGGTCAATTCTTTAATCGTATAAGTCACGGATGCTTGTGGCACTTGCACTTCCGCACCAGTACCGACTTTGTAAAGCCCCATGTACGCTCCCAAACCAATTACTTTTAATTCTGTATTGTTAATGACAAATGTGCGCGGATTCGGGTCGCTGCCCCATGCCCGAAGCGCAGCAGGTATATCCGAAATCGGATGACAACCAGGCGTAAGTGCCATGGCAGGCGGGAAAATATTGCCATTTGCATCCGTATCTGCCCAAAAATCGCCTTTGCTATCGTATTGAAACGTGCCGTCAACGCTGAAAACGTATTCATCATTAAAAAGACACGTTCTTGCTGTAACATCCGCCGCGCCGCTTGCCCACCAAGTGGTTCCAAAAGTCGCATCGGGACCAACCCATAACGCACTTGCTTCGGGTGCTAATTTCCAACGTTTTGTAGCACAATTCGTTAACAAGCGAACATTACCTGTACAAGCTGTCGGGTCATCTTGCGCAACAACGATATTTTGAGTTGCGGTTGTCATGCCGCCTTTGCCGAAAGCCGTCAATGAGACTTTGTAAGTGCCTTTTCGAGCGTAAGCGGCGGTCACAACCGTTGTATCCGATGTTGAACCATCGCCTAAATCCCATTTTTGCATAAATGAACCTGTTGATTTGCTCGTTAAGGTGAATTTATTGGGATTCGCGGTTGGCGTTACGTCAAATGCGGCAACTGGTAAGCCGCCAATGTCAATTTTATCATCCACTTGCGGCGTACAGCCCACAAAATTAAGAACGATAACCATTGAAAAACAATACTTTATAAATTTTTCCATTTTTTTATATCTTTTTTGTTTTGCCAAGAATTGCACAAATTTTTCACAAAGCAATTTGCTTAAAATTCGTGCAATTCGTGGCGGAACCATTAATAACCTTGATTTTGCTTAAATACGCCTTGCATAATATCAATTTCACTTTGCGGAAGTGGCAAATATTCATGCTTATTCGCCTTGAAACCTTGACTTTGTAAAACGGTTACAGCTTTATTCGTGCGGATTAAATCCCAAAAACGCATGCCTTCCGTTGCTAATTCAAGTCGGCGTTCTGCATAAATGTCGTCCAATAATGCTGTACCTGCACTTGTTTTCGCGGGCAAATTAACGCGTGCCCGAACCCGATTCAAATAGGTTTGTGCTTTTCCATCATTATTACTCCGATTGAAACATTCCGCCGCCATTAACAATACATCCGCTAAACGAATTTCTTTGTAATTGTAACCCCAATTCAATGCAGGTTCTCCCGAAATTGCTTTGAAACTTGCCAAAGGCGCGTATTTTTTAATGAAATAATCTGTATTTTGATAACCTGCCGTGTAACTTGCGCCACCACTTTTCAAAGCCCTGCCATCAATAACCGTTGCCGCAAAACGGGGGTCATTTCGCATAAAATCCACTAAATCTTGCGAAACAGGACAGAAACTCCAGCCATTCCCATAATCAGCCCCTACAAAATCACGCATCCCGCAAAATTGTACATCCTTGTTACCTTCATTGCCATTACTGTTCTCAATGCCCCAATCACCTTTCCGATTGCCAGAATGATATATTTCAAATATAGATTCTTTACCAAATTTATTATCGGGTTTGAAAATATCTGCAAAATTTCGTTCTAATGCATAGTTATTAGAAGTGATGATTTCTTCAAAAAGGGTTGCCGCTTCGCTCATTCGTGCATTGTTATTTTGAAACAAAATCACTTTGCCAAGCAATGCTTTTGCCGCGCTTTTCGTAATGCGCCCTAATTCATCTACGCCAACCGTTTCTGGCAATTGACTTGTCGCAATAGCCTCTTTCAAATCTTTTTCGATTTGAGTATAAACTTGAGTTGGCGTAGATTGCGTTTGCTTGTAAATCGCATCCGCACTCGGCGCAACCGTCACTAACGGCACATTCCCAAACCAACGAACCAAATCAAAATAGTAGTAAGCACGCAAAAATTTCGCTTCCGCAATGTAACGCGCTTTTTTATCGGCGGTCAGACCTGTAACATTACCTTCTGATTTTTCAATAACAAGGTTTGCACGGTAGATACCTGTATAATTTTTAGACCATAAACCTGCTTGTGGACCCAAATTAGGGTCAAGCGTGAATTTATCATAAGCAACCCAATTTGGCTGATCCGATGCGTCCGAACCGCCCGCGTGTGTATCGTCACTTGCGGCATTGAGCAAACCCATTTTCATCGTGAAATTGGTCGCAAAACCAAGCGGGTCATACGCGGCAACCAAACCTTGAAATAATTCAGCTTCGGTTTTATAGAAATTACTTTCAAGTGTTGTGCCTCTTGGCGTTAATTCGATGAAGTCTTTGGAACACGACATCGAAAACAGTAACACAAATACAGTAAAAAATATTTTATATTTTGACATGTTTTAACTTAATGATGAATGATGAAAGACCGTTTGAATTAGGATGCTTAAGATTTTAAGGGTTCAAAGGATTGATTTGAAAGATTAAAATCAATCCTTTAAATCTTTCAAATTCTAAGAATCCTAATTTAAAAGGCTGCACTTAACCCAAATAAAAACGAACGCGCTTGAGGATAAAAACCTCTATCAACCCCATAACTGCCGCCCTCACGAACGCCCCCACTCGGACTTCCGCCACCAATTTCTGGGTCAATGCCCGAATATTTGGTGAACGTTGCTAAATTGTTCGCTGAAACGTAAATTCTCGCCTTCGTAAAACCAACTTTTGAAACAAATGGTAGCGTGTAACCCAATTGCAACGTTTTTATTCTGAAAAACGACCCACTTTCAACATAAAAATCGGAACTCCGACTGAAATTTTTATTCGGGTCATCCATCACCAATCTCGGGTAAGTCGTCGAAGAACCTTCTCCCGTCCATCTGCCCAGTGCATCTGCTGTCATGTTCGCCATTTGTAAATCAAAACGACGTGTTGCCTTGAAAATCTGATTTCCATTCACGCCTTGACCAAATAATATAAGGTCAAAACCGCTATAAGCCATACTAAAATTAAAACCATATGTTAAACTTGGTGTCGGGTCGCCGATTTTAGTGCGGTCATCTGCGTTGATAATGCCATCACCGTTTAAATCTGCAAACCGAAAATCGCCTGGTTTCGCATTGGGCTGAATCACAATGCCATCTTTGTTTTTATACGCATTCACATCTGCCTGATTCTGGAAAATACCTTGCGTTTTATAACCATAGAAAATACCAAGTGGTTCTCCAACAACCGTCCGTTGAATTTCTAAATTTTGTGGACTAAAGGTTTGACCTGCTAAAAATTTCTTATCAGGGCCCAAATCTGTAATTTTATTCCGAATATAAGAAAGATTGCCCACCAAATTAAAAATAACTTTACCTACTTTTTTCTCGTAACCCAATTCTAATTCAACGCCTCGATTCTCCAATTTCGCCACATTGCCAACAGGTCCCGCATTCCCAATATAACTCGGAACTTTAATATCAAGCAACATGCCAGCCGTATTTTTCTGAAAAATATCCAGCGTAACCGTCAAATGTTTGAATAATTTGGCATCAAAACCAAGATTCGTTTGAGTGGTTTCCTCCCATTTCAAATCTGGATTCGCAATTGCGTTTGGACTTACACCATTAAACAATTTATCCAAACTGCCAAATGTATAGTTCCGACCACCACCAACGGTTGACACATATTTAAAATCTCCAATTTGGTCATTACCGTTCACGCCCCAAGAGGCACGAATTTTTAAAAAATTAATCGGCTTTACGCTTTTCAAAAAACGTTCTTCCGATACAATCCAACCCGCAGAAACTGATGGAAACGTTCCAAACTTATTGTTTGTACCAAATTTTGGAGAACCGTCAATCCGCATCAACGCGCTAATCATATATTTGCCATCAAAATCGTAATTCACCCGACTCAAATATGACAATAATGCGCCTTGATATTCATAACCACCAAATGTTTGGTCAATTTGAACCGATGAAAAATTCAAAGAAGCTTCTTTGATATTGGAAACGGGCATGTTTTGAACGCTGCCACCTATATTTTCACCGCGACTTTTCTCTGCCGTTGTACCAAGCAAAGCTGAAAAATGGTGTTTTTTATTAAAATCTTTACTATACGTAACCGTATTCCCCCAAACCCAATATAATCCACGACTTTGATTCCGATTGTAAGATGTTACGTCTGAACGATTCGCAGCGTTCAAATAATAAATCGGTCGAAAACCTTCGCCGCCCCAAAACGCAAGGTCTGTTCCAAAACTTGAACGAAATTTCAAATTTGTAATGGGTTCAACCTCAACGAATAAGTTGCCTACAATCTTATCACTCCAACCACCACCTTGATTCATCGCCGTTGCTGCCACAGGATTCAAAATCTCAGAACTCACATATTTGGAAATCCCATAAGGTTGTCCTGCATCATTCTTAACAACCGCAAAATTTTTAAAAATATTGGAATTCAACGTTGTCGGGTCGGTTTCAATCAAGGGCGTTATCGGATCCATATTTGCTGCACGGCTCAATACACCTCCATATTCGTTATTTGTAGAAGATGATTTGCCAGCGATTTTGGAATAACCCATTGTAGTACCCATTTTTACATATCGGTTCAATTGATGATTTGAATTGAGCCGAATCGAATAACGCTCCCATTGTGATTGCGACGATGCGACAATCCCTGTTTGGTTATAATATCCAAAAGATGCATAATATTGAGACTTCGCATTGCCTACTGAAATACCTAATTCATGATTTTGCATGGGCGCGGATTTGTTGAAAATCGCGTCTTGCCAATCCGTTCCCGTACCCAATTTTGCAGGGTCTGGAAATAAAATCGCACCTTTGGAAGCGACGGATGCTTCATTCATCAAGGTCGCATATTCTCGTGCATTGAGCAGCGCAAGTTTGCGCGTTGGTGCTTGTTGCCCCCAATAGGCATTGTAAGTAACGGCTGTTTTGCCATCTTTGCCTTGTTTGGTCGTGACGATAATAACTCCTGATGCAGCTCTTGCACCATAAATTGCCGCAGATGCCGCATCTTTCAAGACTTCGATAGACTCAATATCCGCTTGATTTAAATAATCAATCCCACCTGTAACGGGTACACCATCCACTACATATAATGGTTCACTGTTATTGATGGAAGTCGTGCCGCGAATCCGAACCGTTGCGCCTTCGCCAGGTTGCCCTGAACCTGTCGTCACGCGCACCCCTGCCGTCCGACCTAACAAAGATTGTTCAATGCGCGGAACAGGCATATTTTCTAAATCGCTCCCTTTGACTTTTGCAATCGCGCCCGTTACGACCGCTTTGCGCTGTGTGCCGTAACCAACGACCACTAATTCATCTAATTGCTTACCGCTAACTAATTCAATATCAATAGTTTGTGCATCATTGATAGCCACTTCTTTCGATTCATAACCAATGAAGGAAATGAGTAAAATTGCCGTTTTACGGTCTTTTACGGTTAAGGTGTATTTGCCATCCACATCGGTCAATGTGCCATTCGTCGTGCCTTTTTCAAGGACAGTTGCACCAATGAGCGTTTCTTTCCCGTCGGTCACTTTACCTGTGACGGTTTGCGCGAGGACGGAATGTAGCGTGAATAAGGATAGTACGAGGAGGATAAATATATTTTTTTTCATACAAGTTTAGGTTTTTTTGAAACACATAGGGACATAGGAAACATCGTTTTTGAAACACATAGGGACATAGGAAACATCGTTTTTGAAACATTTGTAAAAAATCTATGTCCCCTATGTCACTATGTGTTCAAAAATCGATGTCTCCTATGTTGCTATGTGTTTGCATTAATGACTTACTACAATTTTTTGAGTTTGGAAACTATCTCCAACTCTTACACCTATTATATACATGCCCGCAGCAAGATTTTGAGTCGAAATTTCCTTTACTTTTGTAAGGTTATCCGCATTCAAAGATGCTTCATACACTTTTTGACCTGTTAAAGTCGTGAAGGTAATTTGAGTCGCACCTTTCGCGTTATCATTTAAATGGATATTCACAAAATCGTTCGCCAAGGTCGGATTCACTGTAAACAAATCATTTGCAAGTTTCAAATCATTTGTACCAACACCCGTTTTGAAGAAGAACAAGTTGTCAAGATACACAACACTACCTGATGGCGTACCTTCCAATTTGAATTGACCAATACCCGTTTTATTAATCGTGTTGTAAGAGGACAATGCAATGTCCCAACTGTTCCAACCCGCTAATGTCGGTATAAGCGTTACGGCTTGTTCCGTTTGCGTCAATGGCGGTATGTTGATTAAAAATACTTTGAATGAAGTACAATTCGGTGTCCACATGTCAATATGCAAATAATTCATCGCCGTCACATTGATAGCCGAGGCAAATTGAACGCCTTGATAATTAAAATTAGCATACTTTTTAGTCGCATTGCCCGCAATTGGTATCTCTGTTACAATCGTTGATTGTCCCCAACCTGGATTCCAATCGGTTCCTGCCACATCTGTATAAGCATTACTAAACAAGGAAATCACACTCGCAGGAGGTCTTGTCGGCGTTGGAGCCGCTATCATTGGAACCGCTAATGGTGCGGCTACATTAACCGTCAAAGTACCTGCTGCTGCTACGGCACCAAGCATTGCAGTAATATTCGTCGTTCCTGCACTAAGCGCACTGCCCATTCCCAATGCCGACACTGTTGCAACCGCAGGTGTTGAACTTGCATACGTAAAGTACGCTTTGCTCGGAACCACTGTTTTCGCTACGCCATTGATAGGGAAAGAAGAGGTGAAACCATTCGGTGAAAAAGCATCACCAACATTTTTATTAATGGTTTCAGTTGCAATCGCCGCTGTCGGCGTACCAATCACACCGCCAGAAATCGCTTCATATTGGATGTTATCAAACCAAATCGTGTAGGCACCTTCGTCAGAACCTTCCGCAAAGTGGAATAAACCCGTTTCAGCATTCAATTTCGCAGGTACAGGAATCGGAATAATGAATTTCGTCCAAGTCGTCGTTACAGGAATATTCAACATCTCTGCTTGATAAACAGCACCATTTGGGGTTGCGTTGTTACCCAAACCCGTTACATTTAACGTTTTAGCCGCACTCGCTTTGACCCAAAAAGAAACTGCATTATACGTAGAAAGATTTTGTGCCGTTGCCGCTGCTAATGCACCACCTGTCCAACCTACCGCAGGAACCACCACTTTAAGCGATGCAACACCCGATTGAGACGTAGTACTATCTGCGGTTACAACGTTTGTAGAACCACCAAAAGCAACAAATGTAACGCCTGTCGCGTAAGCATCCGTGAAAATCGCTTGAGATGGATCTGCCGCAGGCGTTTTGTAGAAATAGATATTGTCCAAATACACCGTACTGCCCGCAGGCGTTCCTTCTAATTTCAATTGAGTAATCGCCGCTTTATTAGGCGTTGTGTAAGACGTTAACGGAATATCAAAACTATTCCAACCCGCTAAAGTCGGCATTAATGTCGCCGCTTGTTCAACGGGTCCCGCGCTGATTAAGGAAACTTTGAAAGAAGTGCAATCAGGTGTCCATAAGTCAAGGTGAAGGAAATTCATCGTTGTCACATTAATCGGAGCCCCCAATTGGACACCTTGATAATTCAAATTTGCATACTTTTTAGTCGCATTGCCCGCAACTTGAATATCGGTAACAACGGTAGATTGTCCCCAGTTTGGATTCCAATCCGTCCCTGCAATATCCGTGTAAGCACCGCTAAACAACGACATTACATTTGCAGGAAGTGCTGTCGGAGTCGGAGCCGCCATCAAAGGTGCTGTTGATTTGAAGAAATAGATATTGTCCAAATACACCGTGCTACCCGCAGGTAATCCTTCAAATTTAAATTGACCAATGCCCGCTCTATTAATCGTGTTGTAAGCCGTCAACGGAATATCAATACTATTCCAACCCGCTAAAGTTGGGGTAATGGTAAACGCTTGTTCCGTTTGCGTCAATGGCGGTATGTTGATTAAGGAAACTTTGAAGGTATTGCAATCGGGTGTCCAAATGTCAAGATGTAAATGCGTCATGGTCGTCACATTGACGGGAGCTGCAAATTGTGCACCTTGATAATTCAAATTCGCATACTTTTTCGTGGTATTGCCCGCAATTTGAACGTCCGTTACAACCGTTGTTTGTCCCCAGTTTGGAAACCAATCGGTTCCTGCAATATCCGTGTAAGCACCGCTAAACAACGAAATGACATTCGCCGCAAGTGCTGTTGGAGTCGGAGCCGCTATCGCAGGTACATTTGGAGGTACAGGCGTATTGTGGAAATAAATATTATCCAAATAGACCGCACAACCTGCGGGCAATCCTTCAAATTTAAATTGACCAATACCTGCTCTATTAATGGTATTGTAAGCCGTCAACGGAATATTAATACTATTCCAACCCGATAAAGTTGGCGTAATCGTAAACGCTTGTTCCGTTTGGGTTAATGGTGGTATGTTAATCAATGAAACTTTGAAAGACGTACAAGTGGGTGTCCACACATCAATATGCAAATAAGTCATATTTGTCACATTGACAGGCGTTGCGAATTGCGTACCTTGATAATTCAAATTAGAAAATAACTTCGTCGCATTGCCTGCAATTTGAACCTCCGTTACAGCGGTGGATTGTCCCCAGTTTGGATTCCAATCCGTTGCTGCAAGATCGGTGTAAGCACCACTAAATAAGGAAATAACATTCGCTGCTGCCAGCGTTGGAACGGGAGCTGCCGTCACAGGTGCTTGCGCGAAACCACGATTTGCCATGATACACATCATGCCAATCGCTAATAGGTTGAGCTTATGATTCATACTTTGTTGATGAATGTTAGTGAGAAAAATGAAACTTTTTTTGTTCGCTTAAGTTAAATTCACTTCTTAGTGTACAATAGACACTAATTGATGCAAATATAGTGACTAATTTGAAGAATGTATCTAATTTAGTTAATTATTTTTTTATTTTTTTTTGGTCACTACAAAACCACTATACATTGACAATCAATACTTTACAATAAGTAAAAATTTAATATATAATAGTAGAAGTACCCTAACCATTTAGAAGACATTTATCAAAAAAACTGGCACAAAAACAAAAATTATTTTTGTGGTGGCTCATCCGATTTGAAATACCGCCTAATTTCCTTGACCAAATTGCCAAATTTATCTAATTGTTCGGGCGTACAAATGGCTTTAAACGTTTTGGATTGTTCATAACGAATCCATTCCAATTCAACTTTATGTTCGGCAAGCCTTTCAGCTAAGGCTTTCATTAAAACAGGATCGGTCGTTTTAAGAAACATTTCGACATTCATCGAATCTCGCTTACTTTGAACAAGGTGAAGTAATTCTTTCTCTTGGGCAAAATAATCAGCGCGTAACGTTTCAATTTGAGCTACTTGATTGGGTGTTAATTGCAATTCTTTTTTTAGAATGGTTAAAAGCGTCGTCAAATCCTGTCGCTTAGGCGGAGGCGGAGTCGAATGGTTTTCATACGAAAAAGTAATCCAAAGCATTAAAGCGATATTGACAACTGCGAGTCCGATAGTGACCCGTATTAAGCATTTTTTTTGCGTAAAAATATCCATATTTCTAATTGTTTAGCAGGTTGAACGAAAATGGTTAGAGGTTAATAGGATTGCTTTCCCGCAGATTTTCGCAGCATGAAGGTTCTAAGAATCCGAATCAGCGAAATCTGCGGGAAAATATCCTTTTTCATATTCTAACCATTTTCGTTCAACCTGATTGTTTAGACATGATTGCATCATCAAGGATTGATTATTCGTTACAAACAAATTGATAATCAATACTTTACAAATGAATCATTCATCATTTATAATTCATCATTCCCGAAGCGTCACATGAGGAATTAATAATTCTTTGGAAATAATATTCAATTTAGCGAGGCGATTGAAGGATGGCTGATTCGTATTTTTAAACATGTTAAAAATGCAAACGGCATTCATCACTATAAAAATAAGGATAGCCGTCACATAAGGTAGGGGCAAAGTCGAATTCGCTGAATGCACTACTTCTGATTCAACTAATTGCTGCATCAATGCTTGATTCCAAGCATCAGACGCGTCAATTGCTTCCAATTTTTCAAAATCATGCAACATTTGAATGACTTTTTGATTTATTTCAGGTTGTTTCATTTTAATCTTTTTGTCATTTGACGATAAATCGAATCTATTACTGTCATTTTAATCCTTATTTTTCAAAATAATTTCTAACGCTGTACTTACTTGCTTTTTGGCGCGCTTGACCAACGCCTCTACCGCAAGGATGGTTGTTTCCATAATTGCCGCAATTTCGGCATTGGAATACCCGTCTATTTTACTCAAAGTAAAAGCGATGCGTTGATTATCGGGTAATGTATTCAATGCTTGCATAATTTCAGTCCTTTTTTCGTTTTCTAACAAGGCTTTGTCGGGCATTTCGCCGCCAACAAGCCACTGAATGACATCTTCTAAACCGAATATCTTACCAAAAGCTGCTAATCGTTTTTTTCGATTGCGTTTTTTGATGTCATCAAGGCATTTCGTCACCGCAATCCTATAAATCCAGGTAGATAATTTGGATTCACCGCGGAAGGATTTAATAGATTGATACACTTCTATAAAAACTTCTTGGGCAATATCCTCTGCATCTTGCTGTTTCAACACAAATTTATGACAAATTTGGATAACATGCTTGCTATGTTGCTTCACCAATTCGTTAAATGCTGCATGATTGCCTAATTTAATTTGGTTTATTAAATCTTGTTCTGTCATGTTTGGTTCGATTGCTCATTTAATTGGACCCGAATTTTAAGAATTCCGAAAGTTATTTTGCTTAAAAATTCGTGACTAACCTAAATAAACCACCCATTTATATTTTTTTGACTCTTTGTAATGGCAACAAATTCATTGCATTATAACTCATATTCAAAATATTTTTAGTCGCAAAACGACTACTCTCATCATAAAACAAAAATACAACAGGTGCTTCTTCAATTAAAATTTTGTCAATTTGATGGTATAATTCATATCGTTTGGCATCATTATTTTCCTGCAAAGCGGCTTCGTACAAACGGTCAAAAGTTGCATTTTGAAATCGTGTATAATTGGGCGGCGCAGCATTTTTGCTATAAAAAACGGTGTAAAAACTCTCCGCATCTGGATAATCCGCTATCCATGAAGCCCGAAAAAACGGCGCAGTGCCTTTTGTCATCATCTCACGCATCGTTGCGGTTTCTAATACTTCCGTTTTGCAACGAATGCCTAATTCCTCCCATTGCCGCGTGATGAATGTACACAAATCTAAATAATCTTTATTACATATTAACTTGATTTCAGGCAATTTATCACCATTTGGGAAGCCCGCTTCTGCTAATAATTTCCGAGCTTTTTCAGGTTGATACGTGTAGCCGACCGCTTGATTGGCATCAAACGAAGGCAATCCTCTTGGCGAAAAACCACTATTAGCGGGTTTTCCCATCGAATTACGCAACGTGCGCAACATGACATCTCTATCAAAACCCCAATTCAACGCTTGACGCACTTTTTTAATACTCAACGCATTTGTTCCTGCCTTGAATTGCATATTAATGCCCAAATATTCGGTATTCAAATAAGGTGATTTTATCAATTGTAACTTATTGATTTGCTTCGGTTGCAGCGTTCCGTCGGGAGTCAACAATTGGTTTACAATCGAAGATTCGATACCCGACATATAATCTAATTTACCACGCATCATTTCCAAATACGCCGTTTTGCGGTCGGGCATAAAGCTCACTCGAACACCATCCAAGTAAGGTAATCGAACACCTTTTTCATCGAATTCAAAATAATTTTCATTTTTCAACAAAAAAAGACCTTGATTTTCCAACCATCGCTTAAAACGGAATGCACCTGTGCCAACAGGATTTTTACGAAAATCTTTTTTGTAATATGTAATCGCTTCATTTGGAACAATGGAGCAATATTGCATCGTCAAAATACCCAACATCGGTCGGAATGGTTTCAACAAATGCAATACAAAAGTAGTATCATTGATGGCTTCAAAAGGTTTATTTGTTTGAACCCTATCTTTAAAAATCCAAGAACCCGACGAATTCACAGTCGTATCCAAAATGCGTCCCAAACTATATGCAACATCTTGTGCGGTCATTGCACGACCTTTGCCATTGGGAAAACAAGAATTATCATGGAAATAAACATTTGGTTTCAAATAGAAAGTGTAATGCAAACCATCGGGTGAAACTTCCCAACGATTTGCCAAATCAGGACGCACAATGAGCGAGTCGTCCAACGTAATCAATGTATTATAAAGGTGTTGAATCGCCCAAATATTTGCTTGCGACCGTGCAAACGCAGGGTCTAAGGAACTAATTGGACTTTGTTGATTGTATCGAAAAACTTTTTTACCCTGTTTTTCTGAATCCGAATGATTACAACTAATTGAAAATGTGGCGATTACACCAATAAATAAATATTTATAAAATTGCATAAATAGGATAATTGCGTCAATGTGAAGTTAATTCGCCACAAATTACACGAATTTTTGCCAACTATCCATCAATAAATTTGTGGTATTTTTGCAAACACATAAGTACATAGGAGACACATGTTCGATAAACCATTGATTATGAATCGTTTAAAAAACAAACCAAACCAAACCGAATCTATGTCTCCTATGTACCTATGTGTTTGCAATTAATATCCTAAAACAATATTTAATTCTGCTAAAATGCTATCAATCGGATAATCTCCTGCTGATAAAATATGTGTTTTACCTGTTTTTTCAATCAAATGTAAAAATTTGGTGCTATCAATCGGCACATCAGGCTGCATCGAACGCGCTCTTGTCTCCGTTTTGATATAAAAATCAGCTAAATTTTTAAGTTCAGCTTTGCCATAAGGCGTTTCAATCGCATCCACATAAATGCAAATAGGCGTTAAGAGCAACAGCGAAACCCCTCTAAATATCGCCGAAAACGAAGCTGTCATGCCTCCAAAAAGCAACAACAATCGAATCACTTGTCGGCGATTATAATCCAAATCCAATTTTTGGACATAAAAACGCGCCAATCCGAAACATAATCCCGCAATCAAAGCAGAAATAATAAGTCCCCAAGGCATATTAATATCCAAACGTTCAAATATATGTAAAGGCTTGTTCATCCGTTGTTTAATCTTTCAAAATGAGTCTTGAAATTACCAATTTTTGAATCTCAGAAGTCCCCTCTCCTATCGTACACAATTTAGAATCTCGATAAAATTTTTCAACAGGGAAATCTTTCGTATAACCATAACCGCCATGAATTTGAACGCCCTCATTGCTCGCCCAAACCGCCACTTCTGACGCATAATATTTCGCCATAGCCGCTTCTTTCGTCATTGGTTTGTCATTCATTTTGAGTTCAGCCGCTTGACGCGTTAATAATTCTGCGGCTTCAATGCGCGTTGCCATGTCCGCCAATTTGAAACTAATCGCTTGAAAATTCGCAATTGGCTGTCCAAATTGGTGGCGTTCTTTGGCATATTTCAAAGAAGCGTTATACGTACCTTTCGCAATACCAAGCGATAACGCCGCAATCGAAATACGACCACCATCTAAAATTTTCATCGCTTGTTGGAAACCTTCGCCGATTTTGCCCAGAATCTGACTTTCATGCACTCGGCAATTATCAAAAACCATTTCTGCGGTTTCGCTTGCCCGCATACCGAGTTTATTCTCTTTTTTGCCCGCCGAAAAACCTGCCGTTCCACGCTCTACCACAAATGCCGTAATGCCGCGACTATCCAATAATTCGCCCGTCCGCGCCAAAACCACTGCAATATGTCCCGACTTACCATGCGTAATCCAAGATTTTGTACCGTTCAACACCCAAAATTCGCCTTCTTTGCGCGCTACACATGTCATCCGCATCGCATCGCTGCCCGTATTCGGTTCCGTCAAACCCCAAGCTCCAATATGCTCCCCATTTGCCAATTGTGGCAAATATTTTAACTTTTGAGATTCGCTGCCAAAAAGAAGTATATGATTGGTACACAATGAGTTATGCGCCGCAACAGACAATCCAATGGAGCCACATACTTTGGAAATCTCCTCAATCACCGTAATATATTCTTGATAACCGAGACCTGCACCACCATATTTTTGCGGCACTAATACGCCCAAAAAGCCATGTGCACCGAGATTTTGCATCAAATCCATCGGAAAATATTGGCTTTCATCCCAATCCATCACATTGGGCAAGATATAAGTTTTCGCAAAATCGGCAACGCTTTCGCGGATGATTTGCATCGTATCACTCGTAGCTGTGGTAACACTCATGTTTTTGATTCGTAATTAAAATTCAACTTTCAAAATTATCTGAAAATAAGAAAACAAGCAGGGTCGTCAATTGTTGAGGCAAAGCCAAAATAAATCATTTATGATTGTTAATCCATTATTTAAGTCATTGATTTTTAACTCTTTGTTAAAAAAATATTTTTTTGGCATAACAATTGAGATTTGCGGTAACAGCTTTAAGCATTCATTTTAAATAAATCCATTTAAGCGATCTTATTCGTTTTATAACGTAACTTAAAAAAGTTATTTATCGTATATAAAATATATTTAAATTGAAATAAATTTTATATCATTCATTTAAGTATTAAAAATAAAAATATAAAACTATCACCTTTTCAACAACGTACCTACAAACATATTTGGCTTTTGTTTTGCACCAAAAACATTAAATCCTAAAAGAATATGTTTTACTAACTATTTTCCAATGAACTCATTTTTAAACAGACCAAATTACTTATTAAATAATTTTACAATTCAGCAGCATAACATGACCCGATTAAATCCGATACACACCACCGAATGGCTGGCTGCCCGTTTTTATCATGCCGCCCCTTGGGACACCTTTTTGAGTAAATCTGTCAAACCTTTTGTGGCATCTGCGATTGGTTCTGGCGTTGCAGAACGCTATTGGTTTGAACGCTGTATGGAAGGGATTCCACATATTTGCCTGTATTTTCGGGGCAAAAGTGGCTGGATGGACACGATTTTACGCCCCAATTTGCAAATTCATTTTAATGGCTACTTTGAAACGAAGCCTCAGTATTTTTCGCACACGCTCGCTGAACCTCAAAATATAGTTTCTGAACACATTCAAGTAAGCGATTTTATTCCCGATTTAACGACGTATGGCGGCGCGATAGGATTTTCGATTGCCCTTCGGCACTTGGAAAATTCGGGCAATGAGGTCTTGCGACGCATTGCGGAAGCGAATACACCTTGGAGTTTGGAAGACGCATGGCAAAATGGGTTGCGGATGCACCTTGATTTTGCTCAAATGGCAGGTTTCAATGCCCGTGAAACACGCGATTTTTTCAAACATTTAATTTCAAACTATTTTCCTGAGCATAAAAAACAACGATATGAATCCACACTTTTAAGCAAAGTGCTTCTTTCACAACAAATAACGCAATTTGTTTTGAAAATTTGGCAAGATGCGGCTCCTGCACATCAAATTACACCTGCGTATCGGGATTGGTTACAGTCTTGTGCGCAAACGGCTACGGATTTTCAAGAAAACGTTTGTGAACAAGATGAAGCCTTTTTATTGGAAATTTTTGGACATTTGATTCGCAAGACGAATAGTCAATTGGGTATTTCGGGCGATAATGAAGCGGCACTTTTTAATGCAATTGTTGAAGGATTAAGTGATTAAATATTCCATTTTATTATTTTACAAATTGCGTCCATTGGTTCCAATGGACGCAATTTAATTTTATAGCAAACCTTTTTTCAAAACAAAATGCACAAAATTTACCAAAAGACAAAAAAAATGAGTTTCTTTGTGGTTCAAAACCAATTGGTCACTGCTTTAAAAATAAAAATAATTATGAGTTTTTCTAAAAAATTTAAAACATTAGGCGATGTATTATTGGAATACAAAATCCGGTATGAGGGACGTGTTTTTAAAATAACACAAATGATGCCCGCACCACAACGGTTGGTAGAGGATTTAGAATTCGCTTATGAGGAGATTCCATTTGATGCTTCCGAAGCAACGATTCGAGAAGTGTTAATTTTTCCCATTTTAAAGGAGGTTTGGAGACCTTATACCAAATATTTGACGGTTTGGGGACATAAACCCATTGAAGTAGATAAACTTTCAGGTGTACCCGATTATTTAATTGCGAAACGTTCCAGTTTGGGCAAAATCGTGTTTGAAACACCTTATGTAGCGGTCGTGGAGGCTAAAATGGATGATTTTACGGGTGGATGGGCGCAATGTGCGTTGGAAATGTATGCGATGCAGTTGCTGAATAAAGACGAAACATTGCCGATTCATGGCATCGTTTCTAATGGAAAAGGTTGGGAAATTGCGATGTTGGAACGCAATGTGTTTGTAAAATACCGTCAACGGTTCGATATGGAACGAGTAGATGAATTATTTTCTGCACTCACTCAACTTTTTGAGTTTTATAAACAGTATTTCATAAATCATTGATTATCATCTAATTCAATTTTGGTTAATGCTTTAAAACAAAATCAAAGATGGCTAAAAAGCAAAAAAGTGTCAAAAAAGTTCCTAAACCTAAAAATTGGCGCGAGGCAGATTTAATTGATACATTCAAATTAAATCGTATTTCTACTCGGTTAACGCCTTTATTAGAAGCATGGATAAATGTATCACCACCTAATTTAGATATGGTTGACCAAGTGATTTTTGATAAATTGCTCCTTAAAGGTCAACTTGGAATCGGTGGTTGGAGCGAGGAAGACCTCAAAATGAAATTTATTTCAGTGGTATTGGAATTGGGGCAGATGATAGATGACGGTAAAGTAACTGGTTTTTTTGATAAGACCATTTCGGCGACTGTGGAGGGTACGATGTTGGTTGTGAAATCCGATTTTATGTATGCGGCGGGGCATTTGAACCTTTTTAAAACGCCTTTTTTTCATTTTCAAGAGTATAAACCCGAATTAAATCCTGCGGGAGAGCCAATTGCGCAATTGCTCGAAGCCTTTTTGATTGCACAGGTCAAAAATCAGAATCAAAAACCACTTTATGGTGTAACGATTGTGGGCGCGTATTGGAAATTTGTGGTGATGGAAGGAAAAGAGTATTGTCTTTCGCGCTCGTTTGAGGCTACGCAAAAAGGAGATTTATTAGCGATTATTGCCATTTTGCGCAAGTTTAGACAGATTTTGTATCAAGATTTATACTAAAATGCAACATCGGCGCGGCTTAAAACCTCGCCGATGTTTACATTTATCGCATTGAATTAATATCGTCTGCCTTAACCGTAATTGATTGCTCCGTTCATGAATTCAAATTCAATGATTATACATAGACGCTCTAATTTTTCAACTCACTAAGTTGTAGCCATCCTTTCGTCGTAACACCTCGTGTATTGGTATATTCGGTATAAATAAAACCTTTAAATTTTTTTAAGGCAGCACATTTTTGACCTATTTCAAGATGCGGCGTTTCCTTCGTAAATTCGAGTGTATTGTAATTCAAACTATGGAAAGAAGTCGTTTCGGTTGTTACCGTCATTTCGATGCCCTCGATATGTGCATCCAATCCACGTATCCAACCTTTTTGACTACCATCAATTTCCAGATGATACCAAGTAACACCATTCGGTTTCGTATATTGATTCCCCCAAAAATAGCGTACCCCTTTTTCAGCCCTTGCAATAAACGCACCTTCATCATTAGGCTTATCTAAAACGTTTAAAAAGGTAGGTTCTATCGTTAATAGGCCCGTTTGTCCATCAAGTCCTGTTGCAAGGGACGACGATATAGGTGTTTGAAACGTATTTTCTACGACGATGCTATGATCTGCTTTCAACCGATTTATTTTCTCGGTAACAAGAACCGATATGCGCTGATATTCATTTTCATCTCCTTTGTAAGCCGCTGTCAGTTGATGGTCATAAATTTTATCAAATTCAAGGATGGCTCTGTAGTTATTAAACTGATTCCGCAGTTCATTTTTAGCATTGCCTGCTTGATTTTTGCAATTGCTATAAGATATCAAGGTTTGCAAAGTGGCATTATCATAAGCATTTCGAGCTTCAATTTGAGTCGGAAAGGCAGATGTTTCAAACACATTATTAAAGTCTGACAAATGACGAATCAATTGAGTTATTTTATCTTGCTCACATTTGCAAGCTATCTCAACCGCTTTCTTCGCTTCCGTAAGCGGGTCGGGTCGGAAGAATTGGTAAACACCGTATAACGCAACGAAACCGCCAATCACCCCAAATAGCATTTTACGATTCGCTGTTATCCATTGGCTTACATCAAATGACACTTTGGGTACGATTTCTTTTACGGATTCAACAGATTGTACCTCAAAAGCAGGCGTTTCTAAAACACGATTCTTCCCTTTAACGGGATTAAAAATGGACGCATAATCAAGTTCTTTAACCGCCGCTTCCTTTTTATCTAATTCAGATGGTTCTACAACGGTTTCAACCGTTTGCAACACCGTTTCAGCAGCTGTTAAAGGCAGCGTAGGGACTTCTGTTGGTACGCTTTCCACAGCCTTTTTTGCGGTTGGAAGTGCATAACGAATTGATTTAGTGAAAGTTGCGACACTACAATATTCAATAGACATCGGTTGCGCACCAATGCCAAAACAACCATTTGTGGGTTGAATAATCGTCTTAACGGTTTGAATCGTATCGAACGTCCAACCATCTGCTGTTTGCGTGTTAAGCATTTCTTGCAATTGATTGGCAACTTGTTGAGTCGTAGCACTTTGTTTAACCGTCGCAATAAATGGAATACTTTTGAATTGCATAAGTTTAAAGAATGGTTTCGGTTCTTTCAATGATTGTTTTGTCACGCCATAAAATGAATTCGGTGTCGTCTATTTTAAAAACGGCATAACCACCCCGACATTGATTAAAGCGGGTTTGAAATGCTTTCAAACCCGCCCAAAATCCTCGTTCCATCGTAATTCGATACACATGCTTTGAGCAAGTCTCTTTAAAATGACAACAACGTGTTTTAAATCTATCGGGGCGTTGCCAGTAGATTTGAATCAACCCTAAAAGGAGCCATTTCATGCTGTTTCTTTTTTGAAAATGAGCATTTGAATTCCTAATGTGTATCCTGGTTGTGCGCCAAAACCAAAACAGCCATTGGACGGTTTCACAAAGGTTTCTACAGTCTCCAAGCGTTGATATTCCCAACCATCCGCAAGGTGTTGATTAATTGCGGATTGCACTTGTGCCGCAACGGTTGATGAATTGTCATTGCGACTCGCATTTGCCTCGAATGGGACGACTTTGTATTGCATTTTCTTTTTTTTTAAGGATGAATAAATTGTATTTTTGACAACACGCACACCGCTACCTGCGCTTTTGCGCTTCGGATAGGTGGCGGTTGGTGGGAGTGCTAATGTTCTGCGATTTTTTATTCTCGTTCCTCCAAGTAGCGTATTTTCCTGCCAACTGCGGGTAAATATTCGTCCTCAATTGTTTCACGAATTGCACCCAACTTTATCAAGTAATCGCCCAAAAAGTCCTCAAGGAACTCCATATAATCTTGATTTAATTCGTCTTGCTCTAAGCCACGTACACGACTAGCAAAACTTGTCCGCAAGTCTTCAACTTTTTCGGCATATTCGCTAAATAAATTTTTAGCATTATTTAGCAATTCAATTTGTCTTTCAATATGATTGTTTGCCATACCAATATTAGATTTAAATGATGATATAAATTGATTTTGTTGTTTCTCTTTAAATGCTTGCTTCTTGCCGTTAATATTTTCCCATATTTGCAAAGCATCTTCATGTGTTTGGTATTGATACCAACTTGTTACTGTGCTTCCACAACGCAAACAAGTAAAATTGGCGTTTACCTTATCTGTGGTAAATTGTTGTACACAATTTCCACAAAATAAAACTTCACCCTCTTGTAACTTATAATTCATACTTTTTTGGTAACTTTTTTTAATATTAAAAAACCATTATGTATCAATCGTTGCTAAAAACATTTATATATCATATATATAATAAAAGCAATTGAAATGGTGGGATGAATTAGAAACCCCAGCACGACAGCCACAACAGTCACAGCCACAATAGAACCAATAGTTTGCGACACGTTTTTTTTTCTTTCATCTAAATCACTTTTTATACGAGAAGTCAAACTATCAATATTGTAAATCAGGCTTTCAACATTACTGCTTGTCAAAGAAAGTAAATCCTTGCTATCTTCTTTGATTCTCGCACCTTCTGTTTTGTAACGATCCGCCACACTTACCAAAAAACCACTTAAATTAAGCGCATTATCTAACTCCTTTAGCTTCTGCGGCAGTTTTGTGTTTCCAAGTTGTAAAGCTCCTCTTTTATCATTAATTACAGATAGCTTATCCTCGGCTAATTTAATGTTTAAAAATAAGTTTGATGTTGTTGTATATTGATAAATATCTCCCGTAAATTTAGATAAATTTAGTGCATTGGAAATATTTGCTTCCACATTGCTCAACTTTTGGAGTTTTTCAGCCAAAGAATCCAAATTCGATTGATAAAAAGAAGTCCATACTTTTGCAATATTATCATGGTTTTTTAAACATGATAATATTGCTTAAGATATTTCTTTAATTTTAATACCCAAGGCATTTTCACGCAAATAATGTCCTATTAAATGTGCATTCCAACAATTGAGTGCATGAGACTCGTGCACATTCACCAAATCATGGAAACCTTGCGCCTGCAAATCCTCCAAAAAAGATTTCAACGTCTTCGTTTTATGGTAATACTCACCCGATTCCGTGAAAATGCTCAATAACTTACCGCCTTCGAGCCGCACATAAACAATTTGATGCGCCAAAATTTCAATAGTGCCATGCACTTTATGGGGCAATCGCACCCAACACGCATTTGCCAGTGCGGTTTCTATCTTCCAATTTTGGAGGAGATTCGCAAGTACCTCTGATACTACGGAATTGTCAGACTTTGCATGATTGAGTAAAAAAGTTAAGTATAATTTCATTTATTATTTTAATGTCGTTTTTTTTGCAAATTTCTTAAAATAACTTTGTAGGTTTGCCGCATAAAATGGCTAAATAATCATTAATTATCATATCGTATCCAAAAATTGCATAAACTTTATGAAAGGCTTGAAAATAAGACAGTTAAGAGAAAAGAAACTTTCGACGCAACGCTTCAAGTCTTAAAAGACGAAATCGCCGCCTTACGCGAAGAACGCAAACAATTTTTAGCCCTCATCGAACGCCTCACATTGAAATAAAACAAATATTTTAATCATTTACGAACTAAAATATTTACAGAATCGTTATAGGAGTGTCGTTTAGCAGGGAAACGGTTTCCTGCCGACTCTTTCATAACTTCTTAACGAGCTTTCAAACATGGTCAAAAGGGTTCGACCATTGAGAATTTCTCCAAATTCCACGGTTCCTTGCTTTGTAGCAACCCTTCTCTCGAAACGAAGCGCAATCTTGTTAAATTAGAAAGTAACACCGCTTCATCAGCAACAGCGATACTGCTTCCAACTTCAACTAAACCTGATGCGGCTCTTAATACAGTTAATTCTTCCACAGCAAAAAGTTCTGCTAATCCTGCAACAGCGCAACTAGAAAAGAGCGATACAGGAAAAATAATAAATGTTA
>JBEEMZ010000029.1:0-27900 GCA_041192405.1 Bacteroidota bacterium | reverse complement strand
CAGGTTTCAAGCCGCAAGCAGGTTTGTTTGGGCAACAAAATTTGACGGCACCTGGTTGGGGATACGTGACAGGTTGGCAGCAGCCGACGGATGAATGGTTGGATGTTGCGGCGCGGAATCGTTACATTTCAGATGATTTGTATCAAACGCGCCCTGTTTTGTCGGGTTACACGCAGAATGCCGATGCGCGGTTGACGTTAGAGCCTTTTACCGATTTTCAAATTACGGTGGAAGCGAATCGGGTTTTCACGAAAAATCATACGCAAGAATTTAGAGATACGTTGCAGGATAATAATTACAATTTAGTGCATACATCTGTGAATGATGCGGGTTCGTTCACGACCTCGTTTTTTGCGGCGAATACCATTTTCAAAGCCACCGATGATAACACCCTTTTTGCAACTTTTATGTCCAATCGGGCAGTTGTGTCGCAGACGCTTGGCGCGGGCGCACCCGATTATCCCGACAAACCAGGTTTCAAAGAAGGTTACGGTCCGTTGAATCGAGATGTGTTAGTGGCTTCGTTTTTGTCGGCGTACACGGGGAGCGACCCTGCGCAAGCAGCTAAAACCAATTTGTTTAAAATTTTGCCACAATTAAATTGGCGATTGAATTACAATGGTTTGACGAAATTAGGGATATTCCGCGATGTGTTCCAGAGTTTGAACTTGACGCATGGTTATAAATCCACCTTGACGGTCAATCAATATACGACGAATGGTGATTTCAGTACACGCAATCCGAAACAATTTGTTAAAGATAATCAAGACCAATTGTATGATTATTATCCCGAATATCGGATTCCAGCGATTGTGATAAATGAGCAATTTTCACCCTTATTTGGGTTGGATGCGCAGTTGAAATCGGGGATGCGTTTTGGCGTGAATTACAAAAAATCACGTAATTTGGCATTGACATTAGGTGATACGCGTTTATCGGAGTCAAAAACGACGGAAATTACGGTTTCCTTTGGTCATACGATGAAAAATGTGCACATTCCGTTCTTGATGCCGAAGCAAATTAAGCCGAAAAAACCGAAAAAAGGTGCAAAACCAGAGGAGGGCGGCATTAAAATCAATCTCGGCGACCCGACTGACCCACAAGGCAAGAAAAAAGTGGGCAACGATTTGAAATTAGATTTCAGTCTTTCGTGGAACGACCGAATTACGCAAAATCGGGAATTAGGGCAAGGGAGTGTCATTCCTTCGAGTGGTTCAAAGGCATTGCGGTTGTCTCCGTCTGCTTCTTACACGCTTAACTCGAATTTAGATTTACGCTTATTTTTTGATTATAATAAAACAATTCCTTATACGACGGCGGCATTCAACAATGTGGATGCACGCGGCGGCGTAACGGTGACGTTTAAATTGAAATAGTGATTTTGCCCCGAATTTTTACCAATTTTCACCAATTGGTTAGTGAAAATTGGTGAAATTCGGGGCAAAAATGCGATAGATTTTTAGTAGGAAACAAAGGAATCAAGGATGTCGCAACCATGATTCCTTTTGTTTTAACAAATTGATTATCAAAGATAAACGTATTTTTTTATTTGCATTTTAAGAATAAAACTTGCGATGGAATCCAATCCGTAGCAATCTTATCTGCAAGTGTAAGCCATTTTGCAATGCGCTGGTTGGGTGCAACGGATTCGCCCCAATATTCAACAAATAATGCATCTTCCATTCTGAGTGCTGCTGCGTTCATGTCGGCTTCCAAATCCGTTAAGGCGCGTTGAATGTACAATCCACCTCGTGTATTATCGGATGCCATTGCGACACTTCCTGCCGAAAACAAGTCCCGTGCTTGAGATGCCAACACGCCATGATATGTGAGTAAATAGAGTGCAACATCATTATATTTATTTTTGACACGGGAACCGCCTACAATTTTAGGACATAACAAAGATGCTTCTGCTCTAAGTTTTCTTTTTTCATCAGACGGTAAATCAATATAAAGTCGAACTTGTATTGGTAATGAATGTTCTTGTTCAGGTTTTTCCTATAGCCACCAAAGGCGTTCACCGTCTTTTAGGCGGGCGCGGGCATATTGGCGGATGTAATGCATCTTTTTTTCAACAGGCAAAACGCTAAAATCCGCATAAGAAATCTTCATTTGTTTGAATAAGGACGATTTTGAATCTATCTCCAACTCAAAACGAGGTACATGTGAGGTACGGACATGAATTACCGCATCTTCATATCGTTGCCATTTGACCTCTGGAATGCCTCCCATCTTTCCAAAAACAACATATATATGAATCACATCTTGATTCCGAAACGTTTCAAAGACACTATTGGCAACGCTGCGCCAAGTATCTTTGGCTGTGAATTTTACTTCAATTCCAAATTTACCCACCGATATATCGGGAAACGCATAAGGATGTGGGTCGTAATCCACAACAATGTTAAATGCACTACCCAATTGTTGTAAAATGTCACGTACCCGATTCTCAAAATCCTTAGAAGTAGGAAATAGTACATTGTCTGCTTCGGACGTAAGTTGAAGGCAGAGTTTATCCAGAAGCGATTCAAATAATTTTTCGTTCATAACGTTTTGTTAGTTAAACAATCTTTAATGGCTTGTGCAATGTGCCATGCAAGTACGGGCGGCACTGCATTGCCGACTTGGCGTTCTGTTTCGCGCAATTTGGACGCAAAAATAAAATTATCTGGAAATGATTGAATCCGAGCAGCCTCTCGCATCGAAATTCGACGCGGTAGCGAATAGTGAAACTGAATATTGCCATGACATTCTGCCCGAATCGTGAATCCTGGTCTGTTGGCATCCAATCGCCGATTCCCTTGGTCATGGCTTGCGTTTGCCGCGCTCCAAACGTGATTGATGCTTTCGTCAACCTCCAACGATTCCAAATCTGAAATGGCTTCAGTAGCAGTCATCCAATTTTCTTTGGTTCTTTCTGGCTTTGGCGGCATGAATGTTGGAATGCCTTTGGCAGTGCCCACAATGAAAACACGTTCCCGACTTTGAGGCACACCATAATCTGCCGCATGATAAAGTGCGTAGGAAACATTATAACCAAGCGAATCAAAATCTTCCATAATTTTGTCGAAAGACGCTTTGCGCGATTGAAGCAGCAACCCTTTTACGTTTTCGGCAACAAACACTTTCGGTTTCACAAAGGCAATCGCTTCAATCATAGAAGTGTAAAGACTACTGCGTTTTCCATTGATACCCAATCCTTTGCCGTTAATAGAAATGTCTTGACACGGAAAACCACCAATGATTACATCGGCACTAGAAGGGAGGGTTGCAAGAAAATCTTGAATATCTCCATGATGTATCTTTTTATCAATGTTGCGACGGTAAGTGTTGCAGGCAGCCGCATTAATTTCATTCGCCCAAGCAATTTGAAAAGGATTTTTGGCATAATGTCGTCCGAAAATGGAGAAATTGCCTTGAAAACCCAAATCCATGCCACCGCAACCTGAAAATAAGGACACAACCGAATAATCAGAAACCTTAGCGTGTGAGGAATCATAGCTGGATATTAACGGTCTATTTGCTGTATCATCGCACCTTGAAGTTGCAATAATTGTTTGATTATCAATGAGTTGATTTACCATTTAAGCAATTTTTACACAAAAATAGGCTTTTTTAGGGTTGCCGTACTTATTTTAACTAATTTTTTTGATTTTAGGTGATTCAACTTGATTTTTATATTTCTTTTCAAATAAAAGCACTATTTCTGCCCAATTCTATCACTTCAAAATTTTTCGTATGAAAAAAATACGAATACTTATCTTATTGATAGCACATGAATTAAATCTATTTGCGGCACAAATTCAAAAAGGTTCATGGTTGGTTGGTGGGAATGCCTACTTCCATTTTTAAACGCTTTTAAAATATATTTAATAATAGAATTCAAAATCAATCATTCCACATTCATTTTCTTGCCATTCTGCAACAAACGAATCTATCATTTTTGATTGTATGCTTTTATTTTATACATTTGCGCTTCATTTTTGGCGAACGATTTTTAAATCTGCCATCCAAAAACATTCAAAATGGAAATTAAAAACAAAGTATTTATCATTACAGGTGGCGCATCGGGTTTGGGCTTGGCGACGGCTCAAATGATTATTGAAAATAATGGTTATGCGTTACTCGCGGATGTAAACGTTGCGAACGGACAAATCGCTGAAAATCAACTGGGTACACATTCAAAATTTGTCAAAACCGATGTGACAGATGAAGCCAGTGTTCAAAATGCGTTGGATATTGCGGTTCAAACATTTGGCGGATTGCACGGCGCGATTAATTGCGCAGGTATCGGAACGGCGGAGCGCGTTTTGAGCAAAACGGGCGTTCATTCATTGGCTCATTTCTCGCGGGTGATTCAAATTAATTTGATTGGCACGTTCAATATGATTCGTTTGGCAGCCGCCATCCTGCAAAAAAACGAACCCAATACTGAATTGAGTGGCGAACGCGGCATTTTAATCAATACGGCATCGGTTGCGGCGTTTGATGGGCAGATTGGGCAAGCGGCTTATTCGGCTTCCAAAGGTGGGATTGTTGCGATGACCTTGCCGATTGCGCGAGAATTAGCGCGATTTGGGATTCGAGTAATGACGATTGCGCCAGGACTTTTTGAAACCCCATTATTGACGGGTTTGGGCGAAGCGGTGATTCAATCGTTGGGGCAGCAAGTGCCATTTCCAGCGCGTTTGGGCAAACCGAGCGAATATGCAGCATTGGCAAAACATATCATTGAAAATATTATGTTGAATGGTGAAGTCATTCGGTTGGATGGCTCAATTCGGATGGCTGCAAAATAATTAGGTTCTTCCGTGTTTTGAGCGCAACTACCGCGATACAACAGTAACCTCGACGACTTTATAATAAATTGTTGACTCATCACATCATCATCATTCAAGAAAATGAAAACTCAAGTTGGAATAATAGGCGCAGGCCCCGCAGGTTTAACGCTTGCTTTATTGTTAGAAAAACAAGGTATTCAAACGGTTGTTTTAGAAAACCGCAGTCGTGAATACGTCGAAGCGCGGGTTCGCGCAGGGCTTTTGGAACAAAATACGGTTGATTTATTCGACTCGTTGAACGTTTCGGAACGCCTTCATAAAGAAGGTTTAGCACATCACGGGATGTATTTGAGTTTCGACGGGGTTCGGCATTACGTCCCCTACGCCAAACTCACAAAAGGCAGGGCAACAACCGTTTACGGACAACAAGAAGTCGTCAAAGATTTAATAAAAGCCTGTTTGGAACGCGGCATTCCGATTCATTTTGAAACGACGGCAACCGCGATTGAAGGTATGGAAACCAACAATCCAATCATTCAATTTACACAAAATAGTGAAAATCAATCCTTAACATGTGATTTTGTAACTGCATGTGATGGTTACCACGGGATTGGACGGAAGCATTTGCCGAAAGACAGTTATAACGAATATCGGATTGAATATCCATTTTCATGGCTCGGCATTTTGGCTTACGCGCCGCCTTCGTGCGATGAATTGATTTATGCGTACCATGAAAATGGGTTTGCGCTGCTGAGTTTGCGTTCGCCGACAGTGAGTCGTTTATATTTGCAAGTGGATAACAGCGACAAAATTGAAAATTGGTCAGATGCGGCGATTTGGGACGAACTCGAAAAACGACTACATACCGAAGGTTGGACTTTGCAACGCGGTGAGATTTTTGAAAAAGGGATTACACCCATGCGGAGTTTCATGATTGACAAAATGCAGCATGGGCGACTTTTCCTTGCGGGTGACGCGGCGCATATCGTACCGCCGACGGGTGCAAAAGGCTTGAATTTGGCAGTTGCGGATGTGAAGGTTTTGGCGAAAGGCTTGACAGCTTATTTCAAGAAAAAAGATATGTATTTGCTTGATAATTACACGAAAACGTGTTTAAAACGAGTTTGGCGGGTACAAGATTTTTCCAATTTTATGACGTATTTGATGCACAAACAAGCTCCACATGGCTCATTTGAATACCATTTACAAAAGGCAAAATTTGATTATATTCAATATTCCAAAGCGCAAGCAATGACGATTGCAGAAAATTATGTTGGTTTGAAAACGATATGAGACCCTAATTTCACGAATTTTCACGAAGCGACCCTTCGTGAAAATTCGTGAAATTAGGCTCCTATTTACGTTTCCATTGGCGATTCATCATTTTGAGAATCAAATATCCCAATTGATTATGCCCATTTTTGGAGTTCGTCAAAACGATGACCCCTGTTTTCGTATTTTTGACAAACGCCATAAATACCGCATTCCCATTCGTATAACCCGACGTAATCACAATTTCAGTCTGTTTATTTTCGCGTTGCAAGTGCCATCCGATTGCCATACTCGCTTTTTTATCAATTTTGGTTGGAACACTTTGCGCGGTCATTGGGGCGAATGTATTGGATAAAGTCTTGTTTTTCAACCCAATATGTATTTTTAAAAATTGTAATAAATCATTCATATCTGCGTGCGCTTTCAAAGCGGGAGTCATACAATTGCATTCCGCAGGAGTCACTTTTTTCTGCGCCAAATTATAACCTGCGATTTCCAAATTTTTATTTGCTTCGCGCACATACACACCTGTATGCGGCATTTGCACGACATCAAACAAATTGTTTTTTAAAATCATCGCCCAATCTGCATAAGGTTGATTATTATTTGAAGTATTGTCTTTAAACGTTTGTCGAAGGATTAAACCAAGTAATGCATAATTTAAATTAGAATGAGCATATTGATTTATTTGTAAATGATTGGTATCCAATGATTTCAAATCATTTATAAATTTTTCACAATCATACTCCAAATAGGGTTGTGCGACATCTTTTTCAATCAAACCAAATGCAGGCGGCAATTTAGGCAATCCACTCGTATGTTGCGCCAACTGTTGAACCGTGATTTTATTGCCCGCATCAAATTGTTGATTTGGATTTAAATAAAAATTAACATAATTTGTTGGAATTAGCAACGCTTTTTCCACTGCAATTTGGTAAAGCGAGGCAACAAAAATTTGGCTTGCGCTGCCCATTGCAAAAATATGTTTGGCATTCGGCGGCTCGTTGACGGTTCTATCGGCGCGTCCGAAACCAAAAGTCCAAGTAGAATCGCCATCAATCATGCCGACGACGAAACCCGCCCGTTTAGAAGTATCTGCATTTAAATCATGTGCCAAAATCATTTCGATTTGACTTTTCAATTTTTTGGCAGTAGGCGTAAGATTTGCTTGTGCTAAAAGATTAGTAGCAAAGCAAATATAAATGATTGAAAAAAAAATATATTGTAGAATACGCATTTTGTGGATTTTAGAATTTAGAATGCCGTTTTTGGAATCGAAAACGTTTGTTTTTGTATTTTTAGTACATAAACGCGAGATTAAGGGTAAAACGGATTGGAACAAATTTTTTTTATTTTTGCAAAAAAATGTTTTTATAACAAATAAATTACGTTATATTTGTTGTCGAAAATGCACCGTCTAACGGGTCATCTCAAAAACCAAACCACCAAGCGTCAAGCAAATTGTTTGACGCTTTTTCATGCAATTCACCTGCCGAAGTCAACCATTCAACCACCGAATTCGACGATTCATCATTTCTAAATTGCGCGATTGCGTCTGTTGTGCTACTTTTGCATCCGTTATTACAGTTCAACCTATTTTCTAATTTGAATCAAAATGGCGACTAATAATATAGGATTTGACGATTTTTATTTTCGACTTATTGGAATTCCGTTTGTTGGTTTTCTGGTGCCGCCTATTTTCTTTCAACAACCGATTGAAAATACCAATTTTTATTGGCAAGCAACAGCATTATCAATATTTTATACGGGTTTGTTTTGGCAAATTTGCCGCGTGATTGTTTTGAAAGCGAATGAACATTTTCGGGAATTGAGCGATAATTCAAAACGACTTTTTTGGATTATGGTGCCTTGTCTGATTGTTATAGTGAGTTTGTGTAATTTGATTCATTTTTTTATTGAGCCTTTTTGTAATGTGAATCATCCAAGAATGCCGTCATCATTTCAAATCAATGCAGCTGTTTTGGTACTTTTTGTTGCGATTATTTCCATGTATGAAGCGATTCGATATGCGGCGTTGTGGCAACGAACGGTTATTGAAAAAGAGCGACTTGCCAAAATCAATTTGCAATCACAATTAGAAGGTTTAAAGAGTCAAGTAAATCCGCATTTTTTATTTAATTCGTTGAATACTTTAATACATATTATCCCTGAAAATCAAGATAATGCAGTTCGTTTTGTCCAACAGCTATCAAAAGTATATCGTTACATTTTGGAAATGCGCGAAACGGCTACAATACCTGTTTCAATGGAATTAGGCTTTTTGAATGCGTATCTTTTTTTGGTAAAAGAGCGATTTGGGGATAGTTTTCAAGCGACCATTCATCCAAATACAGCATTGGTAAATGATTTAGAAATTGTTCCTTTGTCTTTGCAAATATTGTTTGAAAACGCATTGAAACACAATATTATTTCGGCTAAAAAGCCTTTACATATTGAATTATTGGTTGAAAACAATTATCTTATCGTTCGCAACCCTTTTCAACCGAAGCATCAAGTTCAAGAAGGTATGGGCATTGGATTACAAAATATTAAAAATCGTTATATGCTTGTGAGTCAAAAAACGGTTATAATTGAGCAAACAACTGAATATTTCACCGTTGCCTTGCCGCTTTTAAACCTGACGGAAAAAAATAAATTTGCTAACTTTTAAATTTTAAAAACAATGAATTCTTTTTTGAATGCTTGGTTCCATGCGCTTGTTCAAATCGGCTCGCGTTATTTTATATTGGCAAGTATTGTGTTTGTGATATTTTATATTGTATTCAAAACGCCTATGATGCGCCGCAAGATTCAACAAAAATTTCCGATTCAAACGGATTATTATCGAGATATTTTGAATTCGGTGATTTCAATGATTATTTTTGCAGGAGTGAGCGTTTGGACTTTAATGATTATTGCGCCTTATACCAACGTTTATAACAACATAAATGATTATAGCAAAGTATATTACGCATTCACATTAATTTGGATGTTTTTTCTGCACGACGCTTATTTTTATTGGACGCATCGCGCCATGCACCATCCTAAATTATTTCGGCTCGTTCATTTGACGCATCATAAATCCAATAATCCTTCCCCTTGGACGGCTTATGCGTTTCATCCTTTGGAGGCGATAGTGGAGGCTTCGATAGTGCCTGTGATAGCGTTTTCGATTCCGACGCATCGTTCTGCGATTGTTATATATATGCTTTTTCAAATTGTGTACAACATTTATGGGCATTTGGGTTTTGAAATCATGCCTAAAAATATGAATCGGCATTGGCTTGGGCGGTGGTTCAACACGTCGGTTTCGCACAATATGCACCATCAATATTCTGTTAAAAATTACGGTTTATGGACGACGATTTGGGATAGAGCGTTTGGTACAATGCATGCGCGTTACGACGAGACGTATGATAAGGCGACGCAGGCTTAAATTAGAAATGCGATTCGGAAATTGTTAAAGTTTCCGAATCGTTATTTTATTTATATAATAAAAATGTAATTTGTAAAGCAATGAAAATCATTTTAATAGAAGATGAAGCTCCTGCTGCCAAACAGTTAACCAAATTATTAACGCAACTGGACCCGACCATTTTTGTCCTCGAAACGCTTGATTCTATCGAAGGTGCAACAACTTGGTTGCGGAATTTTCCTGCGCCAGATGCGATTTTCATGGACATTCAAATTGCGGATGGATTGAGTTTTGAGATATTCAACCGAGTTCAAATCACTTGTCCTGTGGTTTTCACGACGGCTTTTGACCAATATGCGGTGAAAGCGTTTCGAGTAAATGCCATAGATTATTTGTTAAAACCGCTTGAAATATCAGAATTAGCCATCGTTTTGAATAAATTGAAAAATAAAATTGCGCCTAATTATTCCATAGACTTATTCCAAACCATTGCAAATCAATTCATGAAGCCCCCGACTTTTAAAACCCGTTTTTTAATCAAACAAAGTGCGACCTTGACTTTTGTGGAAACGAATGAAATTGCTTATTTTTTCTCTGAAGATGGCGTAACTCAATTTTATACATTTCAAAATAAAAAATATTTAATCGAGCAAACCCTGGACGAATTAGAAAATCAATTAAATCCGACTCAATATTTTAGAATCAACCGCAAAATGATTGTGGCAATCAAGTGTATTAAGAAAATTAGCCCTTATTTCAATAGCCGTTTGAAATTAGAGTTAAATCCGCCTTACGCAGAAGATATTTTTGTGGCACGCGAGCGCGTTGCGGAGTTTAAAACATGGCTTGGCGGTTGATAAGTAATGATGAATCAGCAATTTCCGTTTTGGAAATTTTTGATAGGATGCGTATGATTTGAAGGATAAAAAGGATATTTTTAGTTAAAATTTGCACTTTTCAACTGAAAAATTCCTTAAAATCATAAGCATCCTATTCCCAGAATTTTCCAAAGCGGAAATTGCTGTTCAGACAGGCATCTAATAAAAACGAACTTACATAGATGCCTCAATCACTTCGATTTCCGATGCCGTCAAACCATATAACACATATACCATTTTATCTATCTCTTTTTCCAAATCGGTGGTGGATTGGCTCGGTTGCGCTTTTTTCAAGGCAAGTATTTTTTCGACGTGTTCGATGATAGGTTGTTGTTCCGAAAGTGGCACCTTTGGAATTGGAATGCGCCTTAATTCAGACAAAGTAGTTTGTCTAAAATCATCTTTGGTCGCAATAACTGAAATTTTCAGATAAATAAAGGAAATGAGTTTACTTGCCATTACGCCAAGTAAAAATGAAGCTGAAAAATTAGAATTTGTCGGAATAAATGGGTTGATATCCTTCTTAAAAATGATTTTTTGGGCTGTAAAACCAACAGAAAGCCTATTTTGGCGGTTAATAATTCTTCTAATTAAAATTTTTGGTTCTGCTTCGTAAAATTGTTTCAACGAAGGTTTGTGTTGTAAAGTCGTCTGAAAAATACGTTCCATCACAAGTTGATAATTGTAAACATTGCCTTTTTCCAAAAATGGATAAGTATCCATTTCGCTTGTTTGAACGCTTTTTTCAAAATTACTGGCGGAAAGTCCTTGTGTTGACTTCGTAATTTCACCCAATGAAATAAAATAATTTGTTGCTAATTTTAACAATAATTGCTCGGTGAAATCATCTAAAATGATTTTATAATCATTTGTTGCTAAATCTTGAAGCTTCATCATGCGAAAAGGAGCCGTTTCAAAACAAACTTCTTTTGCTTTTTTATCAAAAGCAAAAAATTTAAATTCAGATTTTGTCTTTTTTGCCAATATATATATGGCTGTATCTACATAAGCGTCTTCAAAAATATTGAATGGCAAATTCACAATCAATTCAACACCATACGTTTTATACAAAAAGTTTCTAAATTTTGAATAATTTTCGCCTGTTTGCCAAGTCAAAGGCGCAATAAACGATAAGTAACCATTTTCATTGGATAAATTAAAACTTTCAAGCATAAATAACACTGAACTTTCATATTTTCGTTCCAAAACAACATATTTTTTCCGAAATTCATGTTTTTCAACTTCGGTAAAATGTTCCAGAGGAATGTACGGCGGATTCCCAATCACCACATCAAAACCCACAAATACGCCATTTTTATCAAGAATTTCTGGAAATTCAAACCGCCATTCAAACGCATCTTGATAAACGCCATTTTCTTGAATCGCTTTTACGTTCCATTGCGCTTGTTCCACTAATTTTTCAAGGCGTTCTTCTGCTTCTACATCAACGCCCTGCCCAAATATATCGCCTTGTGTGCGCAACATATATAATTGTCCTTTCAATCTCGCAAAATCTTTAAATTCTTTGATATTTTTGTGAAAAACAGTCTGAAATTCCGCTTTAATCTCATCTATAAACGTTGATAAAGCTGCTTTTGCAGGTTTACTATTGGTATTTTTGTAGTTTTCAACCGCTTTTCGATAGGCGTGATAACTAAATTTTTGTTTTTTAAACACTTCTGAAAGGTCATCTTGCAATTTGAAACGACTTATCAAACTATTGCCTTTTTTAATATTAATGTCAATATTCGGCAACGTTTCCAATGCTTTAAACCCAGAACTTTCGGTATAATAAGCATTTTTCAACAATTCTATCCACAAGCGCAACCGACAAATCTTCACCGAATTCGGATTGATGTCCACACCAAATAAACAATTTTCAATAATCGTTTGTTTTTCATGGAAAAGCATTTCTTGTACGCGCTGCACTTCTTTGGGCGGAATCCCTTTTTCATTCACATAGTATTGAAAAATAGCACCTGTATCTTCATCTGTAACAATCAATTCATCATTTTGCACAAAAATTTCAAAATTCTGAAGCCGTTTTCCATCTCGAAACGACAAAATACCTAAATCGGCTTTAATCGCAATGATTTCATTCAAAGCAGACACTAAAAAATGTCCACTGCCCACCGCAGGGTCACAAATTTTAAGTTCATTCATCCAATCATTCGCTTGTTTTCTATCGGTAATTGCCTCCTTCAAATCCTCCATCGTCCTAACTTGTTGAAAATGAGGCAATTGTGAATCTTTAAATTTTTGAATAACAGCGCGTCGAATCGTTTCCCGCGACATATACATCGTGATGAAACCTGGCGTAAAAAACGAACCATCTTTATAGCCATTGATTTTTTCAAAAATCAAACCCAATACCGACGCATTAATTAAAGTGCGTTTAAGCGGTTGAATGCCTTCCGACCCTTCCGAAGCAAAATCGTAACTATCCAAAAAGGTCAATAAATAGTCCAAAATAGGCAATTCGCCCGTTTTTGGCTTACCTTGAAGGTCTTTCAAAACCGTATTATCCGCAATCGGCATCGTTTCATCCCTGTCCAAATCATTCATCGTAATGATGTGTTCCAAAGGCGTTAATTCAAATAAAGACGAATTCAAATACGGGATTTTCTCAAATTCTAATTGAGTTTTTCCTTTGCGCGTTTCGGTTCGTTCCGCCAAGACTTCAAAAAACAGCTTATTCAAACGGGAATAATCTTGAATCACGGTCGGATTCAAAAAACAATAATCTTTATTGCCTTTATGATACGTAACTAATTGAGCTTCAAGGAGTTTTAAAAACAAGACGCGATTGACCCAAGTAATACACAATTCCAACGCCATCGGATACGGTTGTAAATAACCTCTATTTTCAATTTTGGAAATGGTATTTTCAAGCAAAGAAAATTCATTTCGGTTGACTTTGCGTTGAATCAATTTTTTACTGCCTTCTTTGACCTCTTCCAAGCCAATAAGGTGCAACAATTCTGAATAAAAATGTTTATCTAATTGATTGCTATCATTTGCAAAAGGCAATTTAATTAAATGTGTTGGAGATAAAATTTTGTAAAGTGCGATTAATTTAGAATCTTCTACTGAATTTTGTTCAAAAACAATCGTTTTAAAATCATTCAAATTGAAAAAAGGCACTTTTAGTTCCACTTCTAACGCCTCCAAAAGCGGTTTTGCGACTTGATTGTAAAAAAAATCAGTATCTTTTCGGCGCAGTTTCACTTGTTCATAACCTTTGATAAAAGCAGGATTCTGATAAATATTTTTATCAAACCAATTTTCATCAAAAATGTACCAATTATAAATATCTGTAATGATTAAATGCCTGATTTCAATGTTTTTATCCTCAATGCGCTCTTGCAAATAATAAAAAATCAATTGATGTAAAGCCTTGACATTTGGTCTTGTATTGGAAATCATTTCAAGACTATTTGGCTTTTTGGTTTCAAAAATAACGGCAACATTGTCCTTATTTTTTTTGCCCATCCGAATGACCAAATCAAGATTTTGTTTTGTATTGATTTGATAATCTGCTTTGTAAAAAGTGTCCTTTAAAAAAGCAGTTACAATATTTTTGTAATGTTCTTCTTGTTCTTTGGGTTGCGCGTCTAACGCTTCAAAAAGTATTTTCAAGTTTTTCTTGAAAGTATCTATTTCAGATTGTGTAATTCGTTCTTTTCGGAAAGCCTGATTTAAAACTTTTTGAGGGGGCACTTGGATGATTTTCATTGCACTCTTTTGTTAGTTAAGATTTGCTTTTTCGTTTTAGCAGCAAAATTAAGCTAAATAGAAGATTTTAATTCTGTTTTGAAAAAATACTATGGGATTTTGGAATGTATTCAAGTATTTACAATTTGAACGCGGATTTTTTGAACCTAATTCCAAAAAATCCGCGCTCATTTGCATTCCAATTGCAGCGTCCTTCCGAAACCTTTTATTCTTTTTGTTTTTTTTCAGCATCTTCTTGATTTGCCCGCGTTTCATCTTCGGGTTCGAGCAGCACACCTGCCGACCTCAATTCGGACATACTATATTGATATATACATTTTTTATGTTTTTTATTCGATTGAGTTTCATCGGCTTGCCAAAGGCGCAATTCACCTGCGGTGCTTTTGGAAAAGAAATAAGGTTTATTTTGAATGAAGGCGAGTCGTTTGACATGATGCGTGGGCGGCAATGAAAAACTATATACAATTTTTTGTTGCACCAAATCCCACAATTTGACGGTTTCATCGTCTGCGGTGAGCAACAATTTTTCATCTGCTGAGAACGAACCTGCAATAATCGGTTTTTGATGCGTCGAAATAGACATTAACGATTTTCCAGTCGTGACCGTCGCAATTTTGACTTTCCGATTTTCGCTCACCGTCATCAATAAATTGCCTTGCGGGGAGAACATCGGACTCGGATAATCATAAAAATAAGTTAATGTATTTTTGTGCACCCGCGTTCGCAATAATTGACCCGTTTTCAAATCCCAAAGCGCAGTCCGTTCGTCGCCCCCCGTCACGACAAATGCGCCATTTGGTGAAAAAACCACTGATTTGACATTATTTCGTTGCCAAACCCATGATTTTGTCACTTTTCTGCTTTCCAAATCCCTTAATTCGATTAATCCATCTTGATAGCCAATCAATAAACTTTTTCCATCAGGCGAAAACGTCGCACTCGTTACATTCAAACTGCAATCAATTGTATCAATTATTTTCTTACTGGATAAACTCCTGATTTGCAACGTTCCAGGACAATGCACCAATACAAATTTGTTATCAAACGATATTTTAAAACTTTGAATTGGGCATTTACCAGTAAGTTTATATTTCTTTTTTCCAGATGCCAAATCCCAAGTTTGCAAATCATAAGCATCCGAAGCAACGACCGTTGAGCCGTCGGACGAAACCGAAATGCGACTATAAAAAAAGGTGTGTTCAAACAACGTGCAGAAAAACGAACCCGTCGAATCGTCCAACAATCGCCGATACGCGCCGCCTTGCAATGAGTCGTCCTTGCGATACGACAACACATTATACCAAGCAATACTTTGTGCCAACGTCGGATTATCTTTTTCGTAAAACAAAAACCGAGCATAATTTTCAGCTGCGCGGCGTTGTTTTTCTGCAATTTTGCGTTGTTTTTGGGCTTCATCTCGGGCGATTTCGGCTTCTTTGGTAGCGCGACGGGCTAATTCGGTTTGCCAATGCGCGGTATCGCGTGCTTTTTTAGCAATTTCAGTTTGATTTTCCGCTTCTTTTAAAGCATTTTCAGTTGCTTTTTTAGCGATTTCGGCTTCATCGCGGGATTTCTCAGCTTCATCGCGGGATTTTTCGGCATCTTTTTTCAATTTTTCAGCGACAATAGAGGCTTTTATCGCTTTTTGGCGCACTTTTTCAGAAATAAGATTTGCTTCTCGAATTTTTTTATCCATTTCGACCGTTCGGCGATGGTCACAAAGTTTAACAGCCGTGAACAAATCTATCGCCGCCGTAAAACGATTCACTTTTAACGCCGTATTCGCATGGCGCAAAATGCAATCACAATCTTGACACTCTTGCTGTGCAAACAATTCGTTTGAAACCCAAAGAGTCAAAAAAAAAACAACTTTTTCATACTTGATATAAAAAATTAGAATTGGTTATGAATATTTTATTTTAATTTACACGAATTATCTGAAAATATTTCAAATAATTCGTGCAAATTCGTATAATTCGTGACAAAAACTACTGATTAGATTTTTCCAAAAGGCGACGACATTCCAAAATTTTACGCTCAATCATGGTATCTGACGGATTCAATTGACGCGCCGATTCTAAACGATTGAGTGCTAAATGATATATTTTATTCATAAAAAACATGTGTCCTTCCCGTATAAATTCATTTGCTTGAGTTTCATTATGCGCTTTTTTTTCTGCTTCTAACCTATGCAAAGTTGCCGATAAATTTTGGACAACAGCTTCAGATTTTTCTTTTTCTTTTTTCAAATTGTGGTATAAATAGGCAGAAAGACATGTCAAAATGAAGCCAAGCACCGCCGCCGTGATCCAAAATGCCAGCCATAAGCGGCGAATTTGTTCTTTTTTGCGATAATTCTCCTTCAAACGAGTCGTTTTCCAATTCGCAACGGGACGCACTAACGTATCGTGACTTAACTCATACGTGTAACCGCCCTGCAAACTCGGCTCCGAACGCAACAATCGTTCATTCACCAAATGCGACAACATGGCATCCGAAATATTATATAATTTTTTAATCTGACCTTCATACAAACTCAATCGCCGTTCCTCTTCCTCGTAAATCAAGCCGTCCTCAATCAAATGTCTGACCGATTCTCTATCGGTTTCGGGCAGGTTTAAAATGCGGTCGCGGTAATAATTTTCATATAATTGGTCAGGATTTGGAATATTTGGCACCTTTATACGGGTCCATTTTTGCTGCAAAACCTTATTTTCAATATCTTCACAAACAATTTGTAGTTGAAAAGATGCAATTGCTTGTTTACCATCTTTGGTCAAATACTTTATCAATTGTTGTAATGCGTCGTCATCATATTCAAAAGGATTTGTGTCAAAGTCTCCTTGTTTCAAAGCAGGAAATAAAATGGCATCTTCGGCTTCTTCGACGCTCAACGGCGGCAATTCATAATTAATTTTTTGAATATTAGGCAAATGTTTTTGCAATTGATTCAACAAACTGAGACGGTCTGTCCGAATGGAAAACAAACAACGCACGTTCAAAGGCGTATGTAAGATTTTGCGCTCTGCATCGGGCAACTCTATATTTTCAATTTCTTTAATATAACGAGTCGGAATGAGGACGCGCAAGAGTTCAGAAAGCTGTTTTCCAAACGCATCAATCTGTTCAGTCGGGTAGGTGAACAACTCTTCAAATTGGTCGAATATTAATAATGCACCTTGTTTATCATCTTGATTTTCAATGATTTGCCTCATTTTGAGTACACGCCAAAGTGAAATATCTTGCGATAAAATAGGATGCAAAAAGGTCGCTTGTGGATGTTGAATTTGCTTCACAGCAAGTGCAATCGGAGATTGTTCATTAGAACCTTTTCGGTACGCTCCAAATCGGATTTTAATAGCGTCCCAACCTGTATCGTCTGCCATCGGGATTGCGATACGTGGAATGATGCCCGCATTAATTAACGAACTTTTGCCATCGCCCGATTTTCCGTACAAAACAATAATTGGTTCAAGCCTTATTTTGCGCAATAAAGCTTCGATAGCATTTTGTCTTCCAAAGAAAATATCTTTTTGACTTGTTTCAAACGGTCCTGCACCAGGATAGCGGACGCGTTTTGTTTGGTTTTCCATTCTCCAACTATTTTGCGATTTCTGTTCCTACGGAATGACAAGGATTTTTTTTGTCATGCCGTAGGAACAGAAATCAAATACTTTGACATTCTTTTATAAAGGCTTTCAAAGAGCGTTTCGTTTTATTAATTTCGACCTCACCTTGTTCCTCCGTAACCAACTTATTGTTGATTTTGCGCAACAAACGCCGATAATTACCCGAAATGATATTAAAATCGTTGATATACGAATCATCTTCCATCGTTTCCAAAAAAGTTTCCATCAATTCAAAAACAGATTCCAAATCATCTGTATCAATCAATGTATTCACTTTATCTAAAACAGATTGTTGTGCATTCGCATTTTGACGCAACATCCCCACCGTATCGCAATGATTATACATCGTTTCCACAAAATATTGAACATCTTTGCCTTGTTCTACGAATTTAATAGCAAACATTTGGTTGCAAAAATCAATACTTTCTTGCGGCATGCCATTGGCTAAGGCATGTCTATTGGCGGATTTGTACTTATGGATGCCTAAAATTCTTAATATAAAATGAAAATACCATTTATCCAAAGGCACACCGATGAATACAAAATATTTTACATTTCTAAGAATTTCCAAAAAATCATGAGGGAGCTTATCTGCGACAGAAGATTCAAAATACGCAAATAAATCGTTGAATGTCAATACCAAAGAATTGTCATCTTCAATAGAACCAAATAAATTATATATTAATGGTTGAGATGCCGTAGGTTGCGGCAACTTCTCAACGAGGTTGCCCGACATATTATAAGTCTCATTGCGCGGTTCGATACCCATTTTTGTAAATGCTTTTTGCAACTGCAAATGCGGCGTGACGTTGACGATGACAGGAAATGGAATTTTAATCAATTCCTCAAGCATCGGGTCTATCGCCTGACCTGTATAAAAACGGCGCAAATAAGTACAAAAAGTCGTTCTTTCATCGGTTGGTAGTATCAAAAAATCAGTTGAACCGTCTTCGGGGATGACGTGTGCAAATTGTTTTTTTAGAAATCGCTGGTATTCTGCTTGTAATAGTTTTCCTGAGGGAGTGAAAAACGCGCCTTCTCCGACGACGACCGCGCATTCTGCACCGCGTTGAAGTCGCAATTTCTCTAATAACACCTCCCAAGCGAAATCATCTATGGTTTTTTTCTGAAACATATCTTTTATCTCTTGAATTTGGTAGTAAAGATATGAATTATAAACATATTTTTATTGACAAATATATTTTTTTTAACAGATAGTTCACATAAGAAACGTAAAATAAATAAAAATGTATTCTTAAAACGTATCAAATGGATACTTTATTTAGTTGATTCATCCGCGTTTTGAGCACAAATTGCGCGATACCAACACCGTTTGGAAGGTTTGAAACCTTCCAAACGGTTGATAATCAATATTTTATAATTTAATTTTCGGCATTCAATTTTTATTTTGCGCTACAAATGCGGATGAACCATTTATTTTACGTTCCTAAGTAGGTTTTTTTTGTATAAATTTAATTAAAAAAGAGAATGATTTCAACACGCCGATTTAATTGTTTACCAATTTCAGTATTGTTGTCTGCAATTGGATTGGTTTCGCCGCGACCAATACAAGTAATCTTTTCGGGGCGCATCTGTTTGATAATCAAATAGTTAGAAATAGAATGAGCGCGTCTGAGTGATAATTTTTCGTTATAGGAATCACTGCCTGTATTGTCTGTATGACCTATAATTTCCATTTTACGCACCTTTTGGAAATCAATTTTTTGAATCAAACTATCCAAAATATGGATGAAATCATTTGAAATAAGGTCGCTATTATGCGCAAATACGATGTTAGGAATAATTAATGTATCCACATTTTGTTTTAAAATTTTTGTTTTAACGCTTTTGGTGGGTGCGCCAAGTACGATTTTGGTTGAAGGTTCAGCAATGGGGATTTGTGATTTAGGCAAAATATGTCTAAAATTTAACTGATATAAACTATCTGAATATGTTTTTACATTTTCACACAAAATGTTTTGATTCGTATCAACGGGCATCAAAGATATATCGTCTAAATGATATAATAATCGGTCCACTTTTGTGGAATGTCGCCCTAATTTTTTAGGGTCGTCGGGTTCAAAATTGCCGATGATTAAATATTTTTCATTGCCTTTTGAAACAAATGTTTTTGAAAATTCAATCCATTCACTGGGTTTGAATTTGCTTAAAGCCTCTGTTTTAGTGAACAAAAGACTTGGTTTTAAGGTAAAATCGCGGTTAAAATTGCCCAGAACGTCTTTTTCGTTTAGAAAAATGCCCACAGGACGCATTTCAAAAGTCGGTACTTTGAGCCAGAAGCTAAAACGATATGTTTTGCCTTTTTCCAATGGACACAAAATTCGCGTGTACATGTACGTTTTCGTATGTGCATACTGATAGTGCATGACGGTGAATGCTGTGCTGCGATTGCCTGTTTTTGAAATTTTTTGTTGGGTGAAGTAATCACTTTCTTTCAGATTTGCTTCCCACCAACCTTCGGGCGCACATCGTGCATGATACTCAGGACAAACATTTTCATCTTCAAAACTGGGATTTATTAACAAATTTTGTTGTGTTTGACCTTTCAACAAAATGGGAAAAAAGCTAAGGATGATAATAACGGTTTTCAAAGAGTTGCCTTTTTTAATTGGATGAATTCTGAAAATTATTTTTGAAACGATTGTATCACAATTATATCGCTACCTTCCGAAATCAAATTATGAAATTCGGCTGCTTTCCCAAGCTTCAATCCGATTGACAATTTCTTGACAATAACTAATGGCTTTATTTCGCTCGTAATCTTTTAAAATATTCATCTTATTGTGTGCCAATGGATTACGAATTCTTGCCAATACGTCAAAAATCGGTTTCCATTCATTTGCTTCTTTATTGGAGAAAATTGGTTTGAACCATTTCCACTCCACACGCATAAATTGGTCAAATAATTCGGCAGGATACGTAAATTCCAATAAGTTTTGCGGAAACGTATCAGGGAAACTTTTTTGTTCTTTTGCCTGCATTTCCTCCAATTTGGCAGCGTATAATTCTTTCACAGGACTCAATTTGCGAAATTTAGGCAACCAATCTTCTCCATATCGCTCGTTCAACCAAATTTCCACAATGGAACGCAATCGTGTTTCCGTTTCTGCCCATAAATCCCAAATCGGCATTTCGCGTTGAATCCGATACAAATAATCGTGAAAATCATTGGAAAATCCGCGATAACCGCCATTCGACCGTTGCACTAATTCATAGCGTTCTAATTTTTCAACATCTATTGTTTTGATGTCAAACACGGGACCGATAACCATTTGTAAAATTTTGTTATGCAAATTTTCTTCTCTTAATAAGTTGAAAATCAAATGATAATTGGTCACAATGGTCAAATTCAATTTTTTCTTCGTATCCTCGACGGATTGCGAAATATTGTCTAAATTAAGGTCATTGAACAAATGAAAATTAAACATATCCAATAAAAAAGGATGATGTCCCGTAAAATCATAAATTTTTTGTTTAGACGCTTCTGAAATAGGCACTTTACTGTTAAAAAAGGTGTCCCAATATTCAGTCAAATCGGCGGGATTATACATGCCGAGATGAATATTATCAAAGGTTTGATGAAAATTAGAAGTCGCAAATTCTTGTTGATTTAATTCAATATCCGATAAATACCGTCTTGAAGTGGTCACTAAACAAATTCGGGATTCTGAATTGTACGATAATTTACGCAAATATTGAAAATCATATACTTGGAAATAACGACGAACCGCATCAAATTCGTCTAAAATGAATATTGAACGAATATTATTTTCTTTCAAGATGCAATAGTATTTGAAAATAAACCGTTGCTTATCGTCAAAGGCGCGGGTGGTTTCTTTGACCGTTTTGTACAATGCGGTCAATGCCTCAAGCCTTTGGCTATCAATATTTTTCAAAAAACGAACTGCATTGTGTATTGCTTCGAGCATAGACTCAAAAAAATGATCTGAATTTTTGAAATCACCCATACTGACCCAAACGGGCAGAATATTTTCTTGCGGATGATCTTTTTGATATTCAACGATTGCTTGTTGCGCCAAACTGGATTTTCCAATTCTGGGCAAAACTATAATTGCTAAATTGCCATAACGCTTGCCAAAAACCCGATTCCTAATGGCTTGAATCTCAGCTTTTCTGCCAATAAAACGACTACCATGTATGGTCAAGCCATAGTCTGAAAAAGGATTTTCCATAAAGAGATGCTTTTCGTGAACCAATAAAATAGTTTTCTACTTCCAAAACAATGATTTTTAGGAATTGTTTTTCAAAATAAGACAAACAGCTTGATTATAAACAGCATAAGTATTAGGTATAGCAACCTTTGGAAGGTTTAAAACCTTCCAAAGGTTTGATAATCAACGATTTATAAAAATTGTCTATTATCATCCTTATTTCGACACGTTACTTAGGTTTTTAAAACCTATGATGTTTTAGGGAAGTGGAAACCCACAATGTTGCCCCGAATTACCCGAATTTTCACTAATAATTCGTGCTAATTCGTGTAATTCGGGGCAAAATCGGGTAAGTTTTTATTTTCCACATCCCTTATAATAATTGTTTACAAAAGGATTTCTTGTTTCGCATCAAAAATCGTTAATTGCGTTCTATCGAAAAGGCGTGTTATCAAACCTTGTAATTTCGGCATTTCGTAATGGAAAAAGAACTTCATCGTATGGATTTTGGATAAATAAAAAGTTTTATCATCACCTAAATCCTGTCCATTTGCCAGCGTTTGATGCGCCACTAACGCCTGTTTCAACCACTGCCAACCCACATTCAACAGCCCAAAAGCCTCCATATAAAGGTTTGCATCTGCCAAAAAGACTTCCGTATTGCCTTCCTGCGCCAAGATAAACAAATGATTTGTAACCTTTTGAAGCTGTTGCATAGCATCCATTTGTTGATTCCAATACGGTTTCAAATCCTCAATCATCTGCGCATCCCAAACATCTTTTGCGACTTCCTGATACCAAGCCACTAAGCTACGCCCTTGATTTCCAACGACTTGTCTTCCTAACAACGCTTGTGCTTGAATGCCCGTCGTGCCTTCATACAGGGGCATGATGCGTGCATCTCGCGCCAATTGTTCCAATTCAAAATCCTCCGTATAACCGTAACCACCCAATACTTGAATGCCTTGATTGACCGAAACAAATCCCATTTCCGCACCATACGTTTTGGCAACAGGCGTTAATAATTCCAACAAATCGTTGTAATATTTTTGCGTTTCCGCATTTGGAGCCGCTTTTTCCAAGTCCAAATATTTGTAACATTGTAATATGAGGCTCAATCCACCTTCGACAATCGCTTTTTGCAACAATAACATTCTACGCACGTCGGGATGATGAATAATCGTAACGGGTTCACCCAAAGCGGCTTTTTCATTCAAACGCCGACCTTGCGGACGCTCCTTCGCGTATTGCAACGACGCATAATACGCCGCAGTACCAATGTGAATGCCCGCCATGCCAACGCCAAGTCGTGCCCCATTCATCATCAAAAACATTTGTGGCAAACCACGATTCGCCGCGCCGAGCAAATAGCCCGTGCAATCATTGTTATTGCCAAAGGCGAGGTGCATTGCAGGAGTTGCTTTTTGCCCCATTTTGTGGTAAATCCCAATCGAAGCAACATCATTTGGCACTAAAACATCGTTTTTCAACCGATTTTTAGGCACAATGAATAATGAAATGCCTTTTGTACCTTTTGGTGCGCCGTCAATTCGCGCCAAAACTAAATGCACAATATTTTCAGAAAAATGCTGGTCGCCTGCTGAAATAAAGATTTTTTGACCTACGATTTTATACGAACCATCGGTTTGCGGATGCGCGGAAGTGGCAACATCCGAAAGTGAACTTCCTGCTTGCGTTTCGGTCAGACACATCGTTCCAGCCCATGCGCCAGAGACCATTTTGGGTAAAAAAAGCTGTTTTTGGGCATCAGAACCGTATTTTAGAATCAAATTCGCTGCACCGCGAGTCAAATCGGGGTACATTACAAACGGATTGTTGGAAGTTCCGATGATAAATTCGAGCGATGCGGCAATCATTTTAGGCAATTGTTGCCCTTCCCATTCGGCAGGAAACGTCGCGGCGAGCAACCCCGATGCACTGAATATTTTATAAAATTCGGCAATCGCGGGATGCACCTGCACCTTTCCATCCACCAATTCGGGCTGATTTCGGTCGGCAGAGACGTATGCGGGACGCGTAATTTGCGTTGCGATGTCAACGGCAGCATCCAAAACCATTGAAAAAGTCTCGCGGTCATGTGCGCTGAAATACGCATGCTTCGTTAAGGACAACGCTTCCAAGACTTCAAATAATAAGAAATCTATATTGCGGCGTGAAAAATGTTGGTCGGACATATTATGATTGGATTAATATTTAGAACAAAGATAATGCTTTTTAGAATAAAAATTACAAAGGCACCAAGTGAACGAAAGTCATTTGTTCACTGGGTGCCTTTTGTGCTGAAAAATAGAGTAAAGTAACCTATTACAAATCAATATTTTCATAAATATCTTGCATCGTAATTTGAATACCAACCGATTGCAAAGTAATCGATTTTGTTATATCTTTTACAATGGTTTCGATCCAATGACCTGGTGATTCTTTGAACCAGATTTCTACATAAGGTTCCTCTTGACGAATTAAAATGTATTCTCGAATACTTTCAAGACTTTTATACTTATCAAACTTGCCTATGCATGCATCCCGAAAACTACTTTTAGAAAGCACTTCTACAACAATAATTGGATTTATCAATAAAAGTTTGTCTATATCCCAGTATAATGGTTTTTCACAGACGGCTAATGCGTCTGCATAAACCGCCTCATCAAGGCTTGGAAAATAAACTTGTTGGTCAGAGGAAAAAACAACATATTTATTGGGTAATTTTTTCAATCCCAAGCGCATTTCAGATGCAATATTGATTGAAATGATATTATGAGGAGCCTTCGCTTGTGGCATTTTGATGATTTGTCCGTTAATAAATTCATGTTTGTTTTTCGATTTAGCTTCAAGGCGCATATATTCAACTAATGAATAAATACGCGGTTTTCGCTTCGGCTGAAAAGAAATCGGAATATGATCTATTATATTTACCATAAATTATGGAATTTTTACTGGAAAATATGATTTTTTGAAAACAATGGTGCAAAATACGCCAATTTTTTTTAAACTGGCGTATTTTTTTCATTTTTATTTTAACAAATTTTGTTTTAAAAATAACGCAATAGACGCAAATACATAATCTCGATTCGTCCGTTTATAAATGCCATGTCCTTCATCTTTCGCCATGATGTACCAAGTCGAAACCCCATTTTCGCGCAAAGCCGCAACCATTTGTTCCGATTCCGAAAGCGGCACACGCGGGTCATTCGCGCCTTGAAAGATAAACATTGGCTTTGTAATCTGCTTAATATGGGTCAAAGGCGAGATTTTTTGCAAAAATTCTTGCATTTTCGGCTCTCTTTCGTCGCCATATTCAACGCGGCGCAAATCCGCCCGATACGAACTTGTATTTTTCAAAAAGCTCACAAAATTACTAATCCCATATAAATCAATCCCACATTTGAACCGATTATTGAAATGCGTCATACTCGCAAGCGACATGTAGCCGCCATAACTTTGCCCCATAACCGCCATTCGCGTCGAATCTAACACAGATTGTGTTGCCGCCCAGTCCAATAATGCGCCAATATCCTTTACAGAATGTTCGCGCAACACGCCATTATCCAATTTGACAAACGTTTTGCCATAGCCGCTTGACCCGCGCACATTCGGCACCAACACCGCAACACCTAATTCATTTGCCAAAAACTGCCTCCAATTATTGAAATCGGGAAACGATTGACCTTCGGGCCCGCCATGAATTTGAATGACAACTGGCACTTTTCCCGTATAATTTTTGGGCATATACACCAAAACGGGTATTTTCCGTTGCTCACCCGTGCGTTCATCCTTGTCAAAAGTGGGAAATTGCCTCAAAACGCATTCCGAAAAACCATTCGCAGGCAAACCACCATTTTCACTAAATGTCCAACGTTCCACATTATTTTTCTCCAAATTCAACACATAAACATCTTTTGAGGCGGTCGGAGTCGTGAGCGAAAAGGCGAGTAATTTGCCATTTTTATGCAAAGTCATGTTAGAAATCGCGCCATTAGGCAATTTTGGAACCGATTTGTACTTCAAACTGCGCGTATCTAAGATGTTAATTTTGTAATAACCGCCTTCATTCGTGGTAAAAATAAGTGTTTTTTCATCTTTGCTGAGTTCAAAATCCTCAATATCCCAATTCAAATCCGCGATTTTGCTCATCGTTTTGCCCTTCAAATCGTAAAAACGTAAACCCATAAATTCCGTATTTTCATCCGATAACAAATAAACACCATTCCCATTTTTAGCAAATTGAGCACGTTTGTAAGCAATTTGCGTTGTGGAAGGATTGATGGGTTCTAATTTTTTATTCGTCAAATCAAAAACATAGAGTTTAGAATCATTGATAGATAAATAATTGATAATCAACATTTTAGATTCATCTTCCGACCAATCCACAATACTCCAACCGCCACCTTTATTTTCTAAAATCAATTCAGGTGCGCCGCCATCTAAGGTTTTGATGTAAAAATCAAGGCTACCTGCGGAGCGTTTATTACTGGAAAAAGCAATTTTATCCCCTTTGGCATTCCACTTTGCGCCCCCATTCCGACTTTTGCCATCGGTTAATAATTGATGTTTAAACGATTGATTATCAAAGAAATAGAGTTGATAATTCTCATTTCCACCCAAATCTTTGGAATACAAAAATCCCGACCGCGCAGGATTCGGACACGTACTTGCAGCAGTCAAAGGCTCTTTGGCAAAGGTCAATTGTTGCCGATACGCGCCCGCTTGCGCAACGTGATGAATTTGCGCGACTTCGCCGAGTTGCGTCGAAATATAAATGCCTTCGCCTTTGCTGTCCCAATCGGCAAAAGTGGTGCTGCGCACATTTTGATACTGTTCCCAACGCTCTTGAAGGTCGGCGGGCAAGTCTGGCACTTGGTCAGTGATTAAATTGCCAATATTTTTTTTAGGCGCGGTTTGCGCACAAAGCATTGTTACACAAAGAGTTATGTGTAAGAAAACTAAGATTGTACGATTCATTTGCATCATGCTTTTTGAAATGAGAAACGATATTTTTTGTAACGACAACGAAATTAAGGTTTTTTTGCAATTGAATCGTAAAAAAAAGAAATATTTAAAAATATCGTCGAGGCAAGTCGTGACTTGCCCGATTTGCCCGATTGGAATATTTCATAATACATTGATTTTGAATTGATTAGAAAATATTTCGAAATCGTCAAAGCACATCTATTTTATAGTCGGCAATGCCTTTAATCGTCGTCAAAAACGAAACACCAATGCCAACAATCGGCAATTCCGATAGCGTAAACGGTCGGCATAGCGTTTATCTTTAATGTATTGCAAGGCAACGTCAGCCGTTTGACCGACTTTAAATTTAAAAATAAAAGTATGTGTTTGGGTAATCACGACCGTATCCATGCGCCCCAATGGAGCATGCAATTCCGCATGTACGTCCGTTCCAACCATCGTAAAAATGAGGTGAATAACCGAATGAAAAAATTTCTCCTCCTATTTGATATAATTTTGGTCGGGAATGGACTGAATCAAATGATTTAATTTCTCAATCACACGAGGCACATTATTCTGCACCAAAGCGCGTGAAATCTCCAAATGATGCAATTCCGTCACTTTTGTATGCGTGTTCAGCGCAACCCAAAAAAAGCCCCGTTCTTCGATTGAACAAAAGGAAGTAAATTGATGTTAAATCGTTTTAAAAAATAATGCTCAATGAAACAATACAACCTTAAAATAATGTAAAAAGTGAAACGAAAATGAATAAATTTAATAAAATAGAAGTTCAAATTTTAAATGCTTTTATTGATAACGATAAAGGAGGAAATCCAGCAGGAGTGGTTTTAAATGCTGATAATTTAACGAATGAACAAAAATTATACATCGCAAATGCGGTAGGATTATCTGAAACTGCCTTTTTGCTGGGGGCTCGTAACAGAGTCCATAAATTTGTACAAACTTACAGAATATTGCACATTAATAGTGTCAATTGCTCTAAAAGTACAAATTTAGTAAAAATGACAG
>JBEEMZ010000028.1:0-44762 GCA_041192405.1 Bacteroidota bacterium | reverse complement strand
GCTCTCTTTCAACAGCTTCCAAAACGGCGGTCGGGTCAAAAACCTCGCTTGGATAAATCATTGTAGCACCGTGCGTTACACATCCTAAATTTCCCATCACCATTCCAAAACAATGATATAATGGAACTGGAATAATCAATTTATCTTTTTCCGAAAAACGCATCAATTTTGCTACAAAATAACCATTGTTCAAAATATTATGATGGCTCAACGTCGCACCTTTGGGAAATCCTGTCGTTCCACTCGTATATTGAATGTTGATTGCCTCATCACAACCCAATGATTGTTGCCGATTCGCCAACATCGCATCATTGATAGAGGTGTGTTGCTGCATGAAGTCCGACCAACGCCACATGGCAGGTTGCTCATCATCGCCCATGCGAATCACGCTGTGAACATTTGGCAATTTTTTAGAATGTAACGAGCCGATAGCGCAATTTATCCATTCGGGAGCCAAATCAAACATCATTTGAGTAAAATCAGCTGTTTTTAGCTTGTCCGCAATTACTAAAACGCTACAGCCCGATTGATTCAGCGCGTATTCCAACTCATGTAAGCGATAACCTGGATTGATATTCACCAAAATCGCCCCAATTTTAGCAGTTGCAAATTGCGTAATCGTCCATTCTACGCGGTTCGGAGACCAAACGCCTACCCTATCACCTTTTTTAACGCCCAACGCTAAAAAAGATTTAGCACATTGCTCAACTACTTGTTTTAGTTGGGCGTATGTATAACGAATATTTTGATGTGATACAATAAGCGCGTCCTTTTCAGGAAATTTGTGAGCGATGTCGTCAAATAAATCGCCGATAGTCATGCCTAATAACGGTTCTGTACCAATACCGTTGATGTAACTTAGATGGTTTGACATTTTTATAATTTTTTCATGCACAGATGAATTCAATAATAGATTCCAATACAATTTGTTTTGCCTCGTAATGCGGCGTATGACCAATTTTAGGAATTAACAATGCTTTTGCATGTGCCCCAATGCCCAAAACAGTCCGTTCGACTTGCAAATTCGTTCCATAAGGATCGTTTTCACCTTGAATAATCAAACTTGGACAGGTAATCTTTTTCAAATGCGCTTCAATATTCCAACTGTTGAAATCGTCACTCAACCAAGTATCCGCCCAAGCAGACCATAATGCTTCCGTTTTATCACCATGATACACCTTTAATTTATCCATTAAAAATGCCTTTTGCGCAATTGCTTGATGAATACCTTCCAAAGTAACCGTTTCTACAAAAATATGAGCCGCTTCCGTAATCAATTTTTTAACAGGAAAACGCGACGCATACAATAATGCAATCGAACCACCATCACTATGACCCACTAAAATCGGATTTTTAATCCCATAATGTTGCAAAAGTGGATATAAAATATCCCAAGCTTCTTTTTCGAGGTAGTCAACGCCTCGTTTTTCAACGGTTGCACTTGACTTCCCATGCCCAAAACGGTCATACATCAATACATTACAACCACAAGATTCGCCTATCAAGCGCGGAAAATCCCGCCATTGCGCCACCGAACCCAACCCCTCATGCAAAAAAACGATTGTATCGCCCTTACCTAAAGGCTCATTTTGATGCGATTTTACAAAAAGACTTTGATGCGTTTTGGAATAACCCAGCCAACCTTCATCCATGCGCACAAACGGAACACGTTTTTTTAAAATAGAATCCATAGATGGTTTTGATTTAAATGAAAAAAGTTTCAAAAAATACTGATTCAGAATACAAACATAGACTAAATATTTGGATTTTTTACCAAAAAGCTCCTAAAAATATGTTTTTTTAGAACTGTATTTTTATTTTGATAGGATTGTATTATGTTTTGAGAGAATCGGACAACAGCAGTATCGAATCGAATGATAATTTTGTCTTACAAACAGAATTTAAACTTTGTTTCTTTCTTTATTTATTTTTCTGAAATTATCTACTACCAATCTGATTTTGAATTACATTTGCGGCGAGTTCATTTTGGATTGGAATGTGAAATAGAATAACTTATTGCTATCATTTTTTTTCAACTTATTAATTTCGTTCAAATATGACTACTCGAATACTCGGAAACACGGCAGCTCTTTTTTTGTTTGCAGCCGCTTTCTACCAGTGTAACAGCGAGGCTCCAAAAGCTGACGCTAAAAAAGACAAACCAGCAGCTCCAGCAGCAACTTCAACCGCCAAAACTTGGAGTTACTACGGAGGCGACCAAAGTAATCAGCGTTACAGCACACTGAACCAAATCACGCCTGCCAATGCCAAAGATTTAAAACTCGCTTGGGAGCAGTCTTTGAAAAATGACGAAGCGCAAGAATGTACGCCTATTATTGCGGACGGAATGCTTTTTGTAACAACTGCATCGGGTCCGAAATATGTGCACGCGTTTGACGCGAAAACAGGCGCGCCGAAATGGGAGGTAGATTTGAAAGTTCCAGCAGATTTTGCATCCTTTGCTTGTTGTGGTATTGTGAATCGCGGTGCATCATATAGCAATGGCAAATTATTTGTCGGTCGTTTGGATGGCAAGTTGACTTGCTTGAACGCTGCCGACGGTAAAGAACTTTGGACTTCCCAAGTGGTTGATTACAAACAAGGTTCGGTGATCACTTCGCCGCCGTTAGTCGTTGGTGACAAAGTGATTACAGGTCACGGTGGTGGTGAATATGGTTCTGAAAGTTATTTGAGTGCGTACAGCGTTGCGGATGGCAAACAAGTGTGGAAAACATTGACCGTTCCTGGCACGGATCCAGCAGTTGCAGCGACTTGGAAAGGCGAATCTTGGAAAACAGGGGGGGCTGCGCCTTGGTTCATCGGTTCTTACGACCCAGAACTTAAAACGGTTTATTGGGGAACGTCGAATCCGTCTCCTTGGAATGCTTCTTTGCGCGGCACCGATGCGAATACAGGCAAAAGTGACAACTTATATAGTGCAAGTACCCTTGCTATCAACCCAGAAGATGGCAAAATTAAGTGGCATTATCAAACAACTCCTTATGATGCATGGGATTATGATGGTGTGAATGAATCCGTTTTAGCTGATTTGGATATTGCAGGTGTTAAAACACCTGTTTTGATGCATGCAGATAGAAATGGTTTCTTTTACACAATTAATCGTCAAACAGGTAAATTAGTTGCTGCGGATGCGTTCGTGAAGGTCAACTGGGCAAAAAGCATTGATGCTGCAACAGGTCGTCCTGTGGAAGACCCTAAATTCCGTTTGACTACTAAAAATACCGTTAAAGCGGTTTATCCAAGTTTCATGGGTGGCAAAAACTGGCAACCCATGGCGTTTAATCCAGGAACAGGATTGGTCTATATTCCAGCAAACAATGTAGGTATGGATTTCAAAATGGCAGATGTCAAATACAATAAAGGTAAATTCTTTTTAGGTTCAGAATGGGTCATGGCTTATGAAAAAGGCGTTCAACCAGGTGAATACATCGCTTGGGATCCGATTGCTAAGAAAAAAGTATGGAGCATTCCTCAAAAATATCCAATTCCTGGTGGTGCGATGACGACTGCGGGCGGTTTGGTTTTCTATGGCAACTTGGAAGGTACTTTCAATGCGGTAGATGCTAAAACAGGTGCTCCTGCTTGGACAACGAAAACGACTTCTGGAGTTTGCGCTGCGCCAATGACTTATGAAGTAGATGGCAAACAATATGTTGCTATTTTGGAAGGTCGTCCGACCGTTATTCCGGGCTTTTTAGGGGGCGATTTAGGTAAAGCGATGGTTGCTGCTACACCTGCGGGTGGTAAAATCACCGTTTACGCTTTAAATGGCGGTAAATAAATAGATTGCGGAGTGGTGATTGCGGATTTCGGAATGTGTTGATTTTCAATACATTCCGAAATGGGACACGATTGGTACGAATTTTCACAAAATAAGCATTTTCGTAAAAATTCGTACCATTCGTACCCCAATCACCATTCCGAAATCCGAAATCAACAATCCGAATTCGTTATAACTTTATGAAAATCAAAACTTTACATTCGTTATATGGTATTTTTTTGTGCTGTTTATTAGCAGCATCTTGTAAAAATGAACCGAAAGTTTCCAAACCGATTTTTGAATTTTGTACCATCGAATCTGACATGCCTTTTAGCGCGTCGGTACGCGATACGCAAACGAAATTGCGTGGATTCTATGTGGATTTGGGCGAAGCCTTAGCAACGGAATTGGATATGAATCCAAAACCTACTTATGTAATGGCTTCCTTCAATGCCCGTCCTATCCGAGAAGGTTTGCTTGCAGGACGTTGTACAGCGCAGATTGGATTGCCGCGAACGAAAGGTAAATGGTTGATTCCCAATAAAGTACAGTTGACAAATCGTTTTTCAGAGATGGGCTATGCGTTGGTGTTGCCTCAAAATTCGACTGTTGCGAAAGCAGAAGATTTACGAGGTAAAACCGTGATTGTTGCCAGTGGTTCACCTGCACATCAAGGTTTAGACATCCTCGGCGATGTCAAATATGTTTATGCTTTTTTTCCAGAAAAGGCGATGGAACTTATGGCACAAGGCAAAGCAGATGCAGCCTTCGTATGGGGAGCGACAGCAGGTTATCAAAATAAGTATTTGTATCAAAACCGTTTCAAAGTTATTCCGACAAGTTATACATGGTCTGTGGCAATTGGGTTTACAGCAAAAGGTGATTCATTAGCGAATCGGGCGGAAGCTGCTTTGGAAAAATTAAAACCGACTGTTCAAAAATTGTATGATTTGTACGGATTTCCAACAGGAACGGTGATGCAAATGCCAGAGTTGCCTTTCACAAAGGAACCAACAGAATGATAAATAGTGAATGATAAATGATGAATTTATTGATTACACTACTGAGTTGTTAAAGTTGTAATATTTAAAGTTGTAATATGTTTTTTTCCCGCAAATTTCGCAGATTTCTCCGCAGATTTTCGCAGAAAGAGACTCCAAAAGAAAATCGGCGAGAATCTGCGGGGAAAAATAGATTGATAATCAATTATTTACATATTAAATCTTTAACAACTTAGTAGTGTATTTATTGATAATCAATCAATTATAAAATTCATCATTCATCATTCATCATTGATAATTCATCATTCCTTAAAATATTAAAAAAAAAGCAGCACACTATAAGCTGGTCGCCAAACACTGACATATAGAAATGCTGCTCAAACCAATTGTTATGAAATATTACTTTTTATTGCTGCTCGCAGCAATGTCCATTTCGACTGCATCGGCAACCGAAATAACAGGTGTGGTATCGAATGCACGCACTGGTGAACCGCTTTTTGGCGTTGGCGTTCAAGTCCAAAATTCGCCGTTGAAAGTTGTTACGAATGAGTACGGCAAATATACGATGAATCTCGCTGATAAAGATGCAAATGAAGGCATTTTAATTTTTTCTTTTAAAGGAAAAAAAATGGCTCAACGTTCCATCACGCCAAAAACCGATTTTAATGTCGCAATTGCGCTCGAATCACCTGCTCCGCCGCCTGCTGAAGCAATGTCAGGCTTCAAAAAAGGGGATTGGACGATGAATTTTGGTGGCAATGTGAATGCTCATTACATTTATACGTCGGCAGATAATTCTAATAATGCCGTACAAGGCAATGCGCTTTTAACAACAGGAGCAACGGGCGTTCATTCAGTTCAAAGTGGTTTATTGCCAACTTGTTTATCTTTTTCGGCAACAACCGTAACAAATGATAGTTTTACCATTGCGGCAACGATTGGATTATTTGCAGGAACGGTTTCCAATACAGGTTTAGCCCCTTCAGATATTGATCTACGCCAAACTTTTTTGACGGTTTCAAAACCGACAATGGGGACTTTTACCTTTGGACGTAATTTTGGATTATTTGGGTTTGACGCGATTATCAATGATATTTCATTAATAGGTGCGGGGGCTACTGCATTGCCTGTCAATCCTTTGAATACAACATTAGGTGGTATTGGTTATGGGTATGTGTATTGCGACAGGCTTTCTCAAATCAACTATACGACTCCTAATATGAGTGGTTTTGACGCGACAATTGGTATTTTCAACCCGCTAAATACGTCAACACTTGGTATTGGGACGAGTTACGCGGGAGAATCTGGTTCTGCACGTCCTGGCATTCACGGCAAAGTGAAATATACAGGTGGTGGATTTTATGGAAGTGCGAGTTTTATCAATCAAAGTGTTAAAGCACTTACAACCGAGTTGAGTGCGACAGGGTTTGATGTTTACGCCAAATATTCAGCAGGTGATTTTGGGATTGCGGGGTACTATTACAATGGTACAGGTCTCGGCACGACGGCGTTATTTTATGATGGTTTTGTCAAAACGGGTGTTCTAACAGGTGCCACTCGTACTTCAAGTGGTTATTATGCACAAGCAAGTTACACTTTTGGCAAGACTAAAGTAGGTGTCAATTATGGGGTTTCAACTCTTGATAAGACAGCAACTGATGATGCTACGATGTTGAAACAACATCAACGCATTACCGTTGGTTTGTATCAACCGCTTACAGGTCCCTTAAATTTGGTGGTTGAGTTTACGAATATGCAGGCATTAAGCCATGCTGCTGCGAATAATACCATTTCAAATAATGCATTAAATGTAGGCGTTTTTCTTGGATTTTAATCTGATGTGGGTTGAAATAATGAACCATTCAAGAAATGATGAATTATGAATGATGAATGATGAATTTATAAAATATTGATTATCAATATTTTGTAAATTCATGATGGATGATTTATAGTTTATCTATTAAAAATTATCAATCATCATTTATTATTCATGTATCATTATATTTTAACCCAAACAAAAATATTGATCTCTTTTTTAAAGCGTTTTTCATCTGCAAACGACACAAGTTGTGTCGTTTGCTTTGCTCATGCACGCCATTTAGTTCCTAGTAGCTCGAAGGTATCTGAATTATTAAATTTATTAGTGAAAATTGGTGTCATTCGGGGCAATTTTTTTTTGATTTTGTTGTTTTTGCTGATTTCAACCCAAAATAGACTTATAGGACAAACCAATCCAATAGATACTTTATCGCAAACGCTTTCTGCTATTGAAATTGTTTCCACAACGCCCACACAAGGGAATGGTTTGGAACGGCGACGCGTCCCTGCTGCGATTCAAAGCATTCGGGCAAAAGACATGCAAAATTCAGGTGTTTCCAATCTGACTCAATATTTGAATCAACAAATGGCTGGTTTGCACCTCAATTTTGCAAGTGGGAATCCGTTACAACCCGATTTGAATTATCGCGGATTTACCGCGTCACCTGTTTTAGGGCTTCCGCAAGGTTTAGCTATCTTTCAAGATGGTGAAAGGTTAAATGAATTGTTTGGAAATGTAGTTAATTGGGATGTTTTGCCCGTTTTTGCATTGGAAAGTGGTGATTTATTGTCAGGCTCGAATCCTATTTTTGGTTTGAACGCGCTTGGAGGAGCCATTTCGTTGCAAACGAAATCAGGTTTTTCGAGCCCGTTTAAAACGCTGATGATTGAAATGGGTTCTTTCGGTCGAAAATATGCGACAACAGAATATGGTTGGAATAATGGCAAATGGGGTTATTACGCAGGTGGTGATTTTTTTGCTGAAAACGGTTGGCGCGACTATTCGGCGAGTCAAGCAACTCGTTTTTTGACTAAAATCAGTCGTCAAACTGAAAAAGGTATGATTCATTTGAGTTTATCGTTGGCAAAGAGCCGTTTGAGAGGCAATGGACCCGCGCCTGTTGAGTTATTGGAAGCAAATCGGACTGCGGTTTTCACACATCCCGATATGACAGAGAATCAATTAATTCGTGTGCATTTAAATATTTCACGTCGTTTAAATGCAAATTGGCGTTTAAACACAACAATATTTGGCAATATTCGAGATAATAAAACTTTTAATGGGGATGAAAGCCCATACGTTGTATGTGACACGGGCAAGTACGCAGGCATGATGTGCCATCAAAATGATTCAAATGATCGTTTAAAAGCATTGGAACCTGTTTTGAATCAAAATGGGCATTTCATTCAAGCTACTGATTTCAATCAAACAGCGATTAATAATCGAACGCATACCCGTCAATACAGTGTTGGAAGTACCGTTCAATTGGCTTCCGATAAAGCATTATTCGGTAAAAAAAATCAATTTATTGCAGGTATTTCCTTCGATGGAGGCGTGTCGCAGTTTCAAAGCAGTGTTGAATTAGGCAAATTGACAACGGATAGAGGCACAGAAGGCGCAAATTTATACGATTTAGAAGCCGCAGTTGATATGAATTTCAAAGCAGCACATACAAATATGTTTTTTGTGGAATCCATTTCGCCTCTTGAAGCATTGACGGTTCAAATGGCAGGTCAATTACAAAATTCGGTTATTCAATTGCGTGATAATTTGGGTGAAGAACTGAATGGAGACCATTATTATACTCGTTTTAATCCGTCTGTTGGTTTGGTTTGGCAAATGAATCCGACCATGAATGTTTATGGCAATTATGCAATGGCGGCAAGAACGCCAACTCCTGTTGAATTGACTTGTGCCGACCCAAATGCGCCTTGTCGTTTGCCGAATGCGTTTCTATCAGACCCGCCCTTGAAACAAGCCGTTGCGCAAACTCATGAATTTGGGTTTCGATTCAAAAAACAAGATTTTTCGATAGAAACATCTGTTTTTCAAACACTTACAAAAGATGATATTTATTTTATTAGTGCGGGACCGAGTCGGAATACAGGTTATTTTGCTAATATTGGGAATACATTGCGACAAGGATTTGAATTCAATGGCAAGTTTCAACAAAAAAAATGGAATCTTTATGCCAATTATACTTTTTTAAATGCTACCTTTAAATCGGATTTCACGATTAATAGTCCTGCGCATCCCGCAGCTGAAAATCGTGAAATAAAAGTTCAGACAGGCAATCGCATACCATTGATACCGCAACATCTTGCAAAAGCAGGGGTTCAAATTCGTTTTTCGACGGGAACGCAACAAAAAATGAACTGGATTGCGGGTGCAGAATTGTTATTCAATGGAAATCAAGTATTTAGAGGTGATGAGTCCAATGAATTAGACCCTATAAAAAGTTATTTGACAGGCAATTTATTTTTAAATGGGCAAATTACTTCCAAAATATCGCTTGTTGGACGGGTTGAAAATATTTGGAATCAATCTTATGAAACATTTGGTTTATTGGGTGAACCCAATACATTGCCTACATTCAGTCATTTTGAAAAACCGTATTTTAGCACACCTGCATCTCCTTTGTCCGTATCATTGGGGATTCGGTTTAAATATTAACGAATTTCGGATTTTAGAATGAAGTGTTGATTTTTATATTTCATAAGCAATTAAAAATCAATATATTATAAAGCCAAAATTCCAGATTCCGAAATCAAACTCAACAATTTATATTAGCTTTATGGAGTTTTACATTTTTTATACCTTTGCGAGTGCTGTCTTTTTAATTGCCGTTTGGATGATATGGCGATTGCGCGACCTCCAAAAAACGCTCAGTATTGCGGAAAATATTGCAAAAATGCCCGAAATCGGCGTTAAAAAAACGCTTGCACACCTTGCGACAGGTGATTTAGTGGCAAAAGCAGTTATTGGAATCTTAGCATTAGGGCTGTTTTTTCGATTTACGAGTACCAAAAAAGCGGCTCAGAATGCACAAAATGCAACATCTGCCGTCGCTGCCATTGCCGAAAAACCTAAAGATGGGGCATTTGATTTGGCAACTGCCACTGTTTTAACAGATGAACCTGCTTTAAAAGGTGGTGCGGAAATTTTTAAAAATTTTTGTGCAGCCTGTCATGGACAATCGGGTGAAGGTTTGGTCGGTCCCAATTTTACAGATCAATTTTGGCTGCATGGTGGCGATTTCAAAGATGTTTGCAAAACAATTGTGAATGGCGTACCCGAAAAAGGCATGATTTCATGGGCTTCGCAATTGAAAGCAGGCGAAATTAAACAAGTAGCGAGTTTTATTTTGTCGTTGGAAGGCAGTACGCCTGCAAATCCAAAAGCACCACAAGGTGAAAAGTATGAGCGCAAAGAAATGATTCATTTTGCCATTAAACCGAGTGCAGGGGCGGCACAAAATATTCCTAAAATTGGTTTAAAAGGCAATAAGAAAAAAGGAGAAACAGCGTTTAATGCGAGTTTGGGTTGTGCACATTGTCATGGTGCAAACGCAGATGGACATGTTGATAATCGGAATTTGAAAGCGTTGATAAAGCGATATGGCAAAACAGAAGCATTAAATGTTTATGATGTCGTTATGGAAATCGGTCGCGCAGGTACCGCCATGCCAGCATGGACAGAGTTGACTTTAAAAGAAAAAGAAGATGTGAAAACGTTTATTTTTTCCTTACAAGAAAAATAAAATTATATTTTACAAATTTGCAAAAATGCAAAAATGCAAAAAAACTTATTTATGTTAAAAAAAAATATACTATTTGTGTTTTTTGTTACCGCTTTTTTCACGAGTTGTAACAATACTCCCTCAATCGAAGAATGGGTTTACATCACAAACGAAGATTCTGAAGATTTATCCGTCATTTCGACGTTGACCAATGAAGTCATTCATAAAATGCCTGTCGGAAAACGACCAAGAGGGCTTCGCATCGCGCCCGATGGTAAAAGCCTTTTTGTTGCATTAAGTGGTTCTCCAAAATGTCCGCCATGGATGTCCGAAGCTGATTGTGGCAAACAAACGACCGATAAAACTCAAGATGGCATCGCACAAGTGGATGTCATTCATAAAAAAATCTTGCGCATATTACCTGCGGGCTCCGACCCAGAACAATTTGATTTGACCGCTGACGGCAAAAAAATCATTATTGCTAATGAAGATGTGGGCAAATCAACCTCCGTAGATACGGAATCAGGCAAAATTATCGCAGAAACACCTGTTGGCAAAGAGCCAGAAGGGGTTCGATTGAATCCTGATAATACGTTATGTTACATCACGAGCGAGAGCGATAATGGCATTTCGGTACTGAAAACGGCAACGAGCGAAGTGATTGCGAATATCAAAGTCGGTTTGCGCCCGCGTGATATTGTTTTTACCAAAAATGGAAAACGCGCTTATATCAGTGGCGAATCCGATGCTTCGATTACCGTAATTGAGGTAGCAACGAATCAAGCGACAGCGACTTATCATTTGAAAGCGGGTACAATGCCTGTTGGAATGGTTTTGTCGAAAGATGAAAAAAAATTATATATTGCGGGTGGGCGCGGACATTCCGTTTCTGAAATGGATGTGGCAGATGGAAAAACATTGCGGACGGTTGAGGTTCAAAAACGGCCTTGGGGCATTGGGATGACGGGCGATGGACGGTTTTTATATACTGCAAATGGCTCGTGCGATTCATCCTAAACCCAAATAATTGTAATAAATTGATTTTCAGTATATGATATATGATAAAAGTTAGAAGTGTGTTCATGGAAGTACGGATTACACGGATTTTCACGGGATTCATACGGATTTTTAGTATTGGATACTCCAAAATACACTACTGAGTTGTTAAAGTTGTAATATGTTTTTTTTCCGCAGATTTTCGCAGCAAAAGAGTCCAAAAGAAAATCTGCGAAATCTGCGGGAAAAAATAGATTGATAATCCATTATTTACATATTAAATCTTTAACAACTCAGTAGTGTAACTCCAAAATAGAGGAATCTGTGAAAATCTTGTGAAAAATCCGTATAATCCGTACTTCCATGAACTCACTTCTAACTTTTGTTATCTACTTAGAAACATTATTTCAAAAGCCCATTCGCCTTCATCTCTTCAAAAGTTGGCAATTGATTCACATGCCATTTGTGAACAATAAGTCCTTCTTTCAAAAGATAAACGCCTGGATTTGAACGAATCATCGTTTCCAACAATTTTTCATCTGCCATATAAAACGGATAACTCGCTTGTACATCATGCCTAAAATCTTCAATTTCGCGGTCACCTGCATGCACAATCGCACCTGTTTTATAACCCGATTTCTCTGCCGCTTCCAACAACGGATTTAATTTGGCAGTAAACAAATTGCGTTGTTTTTTAGAAAACGAATAGGCATAAAACGATTCTTCTTTTTGACCCGCTTTAACCATCGTTTTTTTCAATTCAATATGGTCTCCAACTCGAACAGAATCGACTTTCCAGGTCGTATCAGGCACTATCATTGTTTTTTTCGCTGCTTTGCTCTCCAAATGGTACCCAACAACTAAAAATAAGTAATTTTTTTCATTCAAAATATCATCCGTCAATTCATTATCGCCCTTCGTATCATAAATCGTGAAATCACTTATTTTCGTTCTTGGAATCGAAGGTTCCGTTCTATTATAATCTTGCACTTTGAAAACGCTATCAGGATAGATGCCCGCCGTAAAACCACTCATATATTGGTCATAAGGAACGGTTTTATGTTCTTTCGTAACCACATTATACAAATTTGCACTAAGTGTTTTAATTTCAGTTTGTGCTTTTGCTTCAGCAGCCTTTTTAGTTTTGATATTCGTTCCAATGGTGAATGGTCTAAAATCAACCACAGGTTCATCCCAAAACGCGTTTTGAATGCAAAAAATCGTCGAAACTAATAAACTTGTCCACACTAAAATGTTTCTGATTTTATCCGAAAACAAATAATGAGCCGTTTTCGTAATGAAAAACAAAAATAATAATGCTGGAATCATCAATCCCAAATCTTTGAAAAACGAAACTTTTGGATGTAATTTCAAAAAATCACCAAAACAACCGCAATCCGTGACGCGCATATTGGTTTCTTTGAACAGACCCCAAACCGTTTTATCAAAGAAATTCGCTCCTTGTGGCACGTAACCTGTCAAATAAGTGAATCCTGTGAGGGCTGTAAAGAAGATTATGATGATAAAAAAGAGCCAAGCAGCCGTTTTCGGTTTGGAACCCAAAATCAACATAATGCCGATAACGATTTCAGCCACAATCATTAACATAGAGAATAATAACGCATATTCCGACATCACTGGAAATAATCCTGCAATCGGTTTCAAGGCGCAACCTTTGGCAGTCTCTTCAAACGCACCAAAATAATCTTTCATTTTGAAAGCCGTGCCAATCGGGTCAATCGCTTTGACAACACCCGAAAATACAAACCAAATGCCTACAAAATATTGCAAAAAGCTCATCCAAACGCTGCGGTGCAAATCCGCCCGAACGGTTATCCAAGTCAAAACGGCGGCAATTCCGCCAAAAGTCAATAACAAAGTATAAATTGTCATTTTTTCTATTTAAGTTGGTCTATAATAAATTTGTGATATTTTTGCAAACATATAGGTACATAAGAGACATAGATTTTTATAAAGTTTTGTTAGACAATGGTTTATAAATGTATATATCACATATACTTATATGTTTACCATGTTAACGGCTGATACGTTTGGTTAATTCGTCTTTGGTGTAATACTTACCACGAACCATTGTACCTATTAAAAATTGAATATTTGCTGCATTTTCCAATGGATTTTTGTCCAACAAAATCAAATCAGCTCGTTTGCCAACCGAAATCGTTCCCCATAAATTGCCTTCATTGAAAAAATCGGCTACATTAGAAGTAGATGCTTTCAAAATTTGATAAGGAGTCAAACCTGCATTGTTATACAAATTCATCTCATCCACCATTGAAAACCCTGGAACCGTGAAAACACCATCATCCGTACCGCTTAACAATAATTTTACATTATTATCTGCCATCATTTTCAATACTTTATTGAATTCTGACAAGGAACTACGACCTTTTGCCTTGAATTTATCAAAAGATTCCTTATCAGCAGCAAATTCTTTAGTTTTTTTTGCCCAATCCTTCACCCAAGCCGCATAAACCGATTTAGGCAAATATCGAAAACCATTTGGTTTTTGTAACTGTTCCCCTTCGATTTGAAAAAAATTCACATAATAAAACATCAAAGTCGGCGTAACAAAGATATTATTTTTTTTCAAATCATCCATGACCGACGGAAATAATGCAGGTTGATCTTGATACGTGCTAAGTGCAGGCGTATAATGTTCAACAGAACCTTGCTTCACTTTAATAGAAGGTTTCAAACTACCTTTATAAGCATGTCCCGCAAATGGCATTCCAGCCTCTTTGCAAGCAAGCCCTAAACGTTCAAATTGTTCTGGATTTAAACCAGATACATATTTAATTAAATCATATCCATCTGCTTTAGCTTGTTTAACAAAGGTTGGAATTGGTTCTAAACCCAAAGATGCATCACTTGGGGCAACCGCGCAAATGTACAAATTAGGAGCCAAAAGTTTATTTTGGCGCACCTGATCGCGGAGCTTTAAATGGTCTTTATTGCTGCGCATACTCCGCAAAGTCGTGACACCACTCGCCAAATGTAATAAAAAATAATCATTTTGTTTAAATCCGTATTCGTCACCGACAAGCATGTGCGCATGTGCATCCGCGAGACCAGGCATTAAATATCTACCTTTTCCGTCAATAACCGTCGCTCCTCCAGGAATTTCGACTGATTTTTTATCGCCAATTGTGCGAATACTACCATTTTCAATCAAAACCGTTTGTTTGGGTAAGACTTTCGCATCTTCCATCGTAATGACATTCACATTCACAAAAGCCGTCATAGAAGATGCAGCCGATTGAGCATGAAGTATGGGCAAACTCAGCAAAAAAACTAAAAAAAGGTTTAAAAACGTCATAGTGAAAGAGATTAATTAGTTGGTTCGTTGGTTGGTTCGTTAATAAATTGATTATCAATAGTTTAATCAACGAACCCACCAACGAACTAAAAATTTATGTTTCCGAAATCTTAATCAATGCAAATACAGCGTAATTAAGGATGTCTTGATAATTCGCCACAACACCTTCCGAAGCAAGGGTTTTGCCTCGATTATCTTCTATCTGCTTGATTCTCAATAGTTTCATTAAAATTAAATCGGTCAAAGAACTCCGACGCATCTCTCGCCAGACTTCGCCATAATCGCTATTTTTAGCAATCATCAAGTCCCGAGTGAGCTGCACTTTCGCCTCGTAACACTCAATGGCATATTTGGGAGTCAATTCCAATGGCGTATTCGGCGGTAATTCAAGTTGAATTTGCGCCAAAATTGCGTAATTGACTAAACCTACATATTCATCGTCAACTTTATCCGAAATATGTTGCATGCCCGTCTCTTCGATTTGTCGAATGCGGCGTGCTTTAATAAAAAGTTGATCGGTTAGGGACGACGGGCGCAAAATCCGCCATGCCGTACCGTAATCAGTCGTTTTTTTGATAAACAACGCTTTACAACGCTCAATAACTGCGTCGTATTGTTGCAAGGTTTTTTTCATTCCGATTGCGTAATTTTGAGGCAAAAGTAAGAAAAAATGATATTTTTGCGATAAATCAATTACAAAAGTTGATGAATCTTCGCATATTGAAGCAGCATAATCGTTTTGCCATCTCTGATTTCACCCTTTTTTATCATATCTAATGCGGTGTCGAACGGCAATTCTAACACTTCAATATCTTCTTGTTCGTGTTCCAAACCGCCGCCCTCATTGATTTTTTGTTCTTTGAAGTACTCCGCGACGAAAAAATAGATAATTTCAGTCACTGCGCCAGGGGACATGTACGCTTCAAACACTTTTCGGACATCGGTTATTTTATAGCCCGTTTCTTCTTGAATCTCTTTGCGAATGCAATCTTCTGGATTATCCTTATCCAACAAACCCGCACAGGTTTCAATCAACAGGCCTGTTTCATTGCCATTCAAATAGGTTGGCATGCGGAATTGTCTTGTTAGAATGACCGTTCCTTGCGTACGGTTGTACAATAAGATGGTTGCACCATTGCCTCTGTCGTAAATTTCTCTACTTTGAGTTTGCCACTCGCCATTTTTCTTCCGAAAATCAAAATCGGCTTTGCGCAACATATACCAATTGTCGGAAAGCAGTTTCAATTGTATGTTTTTTATATTTGGATTTTTCATTTTTAAAAATATTTTATTTTGAATAATAACGAAATGTAAATAATTATTTTGGATTGGTGCAAATTTAATCAAAATGTTTTATTTCTTAATTTTTTGAACCACAAAAATCAGCATTACAATAAACAACACCAATGAAAAAAGCAACCCAATTCGCAAGGAATACACATCTGCCAAATAGCCAATCACAGGCGGTCCCACAAAAAACCCACTATAACCAATGGTTGTTGCCATCGCAATGCCAACACTTGGCGTAACGCCTTCTGTATTCCCCGCCGCCGAATAAACAATCGGCACAATCGTCGAAATGCCTAAACCAACAATGAAAAATCCAATCAAAACGGTATAAGGATTGATAAAATCTCCAACCAATCGCCCAATCGTCATCGCCAGCGTAAATGCGCCAAATGCCAACGCTGAAAATGCTTCACTTTGTCCAATCATTTTGTGCATGTAAATAGCAGACCAATCTCCAATGGAGCCTTCGCCCGTCATACCACAAAATGCAATAATGCCCAATGGTAAAATCGCTTTCGTCGGGAGTCGAAAAGTTGAATTATTGGTTTCGTTTTTGGCTGCATCCGTCTCATTGCTGAGTACATCATCTTTTATCAAATGTAACGATGCCCATAAAATGGCAACTAATGATAGGATTGAAATCGTTAACATGTGGGGAAAAAGCCCAATGCCCAATGTTGCAAATAAGGCTCCAAAACCTGCGCCCGATGCCGTCCCAATGCTCCAAACCCCATGAAACGAAGCTAAAATGGGTCGCTTATACAATCGTTCCACATAAACGGCTTGTCCATTCATCGCCACATCTTCCGAGCCGCCCATAACACCAAAAAGAAAAAACAAACCTCCAATCAGCCCTAAATTAGACAAAAGTGGTATGAATGGTATCGCAAGTACAAAGGCAATAGCCGTTGCAATCGTCACCAACCGACTCCCAATGCGCACCGTCAGCAACCCCGCAAATGGCATTGCAGTCATCGCACCTGCTGCAGAACATAACAAAATCGTTCCAAGTGTTGTATTAGAAACACCATATAAAGTTTGAACTTCAGGCAGGCGTGCGACCCAATTGGCATATTGGAAACCATTCGTAAAGAAAAAAACAGAAACGGCTAACCGATTGATTTTCATATTAAATTGAATCTCTTTAATAATGCCACAAATGTAAAAAAAATCGTTAGGAATTGCGATTTTTGCAAAATTTATTGTTTTTCGTTTAAACAAAATTGCCTTTCGTATGAAAACACATCATTTCGCGCTCATTATTCTAACTTTAAACATCCTAATTGGTTGTGAAACAACCAAGAAAACAGTTGATTTATCTAAAAATCAAAAACAGATTGTTGCCTCCAAAGACACTTTTGACCCAGAACAACGGGTGCCTTTTGGCTCGGTTCGCAGTTACGCAGGTCGGATTCCAACCACAGGTGCAGCTGGTATTACGCCGCGTATTGACCCGCCGAATTGGTGGATTGGCATGAAACAATCTGATGTAGAATTGACTATTCACGATACCGATATTAACCAATCAGAAGTTATTATCAATTATCCTGGCGTGAAAATCAATAAGATACATCGTCCAGAAAATCCTAATTATTTGTTTTTGGATTTGAACCTTGCCGAAGCCAAGCCAGGCGAAATGACCATTTTAATCAAAAAAACAAATGGCAATCTTAAAAAATATCCTTATATGTTAGCGCAACGAAAAGGTACAGATGGCAACCGAATTCGCGGCATTAATACATCCGATTTTGTCTATTTATTGATGCCTGACCGTTTTTCAGATGGCGATACAACCAATAACTCATTTCCAGATATGGAACAGCGCGGCGTTGACCGCAAAAAAATGTATTACAGACATGGCGGCGATTTGCAAGGTGTTATGAATCATTTGGATTATTTGAAGGAATTGGGCGTAACCGCGATTTGGTTAAATCCCATTCATGAAAATGATGAACCGTATGAATCCTATCATGGCTACGCGTTCACAGACCATTACAGAACCGATAAACGGTTCGGCGGCAATGCTAAATTCATGGAATTGGTGGAAAAAGCCCGTGCAAAAGATATAAAAATTATTATGGATTTGGTGCATAATCATTGCGGCGACCGACACTATTTCATTAAAGACTTGCCCGAAAAAGATTGGATTCATCAATACGACACGATGACTCGAACGAATTATCGGGACCAAACCATTTTTGACCCTTATGGCTCCAAAGCAGACCTAAAAGGAATGTCCGATGGCTGGTTTGACAATCACATGCCCGATTTAAATCAAAAAAATCCACATTTAGCGAAATATTTGATTCAAAATAATCTTTGGTGGGTGGAATTATATGGCATTGATGGGTATCGTTTAGACACCTATTTATATAATGACCAAGATTTTATGTCAGAATGGGGCAAAAGAATGCAGCAAGAATATCCAACATTGGGCATTTTTGCCGAAACTTGGGTTACAGGCTCTGTGAATCAAGCCCAAACCACTCAAAATAATTTTTTAAGAAAACCATATAATTCGTATCTTCCAGGTGTCACCGATTTTCAAACCTATTATGCCATTACAGAGGCTTTAACGCGGCAGCAAGGTTGGCAAGAGGGTATTATGCGCCTGTATCAGACGCTGAGTAATGATTTTTTGTATGAAAACCCGTATCGAAATGTCAATTTTTTGGGAAATCATGATTTATCGCGGATTTATTCGATTGTTGGGGAAGATTTTGATAAATTTAAAAGTGGTGTTGCTTGGTTGATGACTTGTCGGGGCATTCCGCAATTTTATTATGGTGATGAATTGTTATTTAAAGGTTATACGAAGCCAGATGGAAAGGTGCGTCAAGATATGCTTGGTGGCTTTGCGGGCGACAAAACAAACGTTTTTACCGAAAAAGGTAGAACGCCTTTGGAAAATGAGGCTTTTAATTATGTTAAAAAATTGGCAAATTGGCGGAAAACGAATACTGCCGTTCAAAATGGGAAATTAATGCAGTTTATACCAACGAATGGTGTATATGTTTATTTTCGATATGATTCAGCTTCAACGGTGATGGTGGTGATGAATACTTCGGATAAAAAAGTGGTTGTTAATGCAGATAAGAATAGTCGTTTTGCAGAGCGAACAGAAGCATTTACGCTCGGCAAAAATATTGTAAATGAGCAAGTTATAGATTTGAAAAATATTGAATTAAATAAAAATAGTTCAATTATTTTAGAATTAAGATAACGTGCTAATAGGAGACATAGACTTGGGCTATCATTTATTCACTGGTCAATGCTGAATTGGTTAAAATAGTAGAGATAAGGCAATGCCTTATCTCTACTACTCTCCTTATCTCTACTCTCCTTATCTCTACTCTCCTTATCTCTACTCTCCTTATCTCTACTCTCCTTATCTCTACAAATAATTGATAATCAAATTGTTAAATATATTTAAATAAGAGAGAGATAGGGCATTGCCCTATCTCTACGATGATGTTTCTGAAAACGCTTGTTGCATTTTTTCGCGGTCGAACGCTTGTTCATTATTTGCAATCCAGATAGTCGCAACGCCGTTGCCAATGAAATTGGTAATCGCCCGTGCTTCGGACATAAATCTATCAACACCTAAAAGTAATGCTAATCCTTCAATTGGAATCACTTTGATAGCCGTCAACGTGGATGCCAAAACGATGAATCCACTACCCGTAACACCTGCCGCGCCTTTCGATGTAATCATTAAAATACCAATAATGGTTAACATTTGTTCCAAACTCAAATGTACATTGAATACTTGTGCAAGGAAAATGACTGCCATCGAAAGATAAATCGTTGTGCCATCCAAATTAAACGAGTAGCCCGCAGGTACCACTAAGCCAACTATGGATTTGGAACAGCCCATTTTTTCCAACTTTTCTATCAAAGAAGGTAATGCCGCCTCGGACGAGGAGGTTCCAAGAACTATCAATAATTCCTCCTTGATATATTTTAAGAAACTCCAAAGGCTAATTTTGTAATATTTTAGAATGAAATGCAACAACACAAAAACAAAAATTGCCATTGTTGAGTAAACGGTTACCATTAATTTGGCTAAGGGCAATAATGTTTTGATACCATATTTGGCAATCGTAAATGCCATCCCACCAAATGCGCCGATGGGTGCTAAATACATCACTTTATGTAATGCCCAAAAGATTTTTTTGGAAATGGGCGATAAGAAATCAATGACTTTTTGTCTTCCAGAATAATTACTTAAACCAATGCCGAGTAGAATCGCTAAAACCAAGACTTGTAGAGTCATGTTGTCCCAGAAAAATTTCATCCAACTAAAATCAGCCGCTTTTTTGGTAAAATCCGCAATTTTAGTCATGTCGCCTGCAATGGGTGTCACGCCATCGCCTGGACGAATGAGATTTGCCACAATAATACCTATGATTAAAGCAACAGTCGTAACAACTTCAAAATAAATCAATGCTTTTGCGCCGACTTTACCTACCTTTTTCAAATCACCCATCGAAATAATTCCTAATGTAATTGTTAAGAAGATGATAGGATTGATGAATAATTTGACACTGCTGATGAAAATACTGCTCAAAAACTCACTAAATGTTGTTTTTATTTCAACTTCTGAAATAAAAAGATTGAATTTGATGGCTTTATCAAGTATCGGTTTTAAGGCTGCATCTGGATTGAAGTGACCTAATAAAATGCCACAAATAATGGCAGTTAATACCCAAAAGGTAAGATTTGTTACAATTTTATTCATTTTTTGAATGTTGAATATTGAATATAGTTTTGCTACGAATTTTACGCATTTTCACAAATGCTTGAAATTCATGGCGAAATAAATATGGTTCCTTTAACTATATCGGACGATTGTAGGAATCATTACAATAATCCGTAAAATAATGGCAATAATAATAATGATAATGGAATGCTAATGCTCAACATCTGTGCAATCAATGGTGGATTTAAACCTTGTCGCATCGCAATAATACCTATCGTATTCATCGAACCAAGCACTGAACCCAAAACACTTACATGAGCCGTTATGCCACGTTGTTTCAAAAGAACGATGTAAACCGTCCAGACTAATAATGGTGCAATAATTAGTTTATAAAAAAGTCCCCAGCGTAATGCTTTGATATGTTCGTTATTTAGTGAAAAATCGCTTTGAAATCCTATGCTAAATAACGCAATCACATTCATTGGGCTACCTAATTTTTGCAAAAAATCAATGACAATCGCAGAATGATGATACCCCGTGCAACGCAACACAAATGCAATACAAAAGGCGGCAAATGGTGGAAATTTCAAAATACTTTTAAGAATTTTTTTCCAATGAACCAATCCTGTTGCGTCCGCATAGATTTCAACCACTGCAATGCCCACCGTTGAACAGACTAAAAAAGTCCCACATAAACTCATCATAATACCCACTTGCAATCCTTCCGCCCCGTAAAGCATTTCAAAAATAGGAAATCCTACAAACGAAATACTACTAATGCCTGCTGTCACAAGGAGCGCGCCTAAGGTTGAACGGTCAAATTGTGTCCATCGGTGCGAAGCCCAAAAGAATAAACACGCGCCTCCAAAAACCAACCAAGCCGATAATACAGGCAATAAATAGGCTGCGTGAACAGGCATTTCAACAGTATGTCGTAAGGTAATAGCGGGTAGAAAAAGATTAATTATCAACCCATTAAGCGTCTGAGGTGCATTATCAGGCAGGATTTTGAGTCGATGAAAGAGCCATCCTGCAATGAGGCTTACGGGCAGTAAAATTAAGTTAGACATATTGTATTTGGTTAGTTGGTTAGTTAGTTGGTTGGTTAGTTGGTTAAACCATTGATAAACAATGGTTTAACCAACCAACTAACTAACCAACTAACTTAAAAATTGACATTCACGTTCATATAGTAAAACGAGCCATTGAATCCAAATTGATTCGCATTCCGCGTATAAGGCACTTGACCACTGGAATAAGACGAAAAATTGCTATATACTTTATCAGGATACACATTGCCAACATTGTTACAACCCAATGTTACATTCATATTGGGTTTAAGATTGTAAGAGATAGATAGATCTACCAACGTTTTGGCACCAAATATTTGCGTTCTATGAGGAATACCTGCTGGTTTTTCCCAAGCCTGTACTTCGCCAAAATAGGTCAAACGAACATTGGTATTCCATTTGCCTGCTTGATAACCCACAGAAGCTAAAAATTTAGTACGCGGTTGTGCGGTTTCAATCAAAGAACGGCTAACAGTATCAATCATCAAAACATTGTAAGTCGCATCCTGTGTAAGCGCATTTGGGGTCGGTTTGACATTTGTAATCGTCGTCTCACTATTTGTCACAGCAAAACTTGTATTCAATATATGATTGTTGTCAAACATATATTTATTTGAAACGACTAAATCAATACCTCTCGTGCGTGTACTCAAATGGTTTGTGAAAAACGAAATCTCTTGGAGTCCAGGAAAACGAGTTTTCAATGCAGGAATACTTGCTACGGTTAGTGCTTCAGAAATGATAATTCGATTCGCAATATCAATTTGATAAGCATCTAATGTAAATAAGGTCTCAGAATATTCAGTTCCTGATGCATTTTGAGCACCACCTATTTTGGCAGTTACACCCGCATTTAAATTCCAAGAAATTTCTGCTTTCGGGTCTTCAATACCGATTTGTGCTAAACGGGGGTCATCACTGCGAAATTGCTTTGTTTGTTTAATAATACCCGATTGTACTGTTGAAGTCGTGCCACTATTATAGATTTGCTGCAACGAAGGCGCACGGAAACCTTTGTTGATAGAGCCTCTGACAGACATTTGCTCCGTCAATTTGTAACGACCTGCAATTTTCCCCGTCGCATTGCTACCAAAATCACTGTAATTTTCATATCGAACCGCGCTCGCCAATAATAAACGCTTGGTTGGCTCCACTTCTATATCTACATAAGTCCCTACATTAGAACGCGTTACGTCTGCTCTATCTTCCATTGCAATACCAGGGCGACCACTTGAACCAGGTGCTTTTAGAGAGGCAACTAACGGACCAAACGCATACGATGCAGGATCCCCTTCGACCAATTTAAACCCATCTACTCGATATTGAGCCCCAAACGCAATATTCCAATCTTTTACTTCTAACAACTTGTCAAAACTCTTGGAAAAGTTCATCTCTGTTGTCCGTTGACCGAAAGAACTTCTTCCAACATAAAAATCTTTCGGAGACGCTGCACCCATAGATGGATTAGACGTGTTTTTCGCCCATAAATCCAAATAGTTATAGCCATAACCTGTGCTGAAATCCATATTCCAACCTTCTTTGGTTTTGCGTTGCAACCCGACCACACCTGAATAATCTAAGGTGGTACCTGGTAAAACAGGCGCGTAACCATTTGGATGAATCGCTATATTAGAGTTCGCATCGCTTGGCTCCGCAATACGGAAAAAAGCACCCGCTACAATTTGCTTTTGAGAACCACCCCCAAAACCGTAAAAAGACCATTCATCATCAATCGGATAACCCATATTCACAAAACCTTGATAAGCCGTGTTTTGATTACTACCATATTGACTCACTTTGAAATCGCTATATCCTAAAGGGTTAATTGTGGGAGCCCAAAAACCACTGGCTTTCCGAGCTGCATCTTCATCTGCCCATGTAGCTGTTGTTTTGGTATAAATCCGCCCTCTGTAATTATCTGAACGGTCTGTACCGCCCGAAAATTGATAATGCAACGTCGCATTTAAATAACTACCTGGTTTGCCCAAGCTAAAACCATAATTCAATGCTGCCAAAAAAGTACCACCGTCTCCTTCGCCCGTCACACCATATTGACTTTTGAAACTGCCTTGATTGATGCCTTTTTTCAAACCAATATTGACAATACCAGCAATCGCATCGGAACCATATTGTGCGGCAGCTCCATCCCGAAGGATTTCAATACGCTCGGTTGCCAACGATGGAATCGTGTTCATGTCCGTTACAACGGTACCTTTTCCGACCGTTACGTTCAAGTTAAGGGCGGAAAACTGATGGCGGCGTTTACCATTGATTAAAACCAGTACTTGGTCGGGCGAAAGTCCGCGCAAGGTTGCAGGGTCTGCGTAGTTGGCAACACCATTGATACCATATTTTGCCGAGTTGAACGAGGGAGACGTAAATTGAACCATTTGCGCCAAATCCACTTGACCTGTCAATTGTAAGTCTTTGGCATTCAATACATCTACTGGTGCAGGGCGTGAAACATCCGTGCGCGGCTTGTTGGAGCGAGAACCTACAACCGTCACTGCCTCAATAGCAGTCTCGGTGGATTCCAATTGAACAGTTAGGTCTGACAAACTGCCTGTAACTGGCATTTCTTTTGTTTTGTAACCCACATAAGTGAATACCAATACCTCACCGATATTAGCAGACAAGGTAAATTTGCCATCAATATCAGTCAGAGTACCTTTTGTGGTGCCTTTGATGGAAACTGAAACACCAACAAGTGATTCTCCTTTTACATCTGTGACTTTTCCCGAAATCGTTTCGGCAACATTCTTTTGGTTCACAAGCGTTGTTTTGTGAAAAGGCGTATTGTGTGCGAACATCGGCAAACACCATACGCTTAAACCCATAGTAAGGGGAAGTATGAAACGTTGTTTCATGTCTTTAATGTTGAAGTTTGAATAATGAATATAAATTTTTTTGCATACAAAGGGTTTGTTTATTAACCAATTTAGATTACGACAAACGATTGAATACAAAGGTACTAAATTAGTATAATTCAATAGTAAAAATTGAATTTTTATTTTTTAAAGCAATGATTTAGCCGCGAATTACACGCATTTTCACAAATTTTGAATCAATTATTCATCAAAATTTGTGAAAAATGCGTGTAATTCGCGGCTAAACAACGATTTACCAGCGCAATAATGCTGAACCCCATGTAAATCCACTACCAAAAGCAGCCAAACAAACTAAATCACCTTCTTTAATTTTACCCGCTTCCCATGCTTCACACAATGCAATTGGCACAGAAGCTGCTGTTGTATTGCCATATTTTTGAATATTATTCCAAACTTGGTCGTCGCGCAAACGCAATGTTTTTTGAACAAATTGAGCAATCCGCAGATTCGCTTGATGCGGAATCAACATATCAATATCCGCAGGAGTCAATTTTGCTTCTGCCAACGCTTCTTTAATGACTTCTGGAAATTTTTGAACCGCTAATTTAAATACAAATTGACCTTCCATATTCGGATACGTTTGAGCATTATCCATCATGTGTTGGGTTAAAAATACGCCACCATAAGAATCTTTGTCGGGATAACCAAAATCGGTTGGGTCATTTGCATTCTTGGCATGATAACCACCATGACTTCCAGGATTGATATATGCTAATTTTTCGGCATACGTGCCATCTGAATGCAGTTTTGTCGTAATAATGCCTCGTGTTTCGCTCGAAGTCGGCTGTACAAGGACGGCACCTGCGCCGTCTCCAAAAATAACGGTTACATTTCGACCGCGAGTCGTGAAATCTAAACCCATGGAGTGCATTTCCGCGCCAACTACCAAGACATTTTTATACATGCCTGTCTTAACAAATTGATCCGCAATACTTAACGCATAGATAAATCCCGAACATTGATTGCGAATATCCAATGCACCAATTTCGGTTTTGGTAATACCCAATTCTCGTTGCAATAAAACGCCGCAACCAGGAAAGTAATAATCGGGACTGAGGGTTGCAAAAATGATAAAATCTACTTGCTCTTTGGTGATGCCCGCGCGTTCGATAGCGATAGCAGCCGCTTTCGCGCCCAAAGTCGTGGTTGTTTCCTCATGTTTACGAGCATAACGGCGTTCTTTGATACCCGTGCGTTCTTGAATCCACTCGTCATTCGTTTCCATGACGTGTGCGAGGTCCTTGTTTTTGACAACGGTTTCGGGTAGATACATGCCGATACCCGCAATTTTGGAACGTAGCATATTAGTTCAATTTAAAAATTTGATTGAAATTTGGTTGTAAAAATAGTAAATTTACATTAAAGTTGCAATTTTAAGAAAGAATGATGATACAAAAATTAGAATTGGGTTGATGGATGTACGGATTTCATGGATTTTCACAGGATTAGTACAGATCTTTTGTTCTAAATAAACTTAAATATCTGTACTAATCCTGTGAAAATCCGCGAAATCCGTACATCCATCAACCCAATTCTAATTGTCAGGTCATTTGTAACAACGCAAAAGCGGCACGAAAGTATCAATGACATTCGTACCGTTTTGATTAAAAAACAAAATACTCAATTTCATAAATAATTGTAAATCAACCATTTATGAAATCAAAGAATCCGAAATCAAATTACCATTTTGTGAAAATGACTTCATTTCGGCGATTTTTCAGCCGATTTACCTCTGTCTCGTTATCAACCATCGGTTTTTCCGCGCCTAAACCAATATAGGTCATTTGTTCCGCAGGCACCCCCCTTTTTAACAACTTTTTGTACAAGCAACGCGCCCGAATCGTGGACAAAGTACCTCCATCTGTTTTATCCGTCCCTGTATAAGTGTCGCTTTCCTGTCCATCAATATGGCCATTAATTTGAATATGAGCATTTGGATTCGATTTCAATAACCTCGCCAAATCATCCAATGGCTTAACAGAGGAACTTTTCATGTGATGCGAGCCTTTTGAATACTCTGGCGCACCAAAATTAAACGCAGGAGATTCGCCCGATGGACTTTCTAAAAAAGCTGCCATTTTAGCAACCTCATTAGAATAACCACCTTTACCAGAACGAACCGATTTTTTATCATAACTACTTGGTGTTGCCTCTTTTTCTCTTTTCGCCGCTACTGCAACCGTTGGCTCCGCTTTTGGTTCTTTTTTAACGGATGCTGTTGCTGTTTTAGGCTCGGCAGGTTCTGATTTCATCGCTGAAGCCGCCGCTACCCCCGATGGATCTGCAACTTTTGCACTCGAAACCGCATTATTAGAAGGTGAATTTGAAGTACTCATTTCAGGAATCGTTGGCGCAGCCGCCCCTACACGCTCTATTTTCGATTCTGATTTAACACCTGTTAAATCCTCTGTTTTTTTATGGCGACCTTTCCACCAGAAAAACAAAGGCAATAATAGCAATAATGGTAACAACCATAACCACCAATGGCTCTTTTTTTTCGGTTCTTCTGCTTCCTGTTCAATAGCCGTTTTACCCGCAGCCGCGCCACTACCGCCGCCCGCAGTTGTAAAAGAGCCGCCCGCACCTGCTTTAGCTGTTGTTTTACCACCAATAGTGGTAGCACCTGTTTGGGGAATTTCGACCTTTGGTGTTAGAACGACTATTTTTGGAACCTCGACCTTTGGCGTTTCCACTTTTGGAACCTCAACCTTACCAGATGATGTGTTACTACTCGACTCGTTCGCGCCTAACGCTAAACCGCCCAAGCCAATCGCACCCGCTACAGGAATATCCCGTTTTTTATCAACATCCAGCGTAAAATGATCTGTTGAAGAAGTTGTTTCAGCAGTAGTTGTTGAAGTGGTCAAGGTGCGCGGGTCAATGCCATATTTAACCGCATAACCTGGAACGGACGACATAATCCAACGAATTGCCGCTTCTCTTTCCGCTTCTGTTTTAAAATCAGCACTTCGCGCAATTTCTTGACGATTTGCACCCCTTAAAACAAAATAATATTTGCCATTTTCATATTTACGCTCCCAACGATTTGGCTCACCAACACTTTTGATAACCGCCCGTAAACCATTATCCCGACCTGAACCACTCACATAACCTTGACTATATAATATAGTCTGACCGATAGCATCATTTAACAAAAAATAATGGTCTTTTTCATGCCGAATCGTTGCAAAACCAGCTGCTTTTGTACCCGCAGGCACCTTTAAATTGTATTGATTCACCGCACGACGCGTTGAGGCACCTGCTCGTTCTGGTTTTGGATAGGCGGCAAGATAACTTGCACCATTTTTTTGTAAATATCCAGCAGCCCGTTCTGCATCGCCCCGCGTGTCGTAAAAACCACTTCGTGCAATTTCAAAACCGTTTGAACCTTTTAAAACAAAATAATATTTGCCACCACTGGATATGATTTCATATCGTTTTTGATTACCCGAAGCCGTGATAATTTGATAAATGCGACCATCTCGTTGAAATGCCGAATCAAAATTGCGACTAAACAATAAAGCCTTTCCATCAGAACCGTTGAAATGGAAATAATAACCTGCTTTGTTATCATTTCGACTAAACGTTTCAAACCCTGCTTTTCCAGAACGCGACCAATACGCAAAATCGTAATAGGAGGACAAATCCACTTTGCCAATATCCGTGCGTGTACGAATCGTCGTGACGACTTCATCCACTTGGTATTGCGTTTCATCCGAAGCATCTTCCGACAAATCTTCAATCGCTTCACGCACTTCATTGTTCGACTCATAAGGAAGGCTTTCTGCTATACGCCTGCCTCCCTCCGACAGTGCAAACGTATGATTGCCATTTTTAGATTCGGTTTTATAAGCCGTTGCATCTGGGAGCAATCGGATGATAGAACGCATCGCGGCGATACACGTATCCCGTGTTTCAAACGCCATACTGTTCAAAACAATTTCGCCCGCCGTATTCGAGAGGGTAAAATAGTAGCGATTATCATCGCCCGTTTGATACATATTGAATCTCATGGAGCTGAAATATTTGTTTGTAATGAACTAAAAATCAAATACACTCAATGAAAAATAATAATATATAAAACATTGATAAAGTATTTGTTATATTACTACACGCGAGCTTTTTGAAATAGCTCTTTTTGTTTTCAAAAGCAATTTTAGGCATATTTGTTGAATTGGTCAAATTTTTAGCGCAAAATTTTATAAAAATAAATACATTTTTATTTAACCAATATAAAAACAATTTATGTCAATAAGTTATGAAATTATGATTAAATATGTTTTTTTAACCAATCTACCGATCGTTTCAATTTGAAAAATGCTTAATCAAGATTCTAAGGCGTTTAAGCAATGATATAGGTTCGTTTTTTAAAACTTTATGATGCACTGCTGCGTACACACGCTGCGCAAATCGAAGAACTTAAAAAAGTTCGCGGCGGGCAAGATGATTTGGTATGTGGGAATGTTGCAGAACAGGAACGCTTACATAAACAATTGGTTGAAAAAAGTGCTGATTTAGACCAAAAAGTAAAAGAATTGAAACTGTTGAAGTTGTTAGAATTCAAAGGAACCATGGAAGCGTTTAAATCAAGAACCAATTTGCAAGAGCAATAATTGCGATTTCGGATGGTGGAATGTGGATTTCAGATTTTCATAAAATATTGATTATCCGTATTTTATGAAAATCCGAAATCAGCATTCCGTATATCTATTACAATTTTGACATTGGCTTATCTTTATCTTCAATTCGGTGTGTAATGCGCTGAATTGCCTCTACAATATGATCAATCACAGGCGGATAATCAACATATTTTGTTTGATGATTGTCTTTACCCCAAATGCTAATCGTCACAATTTTGCGTTTATCGCCATACGCGACCATCAAACGCAACGGAATTGGGGTCGGTTTTATCATTTTTCGCTTTTCGCAAACCGCAGCATTACAATCGTACATCCGTTGCATTTCAAAAAATTTGTTTGAAAAAACATATTCTGCAAATTGTTCCAATTCCGTTCTCGAAATCGTTTTTTTAACCACACGAAGGGGTTGATTCACCGTTTGAAACTCATGAATCAACCGTCCGTCGGTCTTGATTTGAGTAAAATCTTTTATAACAGGGTCAATTCCACCATAAAATCCGCCGCCAACCACTTCAACACTAATATAAGAAGGTGCTTTGGAGGGTTTAGAATCGTCCTTTTTATCGGATTGCTGCAAAATTGCCCACCAAGGACGCTTTTTAGCTTTAGCAGGATTCGCTTCCACAAGCACTTCATCCAACTCATTTGTAGGACGCACAAATGGCGACTCTTTACTTGAAAGGGCAGTAAAATGATATTGATACGTTCCTGGACTATTTGGTTGTTGAAATTCTAAGACCATAGAACGCTGATTCAGGGCAGCAATGGTGAATTTTTGAATATTTTTAAACGGATAAAACAACGTTCCGTTACTCAAGCTCCAATTCCCTTTGGAGAATTTTCCATTTAAAAATTGTTCAAATTCAAAATCATATTTCAAAAACAAGAAATATTCATAATCTTTTTCGGCTTGATGAATCGTTGTATTCGATTCCAAATGCAGCGTGTACGCATAACGCCACTTGGTGCCAATGATTTGAGATTCCTGTACGGTCGGATAACCGAATTTTGCGGGGGATTGCGCAAAAACAGCCCGAGGCGCGACCACTGCCAATAGGCAGGCGCAGCCCAATCGGTTTAGAAGGGTATAGGCGAATGATTTCATACGCATTAAGTTGTGCAGTTTTCCAAAAAGATAGTGTCTATGGGGCGGGGTTAGACACGGGTTAAGCATCTGAGAACCCAACAAATTGCGTACCGTTTTTTGATTAGTGCGGCTAAATGGATCTAAGTTGGGTTGATGGAAGGACGGATTTCACGGATTTTCACGGGATTAGTATGGATTGTTAAGTTTATTTAGAACCAAAAATCCGTACCAATCCCGTGAAAATCCGTCCTTCCATTAACCCAACTTAGATCCAGTACTTATTTTTGCCTTTAAAAATCGAATTATTTGTAACAATTTCATCTCAATTTTAATTACCTTTGCGCGAACAATCCAATTTATCCAAATTATCATGGCAAAACCAGTATCTACCGAATTTCCATCTTTTTACAAACGCTACATAGACCTTGTTCCTGAAGGCGATTTAGTTCAAATGATGGCAATTTCACAGCAAAAAGCTGCTGAAATGGTTCAAAATTTGTCTCAAGACCAATTAGCATTTCGTTATGCGGAAGGCAAATGGACTATTAAAGACATTATCGTGCATTTATCTGATACCGAACGGGTTTTTGCATATCGAGCGATGCGCATTGCCCGCAAGGACAAAACGCCGCTTCCGAGTTTCGATGAAAATAATTTCGCTTGGAACGCTCACGCCAATAACCGCGATGTACGCGATATTTTGCGCGAATATGCAGCCGTGCGAACAGCAACTATCGAATTTTTTAAAACGTGTTCGGAAGAAAATTTATTGGAAATCGGCAATGTGAATGGCAATCCGATGTCCACTCGTGCAATGGGTTATGCCATTTTGGGGCATACATTGCATCATCTCAACATTATCAAAGAACGCTATTTATGGCAGACTTCTGATATTGTTTTTGTATAACGAATGAATGATGCATGATCAATGATGTATGATCAATTTATTATTTTGTTAAAATAAAAATTGATCATACATCATTGATCATGCATCATTCAATCCTTAATTTGGTTGAATGAAAAGGTTTTTAGCAGTCTTGTTGTCCTTGCAACTCCTTTCGGGTAATCACTTGTTACTTGAATTGGCTAAAATTCCTTTCCTCCTACACCATTTTGAAGAGCATCAATCCGAAAATCCGAATATTCATTTTTTGCATTTTTTAAAAATGCACTATGCAGACGAAACACATCAACAAAATGATGCAAGTCGGCATGGTGATTTGCCCTTGAAAAACGTTCATACACATGCCTTTGAACATTTTGTACCTTATGCAGAGCCGATACTGATACAATTCATCCCATTTTCATTTCATAAAATCCAATTTAAACAATATTTTATTTTGAAATCATGGCATGATTCTCAAAATCTAAAATCTATATTCCAACCTCCGCGCTTCCATCTTGTTTAATTGCAAACACATATGTACATCGGTAACAAATGCATAGGATATACATTTGTCCTATACTTCCTATATACATATATGTACATATGTGACTCATGTACATATATGTTTTAAAAACAAGTAAATGAATCGCATAATACAATTTTCTATACAAAACAAAGTGATTATCAGTGCATTCGTCCTTGCATGGATCGCTTGGGGCATTCATTCGTTAAGTCGGCTTCCTTTAGATGCAATTCCAGACGTGACTAATAATCAGGTTAATATTGTCACGAGTACGCCCAATCTCGCACCCGTCGAAATGGAACAATTTGTCACCTACCCGATTGAATTAGCGATGGCGAATATTCAAGGTTTAGAAAATATTCGCTCTGTTTCGCAATTTGGTTTGAGCATCGTGACATTGGACTTTAAAGATGTCATTGAACCATACTGGGCGCGAAACCAAGTTTCGGAACGCCTCACGCAAGTGCGCGAAGATATTCCGAAAGGTTTCGGAGTGCCTCAATTGTTGCCCTTGACCACAGGTTTGGGCGAAATTTTTCAATACAGCATTGAGCCCATTGACCCCAAAGATACCACATTTTCCTTAATTGAATTGCGCACCATTCAAGATTGGGTTGTCAAAAAGCAATTATTAGGAACAGAAGGCGTTGCTGAAGTAAGCAGTTTTGGGGGGCATTTGAAACAATACCAAGTTCGTGTAAATCCGCTTTTGTTAAAATCGAATGGAATCACATTGGATGAAGTCTTTAGAGCAGTGGAGGCGGGCAATGCGAATACAGGTGCTGCTTACATAGAAAAAAATAATAACTTATATTTCATTAGAGGCGTTGGACTTGCGACAAATATAGATGATTTAAACAATATTTTCATTAAATCAAATGGTGCAAATCCTATTGCTATTAAAGATATTGCAACGATTGAAGAAGGGTCTGCGATTCGTTTTGGTACGATGGTTCAAAATGATCACGAGACCGCAGGTGGTATTGTTTTAATGCTAAAAGGCGAAAATAGTCGCAAAACGATTTTGAATATCAAGAAACGATTGGAAAATATTCAAAAATCGTTGCCAAAAGGGTTAAAAATTGTCGCTTTTTTGGATAGAGAAGAACTGATTGACCGAACCATTCACACCGTTTCAATCAATTTATTAGAAGGTGGATTCATCGTGGTATTTGTTTTAGTCCTTCTTTTGGGGCATTGGCGCGCTGGGCTGATTGTTGCGTCCGTGATTCCGTTATCCATGCTATTTGCGATTTCGATGATGGTTTTATTTAATGTATCAGGTAATTTAATGTCACTTGGCGCAATAGATTTTGGATTAATTATAGATGGCGCAGTAATCATTGTTGAAAACATTATTTCTAAATTATCGCAAAAAATTGATAATCAATTAGATACAAATGAAAATTCTTTGCTTGAAACAAATGATTTAACATCATCTGTTCCTACGGAATCAACGACGGGATTTTTATCAAACCTTGAATATAGGATTTTTCAAGCGGCGGTCGAAATACGACAAAGTGCGATGTTTGGCGAAATCATTATTATGATTGTCTATATTCCACTTTTGTTGCTGACTGGAATTGAAGGAAAAATGTTTAAACCTATGGCTTTGACGGTTATTTTTTCTTTAATTGGCGCATTCATATTATCGTTGACTTATATACCAATGATGTCAGCCTTGTTTTTGAAAGCCGCAGGTCATTCGGGTGAAAATGTTGCTGATAAATTATTGCATAAGTTATACAACATCTATGAACCCGTTTTACGATTTGCTTTACGTTTCAAAAAAATCATTTTATCCATAACAATTATTGCTACTATATTCACATTTTGGTTATACCAAAATATTGGCGGCGAGTTTATTCCCGAATTGGACGAAGGTGATTTTGTCATTGAAATCCGCATGATGCCAGGTACTTCGTTGCCACAAATGATTGAAACAGGTAAAAGTGTTGGTACCATGTTAAGGCGCGAATTTCCAAATGAAATTTTGTTAACCAATGGTAAAATGGGTGCATCCGAAGTTCCAACGGACCCGATGAGTATTGAAGAAATGGATTTAGTTTTGAAAATGAAGGATAGAAAAGATTGGAAACGTTGTAAAAGTAGAGCCGATTTTGAAGCCCAATTAGGCAAAATTTTAGCGAAAGTACCAGGTATTTTTACTAGCATTCAACAACCTATTGCAATGAGATTCAATGAGTTAATGACAGGTGCGAAGACGGATATTATTGTAAAAGTATTCGGTTCCGATTTAGAAAAATTGGCTGAAATTGGGGAAAAAGTAGAGAAAACAATTCATGGTACCGAAGGTGCGAAAGATATTAGTTTAGTCAAAGCGGAAGGTATGCCTCAATTATTTGTCACCTATCGCCGAGATGCGTTGTTGCGTTACGGGATGACGATTGAAAGCGTTAATAATATGTTGCAAATGGCGATTGCGGGCAAAAAAGCGGGTGTGATGTATGAAGGTAATCGTCGTTTTGATATTACAGTTCGTTTGAATAGTCCAGAAACTCAAAAACCTGCTGATATAAGCGAATTGTTGATAACCAATGCACAAGGTGTTCAAATTCCATTAAAATATTTGGCAGATATTAAGATTCAAACCAGTCCGATGGCGGTCAATCGGGAAAATAATGAACGTTGTGTGAATGTGAATTTGAATGTACGCGGACGCGATGTACAAAGCGTAGTTGAAGAAGTCCGTGAAAAAATAAGCAAAAAAGTAAAATTGCCCCAAAATTATCACATTAGTTATGGCGGTCAATTTGAAAATTTAGAAAATGCAAAAGCACGGCTTCAAGTGGTTGTTCCTGCTGCATTATTATTAATTTTACTACTTTTATACTTGACATTCAATGATTTAAAGCAAAGTTTGTTAATTTTCACAGCAATACCATTGTCTGCAATTGGGGGCGTTTGGGCATTAGTTTTACGCGGGATGCCATTTAGTATTTCGGCAGGAGTCGGATTTATCGCCCTTTTTGGCGTAGCGGTTTTAAACGGAATGGTCTTAATTGCACGTTTCAATCAATTAAAATCCACCATTCCAGACCATACAAAACGCATTTTACAAGGTGTATATGACCGATTCCGCCCCGTAATCATGACGGCAACAGTCGCATCCTTAGGATTTATCCCAATGGCACTTGCAACGGGCGCAGGCGCAGAGGTTCAAAAACCATTAGCAACGGTCGTCATCGGCGGCTTAATAACAGCAACGTTATTAACGCTCATCATATTACCCATACTTTATTCCTTTTTTGCCGACAAAAAAAAATAAAATCTATGTGATATAGGTTCTATGGGTTTCAAAACACATAGAACCTATGTCCCGATATGTTTCAAAAAAAAATAAAATGAAATTTGCAAAAGCATATAAATATCTATTTTTAATTTTAAAAATTTGTTTTTTATCAAAAATAAATTTCGCTCAATCGCTTCTTTCAGAAAAAGCAGCCATTGATTTAGCCTTACAAAAGCACCCTCAATTAGCAAAAGGGCAATTATCAATTCAGCATGCAGAAATGTTGACAGGCACCGCACGCAATATTCCACAACCATTAGCGTACATTGATGCTCCAAATAAATGGTTTAATATCGGCATTGAACAAAATTTTGCATTGCCAAAAGTATATAATCAAAATGAAATTTTGTTAAAACAAAAAGTCAATATTACAAAAGCAGAAAATGCTATTTTTGCTTACGATATTGCATTTCAAACGCGCTTGCTCTATCAACACTTTTTGTTTTTCCAAATCAAAAGTGTTTATTTAAAAACGCAAGACCGTTTATTTCAAGAAATGAATCGGATTGCGGACACGGAATACAAAGTTGGTCAAATTACGTCTTTGGAGAAATTAAATATGGAAAGTTTCTATAAAAATATTCATCAATCGTTTATGATGTCGAATATGGAGGCAGACAATGCACGCAATGCCTTAGAATCGTTTTTAAATATGCCGAATATTCAAGCGATAGATACTTTTCAAAAACTCAATGTAACGAATTTGCTAATACCGCAAAATCATTTATTACCGATTCAGCAGCGCAACGAACAAAATATTATATTGGAAAATATGCTTGTGGAGCAACAAAAAATGTCAAAGTTGCCTACTTTTTTTGTAGGATTGAATCAATTATTTTCCAATCAATTTCAATATCCCGTTTTTAGAATGGGGCTTTATGTTCCGATTTGGAAAAAACCATTAGAAGCCAATATTCAAGCAGCCGAAATTGCTGTGCAAATCGCTCAAAAAGAAGCCGAAATTACGGATTTTGAATTAAAAAATTTGTTTCAAAAATATGTCAATGCGTTCAAAATCGCTGAAAATCAATTATCCTTTTATGAAAAAGAACAACTGCCTTTGGCGGAAACGATTTTAAAAGGGACTCGTGCAGCACGTCTCGCGGGTGAACTCGGCGCATTCAATGAGTTACAAAGTTTGCGCCAAGCGTATGAAGTTCAAATCGGCTATTTAAATGCGTTAAAAGCGTATAATGATGCCGTTATTTATTTAAATTATTTTAAAAACTAAATCTTTCGGATTTCATAAAAGATTCATAATCAACTTATTATCTATTCTGAAATCCGAAATCAAAAATCCGAAATCATGGATACGCACTTACATCACGAGCAACATTTCAAAAGTTCTGACACCTTGCGCGATATTGTTATTGGCATGGCAGATGGTTTAACCGTCCCGTTTGCATTGGCAGCAGGACTCAGTGGCGCAGTTGCGAGTAATAAAATTATACTTACGGCGGGTATTGCTGAAATCGTTGCAGGGTCTATTGCAATGGGTCTTGGCGGTTATTTGGCGGGCAAAACGGAAGTAGATCATTACAATGCAGAGCTTAAACGCGAATATGAGGAAACTCATTTATATCCTGAGCGCGAAAAAGAAGAAGTGCGTGAAGTGTTTGCCGAGTATGGTTTGAGTGAGGAACATCAACAAATTGTGGTAGAAGCATTAGCGAAAGACCGCGATAAATGGGTAGATTTTATGATGCGTTTTGAACTCGGTTTGGAAAAGCCCGACCCCGATAGAGCGCGTCAATCTGCTTTAAATATTGGTGGTGCCTATATTATTGGTGGAATGATTCCATTAAGTACTTATTGGTTTTTTGATGAAACACCTGTCAGTTTTCGATGGTCTGTAATCATTACATTAGTAGCATTAATGATATTTGGATATTTTAAAAATAAAATAATAGGACAAAATCCAATATCAGGTGCATTTCGCACAGCATTAATAGGCGCGGCAGCCGCAGGAACAGCTTACTTAGTTGCATCTTGGCTCGGATAATAAATAAATTTATAGATAGCATCTATCTATGTGTCTTATGTACATATTTGTGTTTAAAAAAGTATAAAGTAATGAAAATCAATATTTTAGCAATATTTTTAACTGTATTTGTTGCCTGCAACCATAAAAAAGACGTTACCGAAAAAATTGCAATAGCCCCAAAAGAGGCGCGTGAAACGCATATTGTATTAGATTCGGCGCAATTACAATTGATGCGTATCGAATTGGGCAAGCCTACGCAACAAGCTCTTGAAGGCGGCATCACCGCAAACGGCAAAGTAACAATCTTAGCGAACGCAATGGCAGATGCCAGTTGTACGTTTCGAGGAACGATTGATAAATTTTTTGTCAAAGAAGGGCAACCTGTCAAAAAAGGGCAATTATTGATGGCATTAATCGCGCCCGAAATCATCAATTGGCAACAAGATTATTGGAAAGCGAAAAGTGAATTGTCTTTTTTAACGCAAGAGATTGAAAGACAACGTGTTTTAAATCAAGAAAATGTAGGTGCAAAGAAAAATTTGCAAGAAGTAGAAAGTAAAATTTTATATCAAAATGTGCTTTTGAAAACGAATGCTGCGCGTTTAAAATTGGCGGGCATCCAAATTACCGATTTGTCGGACAATGATATCGTCAGTCGAATTCAAATTTTTGCGCCGATTTCGGGTTATTTAGAACATTTTCCTGTGAATCTTGGAGCTACGGTTGCTGAAGGAGCCAAATTAGCTCATATTAAAAATTTAGATGATTTGCATGCAGATGTGTTTATATATGAGCGTGATTTACAATCGGTTCGAGAAAATCAATCGGTTCGCTTAAAATTTGTGGATCCAAATATTCCCGAAGTAACGGGAAAAATTGAATTTATTGGTCGAGAAATGGATCCAATTCAAAAAACAATTCTTTTACATGTTACCTTTGAGCCGCCAAAAGGTAAAATGGTTTTGCCCGAAATGCAAGTGATTGCAATGATTCAAACCCAAAATACAGTGGGTTGGGCGGTGCCTGAAACAGCGATTGTGCAAGAAAATAATCAATTTTTTGTTTTTAAAGCGGATAGTCAAAGTATGGATGGTAAATTTTGGTTTAAAAAAGAGGCGTTCACGCCGACAGGTATCAGAAATGGTTTTATGGGCGTAGGCGATTACGACGGTAAGTCCAAATGGGTGCTTAAAGGGGCAAATGTTTTAGAAAGCGAAAGTAAAAAAGGGGAAATGAACGAATAAGATACGAATGGTACGAATTTTTCACGAATGAGCAGCTCGCATTTGTGAAAATTCGTACCATTCGTGTCCTCAACCAACTTCTTACATGAAAATTATAAAAATTGTTTTAAAAATATTATTTTTTACGGCAATCTGCATTCCGATTTTTTTAAAATTGGATATGCTGCCGATTCAAATGTGGGATGAATCGCGCAATGCGATTTCAGCTATGGAAATGATGAACAATGGCGATTGGTTCGTTCGACATTACATTGGTGCAGTTGACACTTGGGAAACGAAACCTGTTTTATTGTTATGGCTACAAATTATATGCTTTAAAATACTGGGTATCAATGAGTTATCGGTTCGTTTACCTTCTGCATTGGCAACATTAGGTATTGTGATAATGATTTATCAATTTTTTAAAAACGAGTTGAAAAATATCGAAGGGGGGGGGGTTGCAGGATTGGCATTAATTATTTCAGACGGTTTTATTCGGCATCATGTGTCGCGTACAGGCGATCATGATGCGTTACTGAGTTTTTTATTGTTATGGAGTTTGTTTGAATTTTATTTCGTTATTAAAACATTGCGTTTAGAAAACAATGAAAAAGCACTCAATAAGCATCTGACACGATTTGCATTAGCAACTTCGGCGGCTGTTTTGACGAAAAGTATTGTTGGTTTTTTATGGTTGCCCGCGTTTCTCCTATACGCGCTCTTTTCAAAAAAAATAGTGCTGCTTTTAAAAAATCAAAGTTTTTATAAAGCAGTTGGAATCATTATTGGAATGGTTGGCGGCTATTACAGCATTTGCGAATCTATTCATCCTGGACATTTTAACGATGTTTGGCGAATGGAATTATTGCCGCGTTATACGAATACAGCTTTAAATTATGATTTTACCATTTTGCCCGACAAATGGTTTTATATTAAACAAATTGCTTATGAAGGGCATTTTTTTCCATTATGGCAATTGCTGCCGATTTGTTTATTAGTGGGCGTAGATTCAAACAATTTGAATGAAAAGTGGTTTACATATCTTCTTTTAAGTGTTGTAAGTTCCTTTTTAGTAATTATTTCCAATGGATGCGCGAATGGTTGGTATGATGCCCCCCTATATCCATTGTTAGCCATGTTGGCAGGGATTGGATTATCGTTTTTTTATAAACAATTAGTATCTCGATTTTCAGAATCACCTACCCTATTTCGCCCAATTTTGTATGGTTTTTGTTTTATTATCTTCTTTTTTGCATTGCCTTATAAGAAGATGTTTTTAAATATTTATTGGACAGGCGAAAAAGATGTAGTAGAAAAATTTGGTTTATTCGTAAAACATTTGGCTGATAACCGACCTGAATGGCGCGAATATGCCCTTGCGCATAATAGTTACGCGGCTCAATTTTTGTTTACAATGCGCGTATATAACCAAAAAGGTTACAAATTATCAGAAGACGCAACTGGAAATGTTGCAAAAGATAGTTTATTTTTAAATGATTTAAAAATCGAACAAAAAGTGGTTGTTTTTCAACAAAATGTAGAGCAGGTATTGCAATCCAAATATGAAATTGAATTGTTATACGCTTATGAAGAATATAAACTATATCGCATTTTAAGCCGAAAACCGCAAAATGCGGTATCGAAATAACAAAATCTTGGTACAAACGTATAAAAAAGATTAATTTGCGTTTTTTTTAGTTGGTTAGTTGGTTCATTAGTTGGTTGGTTAGTTATTCCAACGAACTAATGAACCAACTAACCAACCAACTAACTAAACATCAAAAAATATGCAATTCGTATTTCCCTTATTTTTAACCGCTTTAGCGGCGATTGCCATACCAATCATTATTCATTTATTCCACTTTCGGCGGTTCAAAACGGTGTATTTTACGAATGTCCGTTTTTTGAAAGAGGTCAAAGAAGAAACATCAGCGCGGTCAAAATTGCGCAATTTATTGGTTTTATTAGCCCGTGCTTTGGCAATCGCTGCAATGGTTTTAGCGTTCGCACAACCGTTTATTCCTAAAACAGGTGCAGTCAAAAAAGGAGACCAATCTGTAAGTATTTTTATAGATAACTCATTCAGTATGAGCGCGTTAAGCAAAGATGTGTCGCTTTTGGAGAAGGCAAAACAACGTGGGCGGGAAATCGTAGCTGCTTATGCGAATACAGACCGTTTTCAAATTTTGACCAATGATTTTGAGGGTCGGCATCAACGTTTAGTTGGAAAAGAAGACGCATTGCGTTTCATTGACGAAATCAAATCTTCGCCTGCGGTTCGAGAAATGTCAAAAGTGTTGATGCGCCAAACGCAAGCATTGAAATCTTCAAAATCGCCCAATCAAACGGCATTTGTTGTATCCGATTTTCAAAAAAATGGATGTGATTTTTCCAATTTTAAAGATTCTACAACGGATGTTCACTTAGTGCCGTTAGAAGCGGTGCAGGAAAAAAATATTGCCATTGATTCTGCATGGTTTGAAGCTCCTGTTCAAATGATGAATCAAACGAATTCGTTAATCGTTAAAATGACGAATTTTACAAATGAAAATATTGAAAATGTAAAATTAACGCTTCAATATGATGGTCAATCCAAACCTGTTGGCACCTTTAATATTCCTGCAATGTCTTCTGCAACCGATACGGTGAATATCACTATTTTGCGAACAGGTTGGCATGAAGCGGTTTTAGAAATTACGGATTATCCGATTCAATTTGATGACAAATATTATTTTGCCTTCAATGTGCCGTCCTTTATCAATATTTTGACAATTAATGAAAATGCACCGAATCGTTATTTGGATGCAGCCTTAGCGGGCAATAGATTATTTCGCGTAATGAACCAAAATGTCAATGGTTTAGAATATTCTAAATTTGCGACCTATCAAATGATTGTTTTGAATAGTTTGTCTAATATTTCATCTGGTTTAGCCTCTGAATTGGGCAATTATATGAAAAATGGTGGCAATGTGATTGCGTTTCCCGCGCCGAATGCTAATTTGGGTAGTTACACCGGTTTTCTGAATGGCGTGAGTGCGAATATTTTAGAAACTTTTGAGAATAATACGCGAGAAGTATCCCAAATGAACACGGATGAATTCATTTTCAAGGATGTATATTTGCAAAAATCTCCTAATATGAAATTGCCTGTTACGCAAGGCAATTTTGGTTTGCGCAATCGCAGTGGTGAAAACTTATTGAGTTATCGGGATGGAACGCATTTTCTTACTAAAAATAAGGTTGGAAATGGTCATTTATACCTTTGCGCCGCACCTTTGGATGATAAATTCAATGATTTGGCTCGAAATGGAGAAGTTTTTGTTCCGATGCTTTACAAAGCAGCGATTTCTGCTGCCAAAGATAATAAATTAGCCTATATGATTGGCAAAGATGATTATATAGAGGCGGATAGTAAAGGAATTGTGGGTGAGACGGCGTTTAAACTCAAAGGTAGAGCTGAAGAATTCATTCCAGAACAGCGAATTGCTGCGAGTAAAGTACTTTTAGGCGTAAAAGAAGGTGTGAAAGAAGCAGGTTTTTACAATTTGTATGTCAAATCAGATTCAATTTTGCATAAATATGCTTTCAATTTTGACCGACGTGAATCTTCATTGGAATATTTTGGCAATGCGGATTTAAAACAATTTATTCGTAAAAATTTGCAAATCATGGATGGAATCGCCGATTCTAATTTGACTTCGATTGTCGGTGAACGCAATCAAGGCATTATCTTATGGCGGTGGTGTATTATTGCAGCGTTATTGTTTTTGGCGATTGAAACCGCATTACTTCGTTTTTGGAAGGTTTAATCCTGTTTTTGCCACGAATGACCCGAATTTTTGACGAATTCGTATCTAAATTAGCGAAAATTCGGGTCATTCGTGGCAAAAAAAAGAGCCGTTGCGCTTAGCAACGACTCCACCATATATATTCACTTTTACTCTAGCCGTGTATTAAAAGGGACAACCTTTACAAGCATCCACTTTTGTATTCTGATTTGGAGTCGAAATTTTTGACTTTTCGCTCTCCATACAACCTTTACAACCAATCACCCGAAACTCAGTACGGCGATTCATTTGATGCTCTTGCTCACTACATGGAATATTATTAGCACATTTATTGACATTCATATTCTCACCATAACCTCTTGGTACTAAACGGTCTCGCTCAATGCCTTTCTCCACTAACCAACGCACAACAGATTCTGCACGCCGTTGTGACAAACGATTATTATACGCATTAGATCCGCGTGAATCTGTATGTGACGCTAACTCAATGATATACGTCGGATTCTCTTTCAACATCTTCAACAATTTCTCCAATTCTGAATGCGATTCCTCCCGAATGAAAGATTGGTCAAAATCGTAATAAATATGTAATAAATACGCTTGTTTGCCATCTTCATGGTTTGTGTTGCTCGGCGGAAATACTTGTGTCCCTTTTGGTGGGGTGGTCGTTTGTTTCGGTGCATCCACAATTTTACCATCACTGTAATTTACGCCATTAATAGTGCCTTGAGCGGGTTTCTCTGTTACGGGGTTCACATAGATATTTTTGGCGGCATCCAAATAGGGCGGTTTCGCTCTATCTGTAATCACGGCTGGTTTTGGCGGAACCGTACCGCCAGAAACAGGTGCATTGATAGGCTGCAAATTTAACACCACTTGAAGCGTTTTAGATTCTTTCAAACCTTTGGTACACAATGAATCGCCTTCTGCGGTCGCAGCTAAAAATTTAACTTTTTCGCCCTTTACTTTATAACAGCAGTCTCTTTTCAATGCAAATGCAAATTTACCCGAAGCATCTGTTACCAACGTTTGGGTCGAATCGCCCGCACAATCCGAAGTCAATGTTACGATGACACTATCTAATGGTGTGCCTAACACTTGGTCATACGCAACGCCTTCCATGATAAATTTCAACTGTTTTCTCAATGGAATTTCAACAATATCTTCCGATTTTTCATTAGCAGCTTTGACACAACCTTCTTTTGAATTGGGTTCATATGTCACTTTGTCCGCCTTAAACGTACAGCAAGTACCAAATTTCATATCTATGCTGACGCGACCATTTTTATTGGTTTTGTACTCAGCGCGATTGCATGAATCACTTGTAACAACGGCATTTTCAATTGGTTCTTTTGTTTCTTCATCGAAAACAAAGATTTGAACAGGCATTGCGGTTTTTGTAAAACTGTAAATATCATCGCGTCCTGCACCACCTTGACGGTCAGACGAAAAGAAACCTGCTGTGCCATCTTCATTGAAGGTGATGGAAAAATCATCATCTTTTGAATTAATGGGACCACCAATATTTTCGGGCGTTGTCCATTGATTCGCACCTTTTTCGTCCACATAAAAAATATCTAATCCACCTAATCCTAATTGCCCATCGGAGCTAAAATACAATCTGCCATTACTTTGTACATAAGGAAAAAGTTCATTACCTTCCGTATTGACAGACGGTCCCAAATTTACAGGTGCGCCCCATTTGCCATTTTCCTTTTCAGAAACGTATAAATCCATCCCGCCATAACCCGACGGCATATCCGATGCAAAAAACAATTTAGTACCATCCGCACTCAACGCAGGATGCGCACAAGAATATTGGTCGCTGTTAAAAGGCAATTCCATCTCATTTCCCCAACTGGTAGCACCTTTGCCTTTTTGAGCAGAATAGATTTTCAATTTCATCGTGCCGCCATCATCTTTCCCTAATTTGCCTTGTGTGTAATTGTTTCGAGTAAAATAAACGAGTTGTTTATCTTTACTAAACGTTACGATAGCATCATGGTATTTGGAATTGATGTCCGATGCAAATTTTTCAGGACGACCATAAACCATTTTGCTACCATTTTTTTTGGCAGGCACGAAATATAAATCCAAAAAAGGATTCCCTGTCCACGAGTGATTGCGTTTGACAATGACCCCTTTATCGCGTTCCGATGCGAAAACAATGCCTTCTCGATTGCCATCTTTGTAAAAAGCAGGACCAAAATCGTCTAAACGAGAGTTAAAACCTGCCGCAACGACTTCATAAATGCCATCTCCTTTCGTTTTTAATTCTGCTTCATTTTCGCAAGCTTTGCTTAAGTGTTGTCCGCGCACGTCTTCTGGCGCAGCTTCTGTAAATTTGGCATACCAATCTTTTGCCATATCACATTTGCCATTGCGTTGCAACATTTGACCGTAATGCAGATAATGTACAGGTTGTGCCGTGGGCAGTTTGACGACTTGTGCGTACATCAGTTCTGCATTGACTACATCGCTCACTTTAAGATAACATTCCGCCAATTCAATTTTGGCTTCAGGATTGTCGCCTTTCGCCGCTAAGGGCTGTAAGATTTCGATGGCTTCGATGTAATTTAAATCTTTCTTATACTGTTTTGCACGCGCTATCTTAGAGGATTGCGCCAAAACCGCATTTGAACAAAACATTAAGCCAAATGCCAGGAAGTAAAAGTTACTCGGTTTCATGATTTTG
>JBEEMZ010000027.1:0-28622 GCA_041192405.1 Bacteroidota bacterium | reverse complement strand
CGAAATGTTGCCGCACGCCATAGAAAACCCTTCTTTTGAACGGGTCTTGAGTCAAAAATCGGTGTTTGCTCCAACTCAAAAGTGGGTTTGGTGGAGCCTTTTGCTCTTAACTTTCGCGCTGTATCTGCCAAGTTTAGCAGGTGATTATGTGCTGGATGACAAAATGGTTATCACCAATAATCAATTTACTCAACAAGGGTTTTCTGGAATCAAGGATATTTTTGCTTACGAAAGTTTCAGAGGCTACTTCGGAGAACAGAAAAATCTTATTGAAGGCGATCGGTATCGTCCATTGAGCATTGCCACCTTTGCCTTAGAGATTGGATTGTTTGGAAAGAACAACCCTGGATTGAGCCATTTCATCAACCTTTTGCTCTACTTTTTGACAGCAGTGATGCTGTTTCAGGTGGCGAAAGTGATGTTTTATACGAAGTTGTCGTATCGTCATTTGGATAAAATAGTGATATTAATGGTATTGTTTTTTATCGCACATCCACTGCATGTGGAATCGGTTGCAAATATAAAGGGACGGGATGAAATATGCACATTTTTGGCAACACTTTTTTGTTTAAAATACACTTTTTCGTGGTGTAGCTATCAAAAATCGTTCCAATTAGGTATGATTTTTTTATTTTATGCAATAGGGTTGTTTTCTAAAGAAAGTGCCATACCTTTTTTAGTGGTGATTCCAATGACGGCTTATTTCTTTACGGACGCTGCGCCGAAAATCATCTGGAAAGCAACAATACCGCTTTTAGCCGCTTTGGTTTTTTATCTACTCATTCGCATACAAGTTATTGGTTATATTTTAAATCCTGATGGTAAAGCCATTACAGATGTAATGAATAATCCATTTTATGGCACGACCTTTTTTCAAAAAACAGCTACGATTTTCTATACGTTATGGATGTATTTAAAGTTGCATGTGTTGCCACATCCGTTGACGCATGATTACTATCCGTATCAGATTCCGATTTTGGATTGGTCGAATGTTTGGGCAATCGTTTCGTTATTATTGCATGTAGGCTTGGGCGGATTGGTGCTATGGGGTTGGCGTTCTAAAAATGTTTATGCGTATTGCGCCGCATTTTATTTGGCGACGATGAGTATTGTTTGTAATTTATTTGTTTCGGTGGGGACTTTTATGAATGAACGATTTGCGTATCAAGCGTCTTGGGCATTTTGCTTGGCGTTGGCGTATTTTCTGAATCAACATTTTATTCAAAAAGAAGTTAAATGGAAACAAATTGTGGGTTATGTCATTGCAATCGCATTTCTGATTGGTTTCAGTTGGAAAACATGGACGCGGGTGCCTGATTGGAATAATAATATTAGTTTAAATCAATCTGCGTTGAAATATTCGCCGAATAGTGCGCGGTCGAATCTTTTTTATGCGGTAGATTTATGGGAGAACCGTTTTTTGCCGAATCATTCGACAATGCCTGTTGCACAAAAAAAAGTTTTGTTAGATAGCATGATGCCTTATTTTAATCGGTCTTTGGCAATTTTACCAAATTATAATTCTGCACTAAAAATGTTAGCGGGCATTGCTTCGGAATATCATAAGTTGGATAATGATTATGATGCGTTATTAGAACGGTTTTATCAAGTGAATCGAAATGGTTATGAACCATTTGTAGAAACGTATTTGAAATATTTAAATCCACGTGTGGACGCTGCGAATGCACCTAAATTGGCGGCTTTTTATCAGAAAAATATTCTTTTGTATCAAGATACGTTGCGGCAAGTGGGGCAAGTGCGGGTTTATGATAGTTTGCGTTTGCAATTGCGCCCTTTTTGAAGCTTGGGAGAACGGCTTTTTCTTGTCATTCCGTAGGAAACTTTTTCCGTTTCCTACGGAATGACAAGAAAAAGCCGTTCTCCTATCGCATCACAAATTTACAAGCGGCGCAACTTGTTTTTGAGCATACGCTTCGGCAGCTTCCATCACCCATTTGCCATCTTCATGCGCTTTTCGCCGCGCATTCAAACGCTCGTGATTGCATAAACCATTGCCTTTCACCACATTCCAAAATTCGACCCAATCCAATTTGCCAAAATCATACTGTTGCCGCGCCTCATTCCACTTCAAATCGGGGTCAGGAATCGTCAACCCGAGATATTCCGCTTGTGGAACCGTCGCATCTACGAATTTTTGACGCAATTCATCATTCGTAAAACGCTTAATCCGCCATTTCATAGATTGCAACGTATTTGGAGAATCATCATCGGGCGGTCCGAACATCATCAACGTCGGAAACCAAAACCGATTTAATGCATCTTGCGCCATCGCTTTTTGCGCTTCCGAACCTTGCGCCAACGTCATCATAATTTCATAACCTTGTCGCTGATGAAAACTTTCTTCTTTGCACACGCGCACCATCGCTCGCGCATACGGTCCATACGACGTGCGGCAAAGCGGTACTTGATTCATAATCGCCGCGCCATCCACTAACCAGCCGATTGCGCCAATATCCGCCCAAGTCAACGTCGGATAATTAAAAATACTTGAATATTTGGCTTTACCTGATAATAAATCATCAATTGTTTGTTGCCTTGTCACGCCGAGCGTCTCCGCCGCGCTGTACAAGTATAATCCATGACCTGCTTCATCCTGCACTTTTGCCAATAGTGTTGCCTTGCGGCGCAAGGACGGTGCACGGGTTATCCAATTGCCTTCGGGCAACATGCCAACGATTTCAGAATGAGCATGTTGCGAAATCTGTCGGATAAGGGTTTGGCGATAATTATCGGGCATCCAATCACGCGGTTCAATTTTGCCTTCGCCTGCTAATTTTTCATTGAAACGCGCTTCTAAAGTTGCTGTTGTCATGTTTTTTAAACTTTTGGAATATGCTTATTCTACCGAGTTGTTAAAGTTTTAATGTATAAATAATTGATTATCAATAATATTTCCCCGCAGATTCTCGCAGATTTTCTTTTGGAGCCTTTCTCTGCGAAATCTGCGGGAAAAAACATATTATAACTTTAACAACTCAGTAGCACCGTTCTAAGATAAACAATTATTTTAAATCAAAATCTACTATCAAAGTCGGAGTGCGCGGGTGTGATTGACAGGTCAAAATGAAACCTGCGGCAATTTCCTCCGCCTCCAAACCGTAATTTACATCCATTTCAACTTTTCCTTCCACCAATTTCGCCTTGCACGTGCAACAAACGCCGCCTTTACACGCAAAAGGCAAATCGGCTCCATTTTTCATCGCCGCATCCAATATATTTTCTCCGTGATATGCCAATTTTAACTTAGACGATACGCCATCTAAACGAATTATCACCTCACTGTGTTCACCGATTTCGGATTTCGGATTTCGGATTTCGGAATATTTGGGAGTGATTTTATGGGTTGCGAATAGTTCAAAATGCACTTTTTTGGATGGAATGCCCCATTGATTCAATTGATTTCTAACGGTTTGCGTCATCGCTTCTTGACCACAAATATAAAAATGATCTATCGTTTCGATTGGAATAATATGTTTGAAAAAGCAATCTAATTTTTCTTCATCAATACGCCCACTTAATATTTTTGCATCTGTAACTTCTTGACTTAGAATATGATACACTGATAATCGGCTCATATATTTATTTTTCAAACCATCAATCGCTTCTTTGAAAATAATGGAACTACGCTTTTGATTCCCATAAATCAATGTAAATTGGCTTTTAGGTTCCGCTTTCAAAACCGTTTTTAGGATGGACAAAATCGGCGTAATGCCACTTCCTGTTGCAATAGCGAGATACTTTTTTGCTTGTTTTTCAATGGGGTGAACGGTAAATTTACCTGCGGGCGGCATCGTTTCAATCAGGTCGCCAACCTTCAAACGTTCATTTGCAAAGGTTGAAAATAATCCAAATGGTACTTTTTTGATGGCGACGCGCATTTCATTCTCAAGCGGGCTGCTGCAAATGGAGTACGAACGGCGTATTTCTTGCCCGTTCAAACGGGTGCGAAAAGTGACATATTGCCCTGATTTAAATTGGAAAACCGTTTTTAATTCGGCAGGCATTTCCAAAAGAACGGAAACACAATCCGCCGTTTCAGAACGAATTTCTTTAATTTTTAATGTATAAAACATTTATATTGATGTAATGATGAATTGTATAATTAATGAATCCATGAGAAAGTTGGGTTACCCAACTCCAATTTTTTCCCACTAAGATTTTCGACGCAAATCAACAAAGGGCATGGCTTGTTTGGTCAAAGTCGTGAAAACTAATACGCCAAATGCACCTTCGGGCAACGGTTCACCCGTATCTTTATCCACGATTTCGGGATAAAAATGGTCTTCCCAAACGTAACTACCCGTTCCGCTTCTTGAAATAGTTGCCGATAAAACGGAACGCGCTCATATACTGTTGCCATGCCCTTGCCGTAAACGCTCATTTTGTAAATGGCGTAATTTCGGCAAGGGCATGGTTTCTATATCAATGTTGAATATCATAACTTGAATCTTTAATGCAAAGATAAACAAATTTTGATAGCCCGCAAATACAGTGAAAAGATTACCTTTGCACACGACTTTTAAATGATTTTAGGCGAAAACATTGAATGAAATGAAACATTTTGATTTTGAATTATTACGCCAACTCATTGATACACAATACATTAACGTTCAAAAACACCCAACAGCCGATTTGTATATTTACAATTATACGGCGATGGTACAATATGAACGGTGTTGGAATGAGGTGACAATGGCTTGTCGAGGTTTGATTTTGGACGGCAATGGAACGCCTGTGGCACGTCCATTTCCAAAATTTTTTAATTTGGAGGAGTTGACCGCAGACCAAATTCCAAAAGAACCTTTTGAAGTTTTTGACAAATTAGATGGCTCCCTTGGCATTTTGTATTTCATTGATAATCAAGCATTTATCGCTTCACGCGGGTCATTCACAAGTGACCAAGCAATCCGTGCAAACGAGATTTTGCAAAAAAAATATGCACAAGTATTACCCCATTTGAATCCCAACTATACGTATTTGTTTGAAATCATTTATCCCGAAAATCGGATTGTGGTGCAATACAACGACCAAGAAGATTTGGTTTTAACTGCCATCATCGAAACAAAAACGGGTAAAGAATTATCTTTACAAAATATTGGTTTTACAGTCGTTGAAAAATTGGAAGGCGTAAAAGATTTGCGTGATTTAAAAAAATTGGCGTTGCCGAATAAAGAAGGTTTCGTAGTTCGGTTCCAAAACGGGTTTCGACTCAAAGTCAAATTTGAAGAATATGTGCGTTTGCATCGGATTTTGACGGGTATTTCCAGCAAAAATATCTGGGAATATTTGAAAACGGGACAATCCATTGAACCGTTATTGGCGGACGTGCCCGATGAATTTTATAATTGGGTGCATGAAACCATTGATAAATTAAATTTGCATTACCAAAAAATTGAAGAAGGAGCCAAAGCAGAATTTAAAGTTTTGGAAAATCGAAAAGAAACCGCTTTTTATTTCAATACTTGTCGGTATCAAAAGATTTTATTTTTTATGTTGGATGGAAAAGATTATTCAAAAATGATTTGGCGTATGATTGAACCTGCATTTGAGAAACCGTTTCGCACTTTCGAGCGATAGTACCTTTTGAAAATTGCGAACACATAGGTATATAGGAGACATGGGGGCATCTATTGAAGCTGCGCCTTTCCAAGAAATACCACACGCTAGGTCTCCTGTGTACCTATGTGTTTGCAAAAAAGATGTTCTAAATTTGCACAATCATTAAATTTTTGCGTTAGAATAAATGCAAAACAGTACTTTTAATTAATTTTGAATTAAAACAGCCTTTATCAGTGTCTGCACTATTTTATAATCAAACTTTTAAATTTGTAAAACTGTATGAATCAATGGATTAAAGTAATAGCTGGTTTACTCCTCTGTGGTGGTTTATACGGATATTACAGTTTTTCGGCTGCCAATGTGCCGCCTTCGCTGAATGACAACATTCTTAAAATCCCGACAGGTTGTACCCGCGATTCGTTGCCTGCGGTTTTATTAGACCAAGGTTTTATATTAGACACCAATTCATATAAACGATGGTCTAATCTGATGGATTTTCAAACGGTGCGTTCAGGGCGTTACAAGATTGCGCCGAATTGGAGCAATTATCAATTAATTCGGCATTTGCAACGGAGCGAACAAGTTTCTGTTAAAATTATGCTCAATACAGAGAAAAATGCCAAACAAATTGCGGCAAAATTGTCTAAAAGTTTAGAAGCCGATTCATTGGCTTTTATAACGGCTTTTTCAGATACGTTGGCGTTAGATTCGCTTGGTTTGAAGCCAGAAACCTTGCAAACCGTGATTTTTCCTGATACGTATGAGTTTTATTGGAATACGTCACCTGCTGCGTTTTTGAAAAAAATGGTTAAAAAACATAAGGCTTTTTGGACAGAAGCGCGTTTGGCAAAAGCACAAACCGCCCATTTAACTCCTCTACAAGTGCATATTATGGCTTCGATTGTGGAAGGTGAAGCGAGTCATAATGATGAGCGTGCGCGAGTAGCGGGCGTGTATTTAAATCGATTGCAGAAGAATATATTGCTACAAGCCGACCCGACCGTACAATATGCGTTAATGGACATTTATGGTGGTGGTTATCGGCGGCTTTATAACAAAGATTACCAATTTGCACATCGTTATAATACGTATATTAATTTGGGTTTGCCGCCTGGGCCCGTCGGATTAGCGTCCCCTGCGAGTATTGATGCGGTTTTGAGTCCTGAGACGCATGAATATATTTATTTTTGTGCAAAACCAGATAATTCAGGGTATCATAATTTCGCTGTGACGCATGAAGCGCACCTGATAAATGTGAAAAATTATCAAAATTGGAAGCAAAATAAAACAAATAGTTCGAATTAAGAAAGAAGGAATTTAAAGGAATCGCCGCAATTTTGCCACAAATTACACGAATTTTCACGAATCATTCATGCTAATTCATGTAATTTGTGGCAAAATTAGGGCGATTCTTTTAAAAAATTTTATTTCCTAATTCAATAGGGTATGGCAAAATTTTATGACACTCCTGCCCTACAAACACCAAACAAAATCCTAAAAGATTCGGTCTTTGGAAACGCGGCATTTCCATATATTCACAAAGTTGTTGATAACCTTTCTCCGATACATCATCTAACAATGATTTTACAGGCACAGGCACAGCCGCGACAGGCGCAGAAGGCGTAATTATTTTGATTTTTCGAGATTTGGCGACTTTTTTCACAGGAGTCGGCGGCGCAGGCGCATCTACGGTTTTGCCATCTTTATCCACCCATTTTGCCGCATTTTCTTTTTTGACATATTTTAATTCCAACAAAATCTCATGTTTGATATTGACTTGCGGAATCCGTTCTAAAAAAATATCCACATAACGCCGATTCAACTCCATTTCGCTTCGAATTAAGAAACTTTCATACGGAAACAACATGCCAATAATGAGCGTTTTAAGGTGTTTTTCGTTATAACCATACTTATCCCGATTAGAATGCTCTTTGGAAAGGACTTGTTCTACATATTTCGTAAACGGTTCGATGTCCCCGTGTGTGAGCAACGTATAGATAGATTCGCTGATTTCGTGGCGTAAATTCCCATACGACATCCCTAATTGCAACGCCATGAAATAATTATAATATAAACTTTTAATCACATAATTGGGTATTTGAAAGGTGTAATGATTCCCAAAAACCGATTTTAGCGTCGTCATGCCTGAATAAAACAGCATACTCCAAATATCATTAATGGTAAACCCAAGTTCGACATTAAAATGTTCGGTGATATAACTTTTGATTTCGCCCGTTTCTAAAAAATGATTCAATTGCGTTAAAGCGAGTGCTTCTTGGTCTCCAATTCGAAAAATATTCGCAATTTTTTTATAATCGGAGGCGACATTAGCGGTCAACATTTTTTTTGGGTAAGCCGCTTCACTCTGATAATACACGGCAAAATATAAAACCATTGTTGGATTATACAAATGATGTGGAATATCTATATTAAACCGATAGCCATCATACCATTGCCGCAAATCCTCTAAAATAGTCGCCTGTTTCGACTCCACCTTTTCCAGCTGCTGCACTAAATGAGCCACTTCAGCTTCCGTGAAACCCATCAAATTGTGAAAACGAGGGTGTGCTGAAATATCCGTCACGATATTGAAACCACTCGTCATACTGTCCACGGTCACGGGTGCAACCCCTGTCATAAAGATTCGCCCCACATAACCTTTCATCGCCGCTTCTTTGAGCACCTCATAAAATTTGCGCACATAACCATTTCTTGAAACAATATTTTTGAAATCGGCAAAATGAAAAGATAATAATTCGTTGGTGAATTGGTCGTATTCATCAATCAAGATATAAATAGGCTGTTGAACACGGTTTTGGTCATAATAATCAAAAAATTTGATAGCAACGCCCGAAGCCATGGTTTGATTTAAAATAATGGCTGCTTGGGCTTCAGTGAATGCCTCAGAATAACGGCTTATAAAATTACTAAAGCCAGATTTGACTTTCAGTAAAAACGCATCATGCACTTTGCTAACATCATTGGTTTCAATGCCGCTAAAATCAAAACGCAAAATCATATATTGATTCGCTAATGCTGTTTTATTTTGACCTATATGCAAATCTCCAAATAACATTTGGAAATCTGCTTTTTTATTCATATCGTAATACTGTTCTAAAATGCTAATCCACAACGATTTCCCAAACCGTCGCGGACGTAAAAACATTAAATAAACAGGCGCATAGACTTCTAATTGTTCTAAAAAAGAAGTGCGATCCACATAGTAACATTTTTCGCGACGCATCGGAGCGAAATCTGCACGGGCGTATGGTAGTTTTATCATGATTTGTCAAGTTTAAAAGAGCAAATATAGTATTTTTTATCGAAACTTACATTGGGTAATTTTCATTTGTAGATGAAAAAAGGTGGGTTAAACAGGATTTTGTTAACAAAATATTGTTTGGCAAAAGCGAATTTTTACAAAACACTACCGATATAGAATCCTTAAAATCTTAATTCAAAACCGCTTCAATCCCTTCAATTCTGTCTTTTGCAACAAATAATTGAGGTGTATCATGCCAAATCAACGTTTCTTGAACGGTGAGTACTATTTTCATATTTCAATTATTTTAATATTTGATAAATCGAAATCAACGCTGCGCCACCCTGAAAAATGATGCGGATCGCTGCCTGTTTGCAAAATCAAGCCATCCGTTTCAGTCAAATCCAATCGAAAAATTGGTTTTGAACGCATAGCGGGCAACAACCGCTTCAATTTTTCAACGGTTTTATAATCGTTGAAAACAGATAATGACCGCGCAATACATTCATTTACATGAAATTTCTTGTGCGGGAAACGTCGCCGATGCGACCAAAAGTCGTTATCATCGGGCGGAATACTGCCTACACTACTGAGTTGTTAAAGTTATAATTTATAAAAGACTTAAAAGTAACGATTTAAATGGCGCAACCCCCTTTCGTAAAGTCCAAAATGGAGTTTACGAAAGGGGGCTCAAGAAATTTTTTTATTTTAATATTGATAATCAGCGATTTACAAATTATAACTTTAACAACTCAGTAGTGTAATAGAGGTGTTCACAAATAAGATTAACAGATCTGATTTATTGAAATAGGTATTTCGCGTAGGTTTCCGAAACTTTTCAAGTTTCGGAAACTTACGCGACATCACTTCTAAATTTAAAGAATTTTTATAAATCATATTTGTTAATCATATTTATGAACACCTCTAAGAATGAATGATGAATGATACGTTTTCTAATTCAATCATAATTAATATTTTGTAAAATGTCTCATTCATCATTAAAAATGCATCATTGATTACCGAATCGCGCCGCCACCGCGTTCCCGATTCCGAATGCGAATCGCGTCCATCACGTCGTAAACGAAGATTTTGCCATCGCCGACATTGCCTTCCGACGCATTATCCAAAATGACATCTATACATTTTTCCAAATTTTCATCGCTTATCACGCAGATAATCAATACTTTAGAGTGCAAAATCAAGGGGCGTTCCGTTCCACGATACACTTCTGCATACGTTTTTTGCAAACCGCAACCCTTCACAGGCACCACCGTCATACAAGGAATATCAGCAGCAATCAACCCCGCTTGAATCGCTTTTAATTTGGACGGTTTAACGATAGCTTCTACTTTTTTCATTTTTTTAAGGTTTTAAATTATTCAAATGTTGAATACGCTTCGACCCCATATTCCACATGGTCAATACCTGCTTGCTCTTCGATGCGCGAAATTCGGATGCCCATGAGTTTTTTCATCAACGTCAAAATTGCATAACTCGTTGCAAATGAGAAGATTGCAATCACCGAAACGCCTAAAAGTTGGATGCCTAATCCTTTGAAAGTGCCTGTTATAAATAAGCCATTCGTTTTAGAAAACAAGCCTACCGCGACCGTTCCAAAAAATCCGTTCACGCCATGTACCGCAATCGCGCCAACGGGGTCATCAATTTTCATTCGGTCAATCGTGATGACCGCAACATCCACCAAAATACCTGCAATTAATCCGATTATCAATGCCGAAACATGACTTACAACGTTGCAACCTGCCGTAATTGCGACCAAACCTGCCAAAATGCCATTAATAACCATTGTAATATCTACTTGTTTGTGGCGAATTTGGGTATAAACCATTGTTGAAATGCCACCCATTGCAGACGCAAGGAACGTATTTGTGGTCACTTGACCGATTAATTGCCATTTGCCAACCGCCGCAGCCGTCGAACCTGGGTTAAATCCGAACCAGCCAAACCATAAAATGAACGCGCCAACGGCTGCCAATGGCAAATTATGACCAGGAATTGCGTTGATAGAACCGTCTGCATTGTATTTGCCAATGCGCGAGCCCAAAACCATCGCGCCTGCCAATGCCGCAAAACCGCCCATCGCATGCACCGCCGCCGAACCAGCAAAGTCATTAAAACCCATTTTGGACAACCATCCGTTTGGATTCCAAACCCAATTCGCCGCCAAAGGGTACAAAACGGAACAAAAAATGAGTACAAAAAGGGCATAAGCCCAAATTTTCATCCGTTCTGCCATCGCACCGGATACGATTGAAATCGCTGCAACGCAAAATCCTAATTGCATAAACCAAAAAAGGGAATTCGGCACGGTCAAGCCTAAACCTAAATCTTTGCTCGAAATGCCCATTCCAAAGGCAAACCAACCATTAGATTTCCCATAGGCAATCCCAAAACCGACTGCGTAAAACGCAACTCCGCCAAAAATAATGTCAATAATAACTTTAGCAATGATGCTAATGGTGTTTTTGGAACGCACAAAACCTGCTTCCAACAGGGCAAATCCGCCTTCCATTTGAAAAATGAGGGCGGCACAAATCGCTACCCAAACCGTATCCACTGCGTGAATCAGTTCGGTTTGTTGCTTGGCAATTTCTTCCATACGTGTTGGTAATAAACTGATGAATAATTAAATTGAAGCTGCGAAAATACTAAGAATTTAGTTAGTAGCGATTTTAAAATAAGTCAATTCCTTGAAAAACAATGTATGTTCGGTTTTTTAAATTTTATAACAAATTTAAAGTAGGTTAATTTATTGAAAACCAATGTAAATTCTTATTTTTCATAGTATATAATTAGTGCAAGTTTTTTGTCATTCCATAGAAATCTTACTGCATTGGCGTTTCCTACGGAATGACAAAAAAAATCCTAATTCTAATCTACTTAATAATTTGAATTAAATCTTATCTTTGCAAACCATTTTCTATTTATAACTCAACGATTCCAATTAATGAAACAATTTGTTGTTATTTTAATCACATTAGGTTGCATGCACACGCACGGGCAGGCGCAAGTCGTCAATGTCGAAAGCCAAAGATTACAAATGGATACGCAACGCGTGACAGCAGGCATCAATTTTGCCTTCGAATACAAGGACAATAATGAAGAAACCATGCTTAAAATCGAAAGTGCGGCGGTTTTGCAGGTCAAATCAAAAGACAAGAAGCATAGATTTCTGTTTTTGGCAAATTATGCACTCGCGCACACGACGCAAGATGTGATTAGTAATGCGGGGGCAATCCATTTTCGATATAGCCGTGTTTTGAATGAACACTGGCGTTCCGAAAGTTTTGTTCAAACACAGTATGACCAATTGTTAAAACTTAAATCTCGAAATTTAATGGGCTCTGGTTTTAGGCGTAAACTATTGAATACCAAACCTTTAACGATTAATGCAGGCAGTTTATACATGTTTGAATACGAACAGACCAATGAAAATAATGAGACAACGGTGCATAACAATCATCGAATTTCATCTTATTTGGTGTTCAATATTGGGTTGCCGAACGATTTAGGCGAAATCATCACGACCACTTACTGGCAACCGCGACTCGATTTAGCAAGTGATTTTAGAATTTCTAACAACACCAGTTTGAATTTCCACTTCACCAAGCACGTTGATTTTGCAACAACTTGGGTCATCACCTACGACAGTGCGCCCCCGATAGATGTTAAAAAAAGAACAATCAGTCTCAATAACAGCATCACCTATCGTTTTTAAAATCTATGTGACCTATATACCTATGTGTTTCAAAACCTATGTAACCTATGTACCTATATGTTTAACAAAAAAACAATATCAATGAAAGCAATTATCAGTGTACTAATGTTCCTAACGGCAGCCAACTTTGCATTTGCGCAAAGCAAACCACCAAAAGCTGCCCCCAAAGTTGCCACAACGACTTTTCCAAAAGTCTTCAAACCCACAAAAGTGTTCCTCCGCGACCGCGCTGATTTGCACGAATCACTCAAAATCCAACTACTGAGCAACGGCAAAATCGCTTACGAACTCACGATGGAAAACGGTGGTTGTGAAAAATTCACAATAAAAGGCATCGCCCTTCAGAAAAAAGGCGATATGGAATCGGATATAGACGAAAAAAACAATGGCTTTGAGGTCGCAGAATATACGGATGCAACAGCGAAAGACCGATGTGGCATTCAAATTCGCATCGGTGCGGAAAAAGGTTACACCAATCGCGCTCGATTTATCATTTTTGATTGTGGCAAAATGCCACATTGCGCCGATAAAATGGAATCAGAAGCATTGCTTTCACAAAAATAATGATTTTTTGACCCGAATTGCACGGATTTTCACAAATTTAGGAAACGGTTTTGCTTAAAATTCGTGCAATGCGTGTCAAAAATCATAAAAATTAGAGCGCGATATTATCCGTGATTTCCAAACCATAACCAATCAAACCAACTCTCCGTTTCGGATGATTCGTAATTAATTTGATTTTTTTGATGCCCAAATCCCGCAAAATCTGTGCGCCAATACCATAATCTTTTTGTCCCATTGCGTCTGCATGAGGGGTTGTTTGCTCGGTACGCTGTTGATATAATTTCAATCTATCTAACAAAGTCAATTCTTTTTCGGACTGATGCATCCATAAAAACAGCCCTTTATCAAATTTTTGCAGCAAATCAAATGCTTTTCGGCACGTTTTATCTGAATTATCAAACAAAATGCTTAAAATATCAATATCTTCTGTATTAGAATGCACCCGTACAGGCACTGATTCATCGGCTGTCCAAGTACCTTTTTTAATCGCCAAATGCAAATCATCCGAAGTCAATTGACGATAAGCGAAAACTTCTAAATCACCATATTTAGAAGGCAACTTCACGTGCATTTCTTGTTTAACCAAACGCTCATTTGCCATGCGATATGCAACTAAATCATCAATAGAGATAATTTTCAAATGCATACGTTGCGCTAAATCAACAAGTTGTGGCAACCGCGCCATGGTTCCATCAGGATTCAAAATCTCAACTAACACGCCCGCAGGATAAAAACCAGCCATTCTCGCCAAGTCAACGGCTGCTTCCGTATGTCCTGTACGCCGCAAAACACCGCCACTTTTCGCCCGAAGCGGAAAAATATGTCCAGGACGCGCAAAATCAGCCGCTTTTGCTTGCGGATTAATCAAATGTTTGATGCCCGTAGAACGGTCATAAGCCGAAATCCCTGTCGAACAACCCTGTCCGATAAGGTCAACCGAAACCGTAAATGCCGTTTCATGCATTGCCGTATTACTCGAAACCATCATATTTAAGTCCAAAGCTTGTGCACGGGACTCCTCAATCGGCGTACAAATCAAACCGCGTCCATAAGTTGCCATGAAATTAATGATTTCGGGCGTAATGCACTCGGCGGCGCAGATGAAATCGCCTTCATTTTCGCGGTCTTCGTCGTCCACGACGATAATTACTTTACCTGCTCGAATCGCGGTAATGCCTTCTTCGATGGTGTTCAATTTTAGAGTAGTCGGGTGAAGTACGTCTGTCATGATTTTAATGATTTATCAAAAGATATAAATTGTTTGAAAACTTACAAAATAGCCTCTTAAAGCATTGTAACTACTGAGAACAGGGTCAGTCAAATACAAATTCGGGTCATAAAGGCGGTTCAATGATTGCGTCATCCGCGCCGCGAGTCCCCAATGCGGCGTAAACATAAAGGTAATCCCGCCCGTCAAACTAAGGTCATTTTTAGCTAATTTATCTTTTTCCAACGGATGATAAAAAAGCAATTTAAACGCATCATTTGCGGTTGTATTAAACAATCGTCCATACGAAATGCCCGCTTCAATCGATGCCCGATAATACGAACCACCATTTTTATCGGATTCTAACCAATCTTTATAATGGAACAATACGGGTACTTCCAAATAATGTGTGGTCACAGAACGAAATTCAATGGCTTCATATTCCGTTGTGCGGCTGCCGCGTTGACTGTACAAAATATCAAGTGTTAAATCCATTTTCGGTTTCAACAAAATAATCGCTCGCAAACCTATGTTTAAACCAACTTTATGATAACCTGCGGCTTGATCGCCATCCATTTGGGAGGCGTTGAAACCGAGTATTGCGCCGCCTTTGAAACGGTTTTGTGCACTTAATGGTTGTGAAACCATTGAAAAAAGGAAGGTTGCCAATAAGCAACAATTTATTTTGTATAGCAACATTTGTCAATTTTTGCGGTAAAATTATAAAATTCCCTTAGTTTCGCTTCTTTTTTCTTGAAACTTTTGTTTTTAATCAAATATTGGCTCATTATGGCACATATTGTAATCATCGGGCCTGCCTACCCGTTGCGCGGCGGACTCGCTACTTTTGACGAACGTTTGGCGCGAGAATTCCAACATCAAGGCGATCAAGTGACGATTTATACGTTTAGCCTACAATATCCAAACTTTTTGTTTCCTGGCAAAACGCAATATAGCGATGACCCGCCGCCAACTGATTTGGATATAAAAGTGGTTATAAATTCTGTAAATCCATTCAATTGGGTCAAAATCGGTCGTGAAATCGCTGATTTGAAGCCTGATATCATTGTTTGTCGGTTTTGGTTGCCCTTTATGGCTCCTTGTTTTGGCACGATTCATCGGCTCGTTAAACGAAATCAACATACAAAAATCATTGGTTTAACCGATAATGTCATCCCACATGAAAAACGTTTTGGAGACAAAATGTTTGCAAAATATTTTATCAGTTCGTGCCATGCATATATGGCGATGTCGCGTTCAGTAGAAGCAGATTTAAAACAATTTACTGATTCTCAACGCATTAAATATATCGAACATCCGATTTATGATACGTATGGCGAAAAAGTGAGTCGTCAAAATGCACTTGCTACCTTACAATTATCGGCTCAAAATCGGTATATATTATTTTTTGGTTTTATACGAGCGTACAAAGGTTTAGACATTTTATTGGAAGCGATGGCGATGGAAAATGTCCAAAAAACGGGCGTAAAATTAATTGTCGCAGGCGAGTTTTATGAAGATGCAACTCGTTATCAATCAATCATTTCTGAAAAAAACATTGCAGAAAGTGTCGTTTTACACACCGATTATATTGCAACGGAAAAGGTGAAATATTATTTTGGCGCGGCGGATTTGATTGTGCAACCTTATAAAACCGCAACGCAAAGTGGGATTTCCTTAGTTGCGTATCATTTTGAAAAGCCAATGGTGGTTTCAAATGTGGGCGGTTTGCCCGAAATTGTGCCAGATGGAAAAGCAGGTTATGTGGTCGAGCCGAATCCGCAAGCCGTCGCGGATGCGATAGCCGATTTTTACGAAAAGGAGCGTTACGATGATTTTGCCACAACACTTGCAGCCAAGAAAAAGGAGTTTTCATGGGCAAAAGTAACGGAAACATTAAGACAATTGTAAGAAAAAATATAGGAGTCGGGAAATTTATTTTTAGCTAAACCATTCATAATTAATGGTTTAGCGGAAAATAAATTTCCCGACTCCTGTGCCTTATCAAGATAAAAAGAACGAACGGAATTGTTCCAGTTCCACTAATTCTTGTTGTACGAATGGCATATCGGAAGGACGGCGCAAATCCCGATGTACGAACCCATTTTTATGCAATTGATGCAATTCATCTTCAAACACCCGTAAATATTTTGCCAACCTCCATTTCTGAAAGGACAATAACCGTATGATTGGCACCCGAAGACAGTGTGCGAGGAGAACGTTTTTTCATATAAGCGTACTCATATATAGGTGTAAAATGGGTTGAATTAAAGTTCAAAAATACTCAATTTCATGGAATCAAATCTCTTGAACAATAGGTTTGTGCGACAATTTATAATTAATATCCAAAACACTCGCATTAATAAAGGTCGTTTCGCCGACTTTTTTCACGCCATACGCCTCATGGATATGCCCAAAAACATGAATTTTTACGTTCAAATTTTTCAATTGCTTATTTAATTCCTCACAACCGACTTTAAAACCAGTTACCGTTTCGTCCAAAATGCCAAAAGGGGGCCCATGCGTCACCAAAATATCCGTATTTTTGGGAATCATATCCCAATATTTTGCAATAGGTTTGCCACGATGCCGATTGAACGCCCAATCATAAAACCAAGGCGTTATTGGCGAACCCCAAATATGAATGCCTTCAATCTCTATTCCATTGTTTTTCAAATAGATACAATTGGTTGGAATCAATGATTCAACCGTATAAGGTTCGCGTTCGGCTAAAAAATCATGATTGCCTGCAATAAAAATCTTATATTTAAATGGCTGTTTTTCAAACCAATCTAAAAATTGCTGTATTTGCGGCAGCGTCCCGCGTGAGCTTACATCGCCCGCATGAATCAACATATCACCTTCGGGCAATTGCAATGCAGCATGTTTGCCATGCGTATCCGAAATAAAAACAATTTTCATTTCAAAACAAATTTAACGCTAATTATGATGATTAAAACAATATAAAATTTTAATAATTTGTAAAAAAAACGAATTATTTTAAATAAAATGTTTTTTTGTGACACAATATGACAACGTAAATTTTGGGTTTACAAACTTGTGACATACCTTTGCGCCATGGAACTTATAAAAATCTGATTCAAAACAATCAGTTGACTTAATTTGTTACAAAAGGATTACGAATGACTCGAATTTTCACGAATTTTCATCAAAAATGTGTGAAAATGGACTAAAATCAGCGTTATTCGTGTTCCAATAGTATCAAATTTAAGCAAAATAATGAAGCATCATTCAGAATTATCAACAGACATACAGGCTGAGAAAAGCGTTATGACCGCTTCAAATCGGCAATCATCAGTCATTTTTATCAAGGGGGCGCGCAGCAATAACCTCCAGAATGTGGATTTAGCCATTCCGCGCAATCAATTAGTGGTAGTGACGGGTGTTTCGGGCAGTGGCAAATCCTCGATTACAATGGATACGCTTTACGCGGAAGGGCAACGGCGTTATGTTGAAAGCCTGTCTTCGTATGCTCGACAGTTTTTGATGCGCATGAAAAAACCTAAAGTGGATTATATTACAGGTTTATGCCCTGCGATTGCGGTCGAACAAAAAGTAACAACAGGGAATGCTCGTTCAACGGTTGGGACGATGACCGAAATTTATGATTTTTTGCGATTGCTATATGCACGCATTGGCAAAACATATACGGCAAGTGGTGAAGTTGTTCAAAAACATGAAGTTACAGATATTATAAATTTTGTATTTAAACAACCCGCTAATACCAAAATTCAATTATTGATTCCATTATCGGCGCGTTATGTGGATAGAAAATTGGAAATGGAGTTGGATTTGTTGTTGAAAAAAGGATATTCGAGGATTCAATTTAAAAACAAATTGATTCAAATTGAAGATGTTTTGGCAAAAAAAGAGATACCTGATTTTCAGATAGATTTGCAAAAAACGTTGGCGCATGCACAAAGTGCGAATATTCAAATTTTAATTGACCGTTTTGTGGTCAAAAAGGAGGATGAAAATCAAAAAAGAATTGCAGATTCGATTCAAACAGCCCTTTACGAAGGAGAAGGCAGTTGTATAATCCAAATTATGGGCGGCGAAATGCATGCTTTTAACAATCGTTTCGAGGCGGAAGGCGTAGATTTTATTGAGCCGACTCCTCAATTGTTTAATTATAATAATTCGTTTGGGGCGTGTCCGACTTGTGAAGGTTATGGCAAAACCATGAATATTGATGCGGCAAAAGTCATTCCCGACCCTACAAAATCCGTTTTTGAAGGCGCAGTTGCGTGTTGGAATGGCGAAAAATCAAAAATGTGGTTAAATATGTTTCTGCACAAGGCGCATTTATACGATTTTCCTGTGCATCTGCCGTATCAACAATTGACTCCCGCGCAAAAAGAATTATTATGGAAAGGAGACCCCAAAGGTGGCTCATCTATTGATAGTTTTTTTAATATGTTGGAATCAGAACCGCACAAAATTCAAAATCGAGTTATGATAGCGCGGTATCGCGGCAAAGTGACTTGTACGGATTGTAACGGTTTGCGATTGCGGAAAGAGGCGTTAGCTGTCCGAATTGCTCAAAAACCGATTACAGCACTCATAGAAATGCCTATATCAAAACTTTATGATTTTTTTAAAAATATAGAACTTTCCGAATATGATGTAACGATTGGCAAAAGATTGATTGCAGAAATTGAGTTGAGATTGAAATTTATGATGGATTTAGGGTTGAATTATTTGAATTTAAGCCGCATTTCGTCCACATTGAGTGGCGGCGAAACGCAACGAATTCAATTAACACGCACTTTGGGCAGCAATTTGACGAGTAGTATGTACCTTTTGGACGAACCGAGTGTTGGTTTACACCCACGCGATACGGGGCGATTGATAAGCGTTTTGAAATCTTTGCGCGATTTGGGCAACACGGTTATCGTCGTCGAACATGAGGAAGAAATGATTAAAAATGCAGATTATTTGGTGGACATGGGACCCGAAGCGGGCATTCATGGCGGGAAAGTCGTGTTTGCAGGCGCGTATAACAAGATATTTACAGAAGCAAGTGAGAGTTTGACGACTCAATATATGAATGGTACGCGTAAAATCCCTATTCCGACATTTCGCCGAAAATCACCAAATTGGTTGCATTTAACAGGTGCAAAACAGCATAACTTAAAAAATGTAAGCGTAAAAGTGCCATTAGGTGCATTGACGGTTGTAACAGGTGTATCTGGTTCGGGCAAGACGACGTTGATAAAACAAATTTTATATCCTGCGTTGTTAAAACAAATTGACCCGAATGCAAATGTAGTGTTAGGTGATTTTGAATCGTTGACAGGCGACTTTCAGACGATAAAAGCGGTTGAAATGATTAGTCAAAGTCCGATTGGCAAGTCGTCGCGTTCTAATCCTGTGACGTATGTGAAGGCGTATGATGAAATTCGAGATTTGTTTTCCAAACAATCATTGGCACGAGTACGCGGTTATACGCCTGCTCATTTTTCGTTCAATGTGGATGGCGGTCGGTGCGATACGTGTAAAGGGGAGGGTGAACAAACGGTTGAAATGCAGTTTTTAGCGGATATTCATTTGGAATGTGAGGAATGTAAAGGCAAGCGTTTCAAACAAGAAGTTTTAGATGTGGCGTATAAAGGAAAAAATATATCAGATATTTTGCATTTGAGTATTGAGGAAGCATTAGAATTTTTCAAAGAAGATAAGGCAATTGTTCAAAAAATCAAACCATTATATAATGTTGGTTTAGGATATGTTCAATTGGGGCAGTCGTCAAGTACGCTTTCGGGCGGAGAAGCGCAAAGGGTGAAATTAGCGTCCTTTTTGGGCAAAGAGGGTCATCGAGAACGGATTTTCTTCTTTTTTGACGAGCCAACAACAGGTTTGCATTTCCATGATATTGGAAAATTATTGGATGCGTTGAATGCGTTGGTCGAACGTGGGCATACGGTTTTGGTGGTTGAGCATAATGGTGAGGTCATTAAATCGGCGGATTGGGTGATTGATTTGGGGCCAGAAGGGGGCGATTTGGGTGGAAATTTGGTATATCAAGGTACGCCAGAAGGTTTGATTGAAGTGAAAGAGTCGTTGACGGGACAATTTTTGCGCGAAAAACTCTAATTTTCGAATTAGGATGTTGATGATTTTAGGGATAAAAAAGATTCTTTTTTAAATTAATTGGAGCTTTTCAACAAAAAAAATCCTGTTTATCCCTGAAATCATCAGTATCCTAATTCAAACTATTATTCAAAAGGCGTTTCTTGATACCCTCTCAAAACGATATTGAATCGAAATCCTAATGCAAAACTGGGTTCGGTCAATGACAAATCGAATTCAGAAATCATTAAATGACGGCTTTTTTCAGGCACGCCTTTGAAAATTGGGTCATAAGCCAACAATGGATCCCCTGGAAAGTACATTTGCGTCACCAAACGCGATGCAATCGTTGAACCAAACAAAGAAAAATGGATATGATTGGGTCTCCATGCGTTGTGATGATTGCCCCAAGGATACGCACCAGGTTTAATCGTATAAAACTGATAATGACCCTTTTCATCCGTCAAACAACGACCGCCACCCAGAAAATTGGGGTCAAGCGGCGCGGCATGTTGATCCACTTTATGAACATACCGACCTGCCGAATTCGCCTGCCAGATTTCAACTAAAGTATTCCTAACTGGTTGACCGAATTCATTTAACACTTGACCATGAACCACAATACGTTCACCCAATGGGTCACCATTTTTGCGCCCGTTCTTAGTCAAATCGTTGTCCAACGGGCTGATGCTGTCCAACCCGAAAACAGGCGCAGACCGTTCTGACAACGTATGTTTAATTGGTATCAACTGGCGCAACGGCGCACGAAGTATCGTAGATTGATATTCGGGATGCAAATATGCTGGATGCGATGACCAATCGCGTTGGCTTTGATTCATTATTTAAACAATTTGTATTTTAATAAAAATATGATTTTTAAAAAAGAGGGGCAAAATACAGTATTTTGTGGTTAAAACAATTACATTTGCGATATTTTTTTACAAATGAGGTCATAAATAGCCTTTTTTGACAAAAGGAACTCCTTCATTGTAGATGCGTTGTAAGTCAATTTTAAACACATTTGTTTAAAACAAGTTGATTTGTACCTTAATTTGAGGCTAAATAGTTTCGATTTTAAAAAGATAGTCGGTCGTAGTAAAACAAATTGTTTTTACAATACTTGCTACTGAATTAAGATTTTTTCGCTTACTAAAACGATACATTGCTAATGTTAGCTCACCGAATATTTACCACGCCACTTGCTGAAACCTTGTTTTCCGCCGAAACAGAATTAACCGAAATGTTGCGTTTTGAAGCCACCCTCGCGCAATCGGAAAGTGAAATTGGGTTGATTCCAGTCGTTGCCGCACAAGTTATTGAAAAGGTTTGTTTTCAAAATGATGCGAAATGGCATGTCGAAATGATTCAATTGATTGAAAATCAAACACTTATGGCGGGCAATCCTGCGATTCCTTTTGTCAAATTGTTGATAAAAAAAGTAAAGGCATATGACAAGGAAGCCGCTAAATATGTGCATTTCGGCGCGACAAGTCAAGATGTAATGGATACGGTATTGGTGTTACAATTAAAACAAGCATTAATTCAAATTGAAAAAGATTTAAATGCGTTGCAAACGGTACTTTCGGAACTTGCTTTAAAACATCGAAATACGATTATGATGGGTAGAACCTTGTTGCAACAGGCGCGTCCGATTACTTTTGGTTACAAAGTTGCAATCTGGTTGAATGGTGTTAAGGGGCTCATTCAACAACTTAATTCATTGAAAAACAATGTTTTATATCTGCAATTAGGCGGCGCAGTAGGCACTTTATCGGTTTTGGGAACGCATGGATTAACCGTTTTGAAGATAATGTCAACTCAATTAGGTTTGAAAATGTCACCCATTACTTGGCATACGCAACGCGATAGTTTGGTACAATTGGCAACTTTTTTGGGTATTTTAAACGCAAATTTGGGTACAATTGGCAAAAATATAACACTTTTGATGCAAAATGAAGTCGGTGAAGTGTTTGAAGGGGCGGCGGCGGGCAAAGGCGGCTCGTCTGCGATGCCGCACAAACGGAATCCTGTCACTTCGGTTTTCATGGTTGCGATTGCACAGCGCACACCCGCATTAGTGAGCACGTTGTTATCGAATGGCTTGCACGAACACGAACGCGCCGCAGGAAATTGGCATAGTGAATGGGCGGTTTTGAAAGAATTAGTTAAATTGACGATGGCTAATCTATTGCATGCCAATGATTTAGTAGCGAATTTGGAAGTAGATGCGCCGCGTATGTTACAAAATTTAGAATTAACAAAAGGTTTAATATTTGCCGAAGATTTGACGGCGGCATTAGCCCCGAAAATGGGAAAAGATGTCGCTCATGCCTTTATTGAAAAATCGTGTAAAACCGCAACGGCACAACAAATCCATTTGAAAAAGTATCTTTTAGAATCAACAGATATTGAAAATTATATTTCAAAAAATATTGTAAATCAATGTTTTAATCCTGAAAATGCCATCGGTTTAAGTAGCCTTTTCGTGGACAACATTGCAAACACATAGGGATATAGGGGACATCGGTTTTTATACTATTTGTTCTGTATTCCAGCAAAATCGTACAAAAACATATATTCCCTCTGTCCATATATGTTTGCAAAAATCGTACAAAAATCTATGTTTTATCTGTCCCTATATATTTGCAAAAATGAATAATCTATGCCCATCATCCAAACTAAATCTACAACAATCCATTTCCAATTGGAAGGCAAACGAGATGCGCCAACTATTGTTTTTTCCAATTCCTTGGGAACGGATTTGACATTATGGGACGGTCAAATGGCTGACTTGTCCAAAAATTTTCAAATTTTGCGTTATGACACACGCGGTCATGGCAAAAGTGGCGTTCCCGAAGGTTTTTACACCATCGAACAATGCGCAAACGATGTCCTTGATTTATTAAATGCGTTGAATCTTGGACGTGTGTATTTTGTTGGATTGTCTATGGGCGGCATGATTGGTCAATATTTGGCTCTGAACGCACCCGAAAGACTGCATAAATTGGTATTAAGCAATACTGCCGCTAAAATTGGAACGCCTGCGTTTTGGAATCCGCGCATTCAATTCGTACTTGATAAAGGTATTGAACCGCTTGCGGATGCAGTCATGCAACGTTGGTTGACACCTTCTTTTTTAACACAACAAGTTGAAAAAGTGGCTCATTTTAAAAATATTTTAGCGAAAACGAGTGCAATTGGCTATGCAGGTTGTTGTGCGGCAGTACGCGATTTCGATGCACGCGAACAACTTTTCAACATTGAAACACCGACTTTGGTGATTTCAGGCACGGAAGATATTGCAACAACGGTTGAAGATGGCATGTTTTTGAAAAATCATATCCAAAATGCACAATTATTGACTGTTCAAACAGCGCATTTTGGCAATATTGAAGCAGAAAATGTTTTTAATCAAGCGATTATAGATTTTTTTAAAAATAATCATTTGACTCAATCCGAAACACATGCACAAGGTATGAAAGTACGTCGTGCGGTGTTAGGTGACGCGCATGTGAATCGTGCCAATCGTAAAATTAATGCGTTTAACGCTGATTTTCAACACTTTATCACGCGTTACGCATGGGGCGAAATCTGGACTCGGACGCAATTGCCCCCACACGACAGAAGTTTGATAACCTTGGCAATGATGATTGCGTTGAATCGGGAAGATGAATTCAAAATGCACGTCAAAGCGGCAATCAATAATGGTGTGACGGTGGACGAAATCAAAGAAGTGATTTTGCAATCGGGCATTTATTGCGGTTTGCCTGCTGCGAATGGCGCGTATCATGCGGCAGAAGCCGTTTTAAAAGAACTAAACCTATTGTAAGTAATGATGAATGATGGATTTTGTAATTCATTTATAATCAACAACTTATAAAATTCATCATTCATCATTCATCATTTATCATTAGTTTAATGAAATGAAAAAAGTACCACAAATCACCGCACAAGAAGCTGCTGCGCTTGTCAAAGACGGTGATACATTGTTAGGCGGCGGGTTTGGCATGACGGGCAACCCGATTCATTTGCTCCACGCGCTTGCCGCAACGAAGGTTAAAAACCTTACTTTCATTGGCAATAACGTCGGCGAACCGAATTTGGGCGGCGGAAAATTGTTGTTGAATGGGCAACTCAAAAAAATGATTGGTTCGTTTTTCACGTCCAATCCCGATGCCGTCAAAGCGGCGCAATCGGGTGCGGTGGAATACGAATTGTTGCCACAAGGCACTTTGGCGGAAGCGATTCGGGCAGGTGGCGCAGGTATCGGCGGGTTTTACACGCGCACTTCTGCGGGAACGCTGATTTCAAAAGATTGCAAAACGATGAAAATTGATGGACATGAACACGTTTTCATCAAAGGCATTCGGGGCAATGTGGCATTTATCCGCGCTTGGCGGGCGGACACCGCAGGCAATTTGACCTACCGAATGACTGAACAAAATTTTAATCGAGCAATGGCAACGGCTGCTGATATTGTGGTTGCAGAAGTGGAAGAAATTGTTCCTGTTGGCACGATTGACCCCAATTTTATTCATACGCCTGGTTGTTTTGTGGATTATTTGGTGCAAGCGAATGTCACTTTGGCGGATTTAGGCACGTCTGCGAACGTTAGTAAAGCGCGAAAAATCAGCGAATCGCGCATGAATATGGCAAAAAGAGCCTTCGCCGAACTTAAAAAAGGCGATGTGGTGAATCTTGGCATTGGGATTCCAACATTGGTTGCCGATTTAATCAAACCCGAACATGGGATTATTCTGCATACTGAAAATGGCATGTTGGGAGTCGGGCCCGCGCCAACAGACGGTGGTGGTGCGATGGATTATCCCGTGAATGCAGGAAAAGTGCCTGTAACTGCATTGTTAGGCAGCAGTTATTTTGATAGCGCGGATAGTTTTGCGATGATTCGCGGCGGTCATGTGGATGCGGCGATTATGGGCGGTTTGGAAGTGGACGAAAAAGGCAATTTAGCGAATTGGGCGGTTCCAGGTAAACCATTGTTGGGTGTTGGCGGCGCGATGGATTTGGCTTCGGGCGCGAAACGGTTGATTGTCACGTTGACACATGCCGACCCTGACGGCACTTCAAAAGTAGTTCCACAATGTACATTGCCATTGACGGCGATGGGCGTTGTGGATTTGGTCATCACGGATTTGGCAGTGTTCAATTATCAAGATAAACACTTGACACTCATTGAGTTAATGCCAAATGTGACGTTGGAAGAGGTGCGCGCCAAGACTCAAGCCAAATTTAGAGAACGATTAAAATAATAAAATCAAATTATGAAAAATGCTTATTTAATAGAAGGTGTTCGTACACCGATTGGTAATTTTGGTGGTGCGTTATCAACGATTCGCCCAGATGATATGTTGGCGCACGTCATTCGGACGCTGATGCAAAATAATCCGACCCTTGACCCTGCTGCAATCACCGATATAATTGTCGGTTGCGCAAATCAAGGCGGCGAAGATAACCGAAATGTGGCTCGGATGTCAGGTTTATTGGCAGGTTTGCCTGTGACGGTCGCGGGCGAAACCGTTAATCGGCTTTGTGCGTCGGGTTTATCGGCAACGATGGCGGCGGCGCGGACGATTCAAACAGGGGATGCCGACATAATGATGGCGGGCGGAGTCGAAAATATGACCCGTGCGCCTTGGGTGATGTCGAAAACGAGTACGCCGTTTGGTCGAGACATGCAATTATTTGACAGTAGTTTTGGCTGGCGGTTCATCAATCCGATGTTGAAAGCCATGCACGGAACCGATGCGATGGGCGAAACGGCTGAAAATGTAGCTGAAAAATATCATATTAATCGGGCTGACCAAGATCAATTTGCGCTTTGGTCGCAACAAAAAGCGGCAATTGCTCAACAAAAAGGACGTTTTGCGCGTGAAATTGCCCCTGTTTCGATTCCGCAACGCAAAGGCGACCCATTGATTTTTGCAAATGATGAGTTTATCAAACCCAAAACCAATTTGGAAGGTTTGGCAAAACTCAAAAGTGCGTTCAAAACGAATGGCACTGTGACCGCAGGGAATGCTTCGGGTTTGAACGATGGTGCGGCGGCGATTTTGTTGGCTTCCGAAGCAGGTATCAAACAATTTGGTTTGAAACCGTTGGCACGCATTGTTGCGTCAGGGGTTGCGGGGGTTGAACCGCGCATTATGGGCATTGGGCCCGTTCCCGCGAGCAATAAAGCATTGCAAAAAGCGGGTTTGACCATACAAGATATGGATATTATTGAATTAAACGAAGCATTTGCGGCTCAAAGCCTTGCGTGTACGCGTGCATGGGGTTTGGCGGATGATGATGTACGTATCAATCCGAATGGCGGCGCGATTGCTTTGGGGCATCCACTGGGCATGTCTGGGGCGCGGATTTTGAATACGGCGGCGATTGAATTACATATTCAACAAAAAAAATATGCGTTGGTGACGATGTGTATTGGCGTTGGGCAAGGTTATGCCGTGATTATAGAAAGCGTTTAATGTAGAGACAAGTCGTGACTTGTCTGATTCAAATGGTCGTGACTGGTCTGATTCAAATGGTCGTGACTGGTCTGATTCAAATAGTCGTGACTGGTCTGATTCAAATGGTCGTGACTTGTCTGATTCAAATGGTCGTGACTTGTCTGATTTAAATGGTCGTGACTTGTCTGATTTAAATGGTCGTGACTTGTCTGATTTAAATGGTCGTGACTGGTCTGATTCAAATAGTCGTGACTGGTCTGATTCAAATGGTCGTGACTGGTCTGATTCAAATGGTCGTGACTGGTCTGATTCAAATTAAAAATAAAACAATTTATAAATCATTGAAAATTAAATAATTGCAATTGATTTTAACAAAATGTACATGATTTAAAACAGCAGACAGGTCACGACCTGTCTCTACGTTTTTTTTTGCAATGCTATTTTATTCTGAAAATGAATTGCAACCTTTTTCGTTTTTTGCATCTTATGCGTTAAAACGAATCGTCATGTTTGCGAAAAAAAAAGATTTCTGGGCGAGTGCCTATCATCAAAATGCGCCAAAATTGTTGGCTTTGTGCCGCCGTTATGTCAGTGACGCGGGCAAAGCGGAAGATTTGATGCACGACGCATTCATCACCGCCATTCATAAGCAAGGTCAATTTCAAAATAAAGGCACTTTTGAAGGTTGGCTGACGAAAATCGCACTCAATACCGTATTGATGCACTTGCGACAGGATAAACAATTTAACAAAATGTTGCATCAAATTCCAACAGAAGATTCCACAAAGAATACTTTTGATTCGGATAATGAAACGATGTCAACGCGTCAATTAATACAATCTATTGATTTTGAAGCGAATACACTTTTTGAAATTATTAATTTATTACCCGAACATCATCGAACGGTTTTTAACCTGTATGTTTTAGAACAGTTTACGCATCAACAAATTGCGGAGACATTGGGTATTAGCGTTGGCACGTCTAAATCGCATTTGGCGCGCGCCCGCAAAAAAATTCAACTTATTTTAATTCAAAAAGCCACTGAGATGAAGCAAAATCAACGAAAATTCATGTATTTGCCTATTTTGGGCACTAATGCGTCTTATTTGGATAAATTGTTTCAAAAAAAATTATCCAATCATGTTATTCAGCCTAAAACGTTGCCGCCCCATTTAAAACATTTATTTGAAAATGCGCCAATACCAATGCATACTTGGGCAGTTTATGGGTTCAAAGGGACAATCAGTATTTTAACAATTTGTATTGGATTGGTTACATGGAAAGCGTTTAAAACACCTTTACCAAGCGTTCAAACATCCACAGTGGTCACACAAAAGATTCATCAAATGGATTTTAATAGGCTTCAAAATGCAAATCAAGTCATTGATAATCAAACTATTGTACAATCTAAACCTATTTTAAAACCAATGATGCCGATTTTAAAACCAATAGAAATGCGAATGGATTCGCCAGTTCCTGTGATTATTAAAAAACAAATTATTTTACGTGACACGATTTATCAAATGCAGGATGATGATTAAAATAAAACTTATTGTTATTTTAATGCTGTTCAAGGTTGCTTTGCAGGGGCAGCAAACATTCAATAAAATCATATACGTATATGACACCATCATCATACACGACACGATTCGCATCCGAAAACCTCGAATCATTGAAAAATTACCCATTTTTTTTGTGGGAAAAATG
>JBEEMZ010000026.1:0-28649 GCA_041192405.1 Bacteroidota bacterium | reverse complement strand
CAAGGTTTTACAATTTTTTTTTAGAAAAGTTGCAATTTGGCGAGAATAGGAACGCAGATGACACGGATTTTAGTGGTTTAACTTAATTGAACCATTAAAAAATGTTCAAATTTATGTCCAAATTAATATTATATTTGCGAATAGATTCATCATCCAGAAATCTTTTTAAATGAAGTACCACGTTTGTTGGGTATTTTTCAAACAATTATTGATGCTTTTTAGCGTTAATAAGGCTTCAAAAAAATGTAACTATTTGAAAATCAATTATAATAAAAACGAATCAATGGAAAAAGTAACGCAACTTTCTCAATTAGATGGTAACAGCATTTATAATTATGCTGATTATTTAACTTGGCAGTTTGAGCAAACTGTTGAATTAATTCGGGGCAAAATCCTTCAAATGGCTTCCCCGAGCCGCAAGCACCAAGATATTTCTTGGGAATTAAGTGGACAATTTTACAACTTTTTTCGCAATCGTCAATGTAGGTCGTATTCTGCGCCTTTTGATGTGCGTTTGTATGACAAAAAAAAGTCACTTAAAGCCAATAAAGATATTTATACAGTGATTCAACCCGATTTATGCGTGATTTGCGATTTAGATAAATTGGATGACAATGGCTGTTTAGGTTCGCCAGATTTAATTATTGAAATTTTATCGCTTGGTAATTCGAGTAAAGAAATGAAAATGAAAAAACAATTATATGAAGAATCAGGTGTAAGAGAATATTGGATTGTTGACCCAATCCGCGAATTATTAGTGCAATACGTATTAGAAACAAATGATAAATATGGTGCGCCACAAATTTTATTTGATGATGATACCGTTCATGCTACGATTTTTGAAGGATTAAGTATTGTTTTAAAAGAACTTTTTATTTTGTAAAATTAAAGTTATTAATTTTTTGTATTGAATTTAATTTTATCTCAAAATAAAGTATTAACGTCGTCAAAGTTGCAACCTTGACGACGTTCCTTTAATACAAAAATTGTTTTGTTAAAGCACACTTTCTTTCAAAAGGTGTTTGAATTTTTGAATGGTCTGCGTCGGATTTTTCGCACCAAAAACGCTGCTGCCCGCTACCAAAACATCCGCGCCCGCCCGTAACAATGCTTCTGCATTCTGCAAACCAACGCCGCCGTCAATTTCTATCAACACATCATCTAAATTGCGTTCTTCCAACATTGCCCGCAACGCTCGAATTTTCGGAATCGTTTGATAAATAAATTGTTGTCCCCCAAAACCAGGATTCACACTCATCAAACAAATCAAATCCAAATTTTCCAAAACATCTTCCAACGCGCGCACAGGCGTATGCGGATTTAAGGCGACTCCTGCTTTTGCGCCCGTTGCCCGAATCTGTTGCAGCGTCCGATGTAAATGCGGGCACGCTTCGTAATGCACCGTAATCACATCCGCGCCCGCCGCCCGAAACGATTCAATATATTTTTCAGGCTCAACAATCATTAAATGGACATCTAATGGTTTTGTTGCCATTTTTTTCATCGCTGCGACAATGAACATTCCAAACGTAATGTTTGGCACAAAGCGACCATCCATCACATCTATATGAAACCAATCGGCTTCACTATTATTGACCATTTGAAAATCCGCCGCCAAATTTGTAAAATCTGCAGCAAGTACCGAAGGAGCAATTAAATAAGGTTTCATAGTCATACATCGTCATCATCATCGCCATCGCATCGTAGAGATAGGGCAATGCCCTATCTCTACCGTTCGCCATAATAATCACTTTTTTTTGATTAAAATTTGGGTTAAACTTTTGTTAAAAATTTATAAAAATATTACATATACAAATATGTAAAAGATTCATTATCAGTTTTTTATACTAAAATGGTTGAAATAACGTTTAGGATGCTTTATGACTTTCGATTAAAATTTCGTCAAAATGCAGACTAAAAACAGAGAGAAAGCGTAAAAATTGTACTTTTGAAACGTTTTTTAACTATTACCTTAGCTTTTTTTTAAAAAAAAATCAATTCGCATTCAATACCATGATAAAAAAGGTGATTTTTGCAGCCGCAATTGCTGCTACCGCAACCACAACGATCAACGCTCAAAAAATAGCGATTGTGGATATTACGCAAGTGTTGCAAGCGCAACCCGAATACAAAAAAGCGCAAGAAGAATTGGATAAAATTGCGCAGCAGTGGCGACAAGAAATCGCGCAACAACAAGATATTGTCAAAGGCATGTACGAACGGTTGCGGGCGGAACAACCTTTATTGACTAAAGAAGCTTTTAGCAAGCGCGAGGACGAAATCGAAGCAAAATCGAAAGCGATTCGGGATATGCAGCGTGAAAAATTTGGACCAGAAGGTGCATTGTTCAAAAAGCGTCAAGAATTGGTTAAACCTGTGCAAGACCGCGTCTATGGCGCGATTGAAAAATTTGCGGCGGATAGAGGTTTTGAATTGATTTTGGATAAAGGCGGTTCGGCAGGCATCATATTCGCGTCGCCGTCGTTTGATAAGACGCAAATGATTATTGATATGTTGAAAAAATGATAAGTAGTTAGTTGGTTAGTTGGTTGGTTCACTAACCAACCAACTAACTTATATATAATAACCAATTTTTAACTGTTTTAATTATTAATTTTTTAATTTCTGAATGAAAAATACAGTAAAATCACTGTTTTTAACGGTAACATTGGCAGTCGGCGCGACTGTCACCACGCAAGCGCAAACTAAAATCGGCTTTATGAATGCGAATTTAGTTTTGGCAGATATGACGGAAATGAAGGCGGCGGATTCTGAATTGTCAACGATGTCTGCACAGTTGCAAAAACAAGATTCGTTAAAAGTGACGGAATTCCAAAAAAAATACCAAGAATTAGCGCAAAAAGTACAAGGAGGTTTGCTATCGCCTAAACAAGAGCAAGAAGCAACGCAAGCATTGGAACTTGAAAAAGCGGAAATCACTAAATTCGAGCAAGAAATGACCAAGCGTTTGCAGGAAAAACGAGCTACTTTGTATCAACCCGTTTACGACCGCGTGAATAAAGCGATTTCGGAAGTAGCGAAAGAAAAAGGTTATGCGTATGTCATTGACGCAACCGCAGGTTCAATTCTTTACGCAGATGAAGCAAATGATTTGAGCGCGTTAGTTCGTGCGAAAATGGGTTTGCCGCCTTTGGTTAAGAAATAATCAAAATTTTATTGCCTAAAAGTAAAAGCCTACAAAAGATAATTCTTTTGTGGGCTTTTACTTTTAGATAGAATATCCATTTCCATACTAAAAATTACCATTATGGTTATTGCATCAATCTTCTTATCGCATTTACCTTTGCGCTATATTTGTACAACAATGGTGACAAATTAAAAAAGCTATCTTTTATCTTGTTTTTCTATCATGTTAGTTAACTTATTACAAGCAATGCTATTAAATAAATAGCATTTAGTTACATTTACCGAAAGCGTTTGGATTGATAATATTTTTTAATTTCATTCGCTTTTGGTATTTGTATTGTAGTTTTGGGGGGACGGGTAGACACGCGACATGCTTTCAGTTTTCAGTATATTACTTCCTCAGTTTCACTGTTTTACGACAGCGTTTTATCTTTTTGGGCTTGGTTTCTTTAATCTTTGGAACCAAGTCTTTTTAATTATTTTGAAACAATCTATAAAACTTATCATAAAAAAATCAAGTTTAAAGGCTGCAAGCGGCGTGAAATGATAAATGGATCGCCGCACTTTTTAAGCAAAGAATAGTTTTGTAATAAGCATCATTCGATAGGGTGCTCTCGGTTAGACTCTTGCTCTTTAAAAATTCTTAAAGAGCTGAGTCTGTTTATGAATCTTTCATTCTTTTTTTATAAAATTTGTATTTAAAAATAAATTTCAAAAACTTGCTATTCTACCAATTCAAACACGGTAAATCATGCTTTTAGACATAAAAAATTTGTTTTATCCCAATGCTTTCCATTCAAAATAGTTTGTTTTAAACAAAAAATCACCTTTTTTGCCTATAAAAAAATGCGTTTAAACTTTGTTAATTGACGTTCGTTCGTTACCTTTGCCCGCGAATTCAGAAAACATATAAAAAGCTATATATGATAAAGCAATTGTCCGTTTATATTTTCATCTGTTTGGGGATGGCATCTGGTGTTTTGAACGCTCAAAACCCGCACGGTAACACGCCTGAAAATCACGGCAATCCACCTACACCTGAAGCTGCTTTGATAAAACATGAATCCCATGATGCTGAAAATCATGGTGAATCAGCTAAGAAATTTGACCTTAATGAATTGATTCTCAATCATATCGGTAATACAAATGAATTTCATTTGTGGGGCGATTTGTCTATTCCATTGCCTTGTATTTTGTACTCGAAAGAAGATGGTTTAAATACTTTTTTGTCGTCAAAATGGCATCATGGTCACACGGCGTACAACCGTTATGTGTCCGATCATGGCGCAGTTCGGCGGATTAAAGATGCGTCTTTTCCAACAGGCGCGGTTAAATTGGAAGGTCATGGCGAGCATTTTATCGAACATCAACAGGTAAATGGGGAAGAAGTTGGTTCAATTACGCATCAAGGCAAAAAATATGAACTCGAAAAACCTGCTGGTTTATTAGCAGCATCTTCATTTTATGATTTTTCGATTACGAAAAATGTATTTACGATGTTATTGGCGGCATTATTATTGTTTTTAATATTTCGTTATGTCGCAAATCGGTACAAAACACATCCAAATCAAGCTCCAACAGGCATTCAAAATTTGATGGAAGTGTTAGTAATGTTCATCGTGAACGAGGTTGCAAAACCAATGTTAGGCGATAGATATTTGAAATTTTTACCATACCTATTAACGATATTCTTTTTTATCTTAACCTGTAATGTATTGGGTTTGATTCCAATATTCCCTGGTGGCGCGAATGTCACAGGTAATATTGCAACCACAGCCGCGTTAGCATTGATAGCGTTTATTGTGGTGAATGTGAATGGAAAAGCAGCTTATTGGAAACATATTTTCTGGATGCCAGGTGTGCCAGTTTTGATGAAAATCTTCCTTGCGCCGATTGAATTGATTGGTGTTTTCACAAAACCTTTTTCATTAATGATACGACTTTTTGCTAATATCACGGCAGGTCACATTATTATTTTGGCATTGGTGGGTTTGATTTTCGTGTTCGGACAAGCGGGACAAAGTATTGGTGGTTCTGTCGGCGGTGCGGCGATTAGTGTACCGTTTACCTTGTTTTTGAGTATTATTGAATTGTTAGTAGCGTTTTTGCAAGCGTTCATTTTCACGATTTTGACGGCTTCTTATATAGGTGCAGCAACAGAGGAGCATCATCATTAATCAAAGAAACTTTGTAGAGCGTTGAATTTTAGATTTTTTTGCAAAAAAAACCTGAAATTCAACGCCCCAAAAGGTGAAATTAGAATTCTATTTTTTCATTATATAAATTAAAAACGTTATGTATTCAGCGATTGGAGCAGGTTTGGCAGCGATTGGAGCTGGTATCGGAGTAGGATTCATCGGTGGTAAAGGTTTGGAAGCGATTGCGCGTCAACCTGAAGCAGCGAATGATTTGCGTACAAACATGTTGATCACTGCGGCTTTGGTAGAAGCGGTGGCATTGTTTGCGTGCGTTATCGCATTCTTGGGTCAAAAATAATTGGTTGACAACAAGTTTGCGCACAAAAAATTGCCCGAATTGCTGACGGTTGGTCAGCATTCGGGTAACCATTTAAATAAAATTATTTGTTTTAAAATATAAAATAGTCTTAATAATGATTTTTTTAGCTGAATTCTCCGTTATAAAACCTGATTTTGGGTTATTTTTCTGGACGTTATTGATATTTCTATTATTATTGTCCTTGTTAGCGAAATTTGCATTCCGTCCGATGGTGGAAGCATTGACCGAACGTGAAAAAACCATTGCCGATTCATTGGCGCAAGCGGATAATGCGCGTTCTGAAATGGCAAACCTCAAATCGCAAAATGAAGCATTATTAGCGCAAGCCCGCGAAGAACGCACTCAAATTTTGAAAGAAGCGAAAGAAATGGGTGACGGCATTGTTGCGGACGCAAAAGTACGCGCTCAAGATGAGGCTCGGAAAATTACTCAAGGCGCGATGGCGGATATTGATAATCAAAAAAGAGCAGCTTTGGCGGAATTGAAAAATAAATCGGGTCAATTGGCATTGGATATTGCAGGAAAAGTATTGCGTAGAGAGTTGGCGAGCAATCCCGAACAACAACGTTATGTGAATTCGCTTACAAGAGAAATTAATTTGAATTAATAACGTACCGTTTGGAAGGTTTTAAACTTTCCAAACGGTCATATAACGATATTACCATGTCTGTTAGCAGAATCGCGGCGCGTTACGCCAAATCATTAATAGACCTTGCCATCGAGCGCGGACAATTGGGCATGGTCATCCGAGACATAAAATCACTAAGTGAGGCAGTGAAAAATCGTGATTTGTACTTAATGTTCAAAAGCCCGATTATCCTGCCCGACAAAAAAAAGCAAGTTACAGATACGTTGTTTGGCGACAGTTACAGCACGTTGACGATGGCTTTTTTGCGGATTTGTATTACCAAAGGACGTGAAAGTTTGTTGCCCGAAATCGCAGATGAAGTCATGGCGATTCACAAACAAATGCAAAGTTTGACGACGATTAAAATTACAACGGCTGCACCTTTAACGGCGGAGAGTTTGGAATCCATTCGTCGCCGCTTTGAAGTCAGTTCTGCGACGGGCAAAACCGTTGATTTTCAAACGGTTGTGAATCCAGATTTGATTGGTGGATTCGTCGTTGAGTTTGGAGACCGTTTATATGACGCGAGTATTGCACATCAATTGGATGGTTTGCGAAAAACATTTATTGATGGTTCTTATGAGAAAAAAATATAAATTAGTTGGTTGGTTCGTTAGTTGGTTAAAATATTGATAATCAACTAATTAACGAACTAACGAACTAACTAAATAACTAATTATGGAAATTACATTTCGAGACTTTTTGTATCAAATGACGGTAAAGCCAATTGAGCTATCAGCAGGTGCGTATCGTTATTTAATCGTTTTAGAAAGTTTTGAAGCGAAATACGAAATTTTATGTCGTTTTTTGGAGAGTTTCATATCAGAGACCGATATTCAGAATACTATTTTAAACATTAAGTTGTTTTTGAGACACGTTTTGAGTTATCAAAAAGGAGATAGTACCCAATCGGATTTAGACCGATTGTTATTATACGAACTTGGCGGATTACAAGAAGGTTTTCTCGGCGAAATCTCGGATAGAAACGGAGATACACCCGTGAAAATTTATTACGATATGCAGTACAAACGCACTTTTTTAGCGTTCACGGACAATACAGATGTGCGTTTCAAGATAGATTTGAATAATTTGTTGAGATTGTTAGAAGATTGGAGAATCATCCTAAAACGGTTGAATTTTATAACCGAATAAATTTTTGAATTAGGATTTATAAGATTTTAAGGAATTAAAGAATTGATTTTAAGAATTTTAAAAAATTATCTTAATCATTCTTAAAATCAATCCTTGTAATCCTCAAAATTCTATAAATCCTACTTCAAAAATTGACTATCAATAATATTTTTTTCATATTCATAATATAATAATTATCAAATGGTTGATGTCAAACCAGACGAAATATCAGCGATACTGAAACAACAACTGAGCGGATTCAGCACCGCCGCCGAGTTGGAACAAGTTGGAACGGTATTGCAAGTGGGCGACGGAATCGCTCGTATATATGGCTTGAATTCGGTTCAAGCGGGAGAATTGGTCGAGTTTGAAACTGGCACCCAAGCAATTGCTTTGAACTTGGAAGAAGACAACGTAGGTGTAGTGTTACTCGGAAATTCGGATGGTATCCGCGAAGGTGCGAAAGCGCGTCGTACTGGTCGCATTGCCTCTATCCAAGTGGGCGAAGGGATGATTGGACGGGTGGTGAACCCGCTTGGTCAACCGATTGACGGTAAAGGTCCGATTGGCGGCGTGAGATATGAGATGCCTTTGGAGCGCAAAGCACCAGGTGTATTGTTCCGTCAGCCCGTCAACGAACCGTTGCAAACGGGTATTAAGGCGATTGATGCGATGATTCCGATTGGACGCGGACAACGGGAGTTGATTATCGGCGACCGTCAGACGGGTAAAACGGCGATTGCATTGGATACGATTATCAATCAAAAGGAGTTTTTCAAACGCGGCGAACCTGTTTTTTGCATTTACGTTGCGTCTGGACAAAAAGCTTCGACGGTTGCACAAGTGGCGAAAGTGTTGGAGGAGAATGGTGCGATGGATTATACCGTGATTGTGTCGTCTTCTGCGGCTGAACCTGCGCCGATGCAGTTTTATGCACCGTTTGCGGGTGCTGCGATTGGTGAATTTTTCCGTGATACGGGTCGCCCTGCGTTGATTGTTTATGATGATTTGAGTAAACAAGCGGTGGCTTATCGGGAAGTTTCATTGTTATTGCGTCGTCCGCCAGGACGTGAGGCGTATCCTGGAGACGTGTTTTATTTGCACTCGCGCTTGCTCGAACGGGCGGCAAAAGTCATTAATAATGATAAATTGGCGCAAAATATGAACGATTTACCTGAATCTTTGAAGCGTTCTGGCTTAGTGAAAGGTGGTGGTTCATTGACAGCGTTGCCGATTATCGAGACGCAAGCGGGTGACGTTTCGGCGTATATCCCGACAAATGTGATTTCGATTACCGACGGACAAATCTTTTTGGAATCGAACTTGTTTAATGCGGGGATTCGTCCAGCGATTAACGTGGGTATTTCGGTGAGTCGTGTGGGTGGAAATGCGCAAATCAAGTCAATGAAAAAAGTTGCGGGTACGTTGAAACTCGACCAAGCACAATTCCGTGAGTTGGAAGCGTTTGCGAAATTCGGTTCGGACTTGGACGCGGCGACGAAAGCGGTTTTGGACAAAGGCGCGAGAAACGTAGAATTGTTGAAACAACCTCAATTTGCACCTGTAACCGTTGAAAAACAAGTTGCGGGTATGTTTTTGGGAACAAACAATTTGTTGCGCGATGTGCCTGTAAACAAAGTAGGCGAATTTGAAGCAGCGTTTTATTTGCAATTGGAGAGGAGACATAAAGGCGTGTTAGAAAATTTCCGTAAAGGGAAATTGGAAGACGCGGATTTGAAAACAGTAAGAGCATTGGCAGCAGAATTGGCGGCTCAATTCAAAAAATAAAACCGTACAGTAACTTGCAGTAAGTTCAAATTTGCTGCAAGTTGTTGTTTCATAATAGATTATAAATTATGGCAAATCTTAAAGAAGTACGGGATAGGATTGCATCGGTTATCAGCACGCAACAGATTACCAAAGCGATGAAGGTGGTCTCTGCGGCGAAACTCCGCAAAGCGCAACAAGCGATTGTGCAAATGCGTCCTTATGCCGACAAGTTAAATGCCATGTCTGTCAACATTTTGTCGAATCTTGATGGAGATGGGGATACGGCTTTTGGCGTACAGCGTCCGATTGAAAATGCTTGCATGGTCGTCGTGACTTCCAATCGGGGACTTTGCGGTGGTTTCAATACGAATATTATCAAATCGGCGGTCAATACCATTCAAACGCAATATGCAGCAGTGAGAGCCGTAGGCAAATTGACGATTTTGTGCATTGGCAAGAAAGGCAATGATTATTTCCGTAAAAATTATACAGATTGTACGATTGTGAGTGATTCTGTGGAGATTTTTAATAATCTGACTTTTGACAATGTTTCGACGGTTGCAAAACAATTGACAGAAGGTTTTGAATTGAAAAAATATGATCATATAACGGTTGCGTACAGTCGTTTCAAGAATGCGGGCGTTCAGTTTGCGGAAAGCGAGCAGTTTTTACCCGTGAAAAAGTTGGAAAAACAAGCGGGCGCACCCAAAACAAAAGCCGATTATGCTTTTGAACCTGACCAAGCCTCTTTGTTACAGACGTTGATTCCGACGATTTTGCAAACGCAATTTTACAAATTTTTGTTGGACACACACGCCTCTGAACACGGCGCACGGATGACGGCAATGGATAAAGCGACTGAAAATGCAAATGATTTATTGAAAACGTTGAAAATCAATTACAATAAAGCGCGCCAAGAAGCCATTACGAAAGAACTTTCGGAAATTGTGGGCGGTGTTGCGGCGTTAGGTGGATAATTTTATTATTTTTATCGAAAAAAGGAACAAAAGCTACAAAAAACAAAACATGATTTTGTTTTTTGTGGTTTTTTTTTTGTGTAAAACCAATTTTTTAATATTGTTTGGGTTTAGCATCAATTTGGAATTAAATTATTAATGAATATTTCATATATAAATATAACTAAAATTTATTATAACATATTTAAGTTATTTTATAAAAAGGAAGTTATTTATTTAAAAAAAAGATTATATTTGCGTCGTTTTTACTCCGATTTTAAAACGATTCACAATAATATTTTTAATAATATAAAACAATTTTAATTTTATTGAAACATGATACGCTTTACCATTCTGTGTGCTGTCTTGTCAGGGCAAATGCTATATGCTCAAACTTTTTCTGAAAATACTAAAAATTTTGTTGCTTTTCAGCAAAATATTACAACAAATTCATTCAATCAAGTGTCGGCTGATACGAACCAAGTTGAGTATCCAAGTCAAAAAATAAAATATTTGCAATTTGGGGCTGAAAATGATGCTTGGGTTTTGCGACAAGGGACAGACCGCTATTACTCGCATGGTTTTTTAATAGACTATTTCTTTTCTAAAAATGGTTTAAAAGGTGGTTTTTGGAAAACGATGTTTCCTCGTATTACGCCGAAGGCAGATAATTATTATGCGTTCAATTTTCGGACGGCGATGTATTCGCCTGATACGGTACAGCGTGTGCGCACGAATTTAGATCATCCTTACGGCGGTTTAATGACTTTCGGGATGACTTGCGTTTCTAAAGACGCTGAAAAAGGGACTAAATTGATTACAGAATATCAATTAGGTGTTGTTGGACCCGCATCGTTGCAAGAACAATTGCAAAAAAATGCACACAAGTTAGCTAATAAATCGGTGCCACTTGGTTGGGAAAATCAAATTCCAAATGATATTGCATTGAATATTCGTGTTACTTATGAGTACCCTTTATTTGATTATGCGAATGCGATGGAAGCGGTTGCGATTGCAGATATCAATGCGGGAACGATTAGCAATAATGGTGCTGTTGGTTTTCGAGTGAAATTAGGTCATTTTTATAAGGCAAAGCAATTAGGGCTGCCTTTTATGGATGCTAATTTAAACAAAAAGTTGCAATATTTTGGTTATATTCAACCTGCTGTTTGTTTTATCGCTGATAATGTAATGTTACAAGGCGGTATTTTTTTGGATGCGGTGCGGTGCAGACAATATATTCATGTGGATAACATCAGGCGCGTTGTAGGCGATTTTGTTTTAGGCTATTCGGTGAGTTATAGCAATTTTGGGTTGACATATAGTTATCATGTACGAACGGCGGAGTTTCAAACAGGAAAATCCATGTTTTGGGGCGGTCTTAGTCTTCAAAAACGATTTTAACCCTGTCACATTGTCACAAATTGCATATTTTTTATAAATAAAAATTGAATTTGTAGCATTTTTGTAATTTGTGGCAAAATGAGCATCATGAAATCCTTATGACTTACATCTAAGATTTTTTCTTAAAACCTATTATTGCACAAACAAATACATCACCTCAGAAATGCCATATTGCAAGGCGGTATTTTATGCAAATATGAATCATATTGTTTCTGATGTGCCAATTCCTTATCATTTAAGTTATTCTAATATTGGTTTTACGTATATGTATCAAGTGAGAAGCCCTAAATTTAAAGGTGGTAAAGAAATGTTTGTTGGTAGTTTGAACTTTCAGGCGTGTTTTTAGTTGAATGCTTTGAATTAGGGAAAAAACATTTCAAAGCGCAATTTGCATCGAAATATTTCCTTCCTTTCAAAGATTCTTAAATGACATAGATAATTATGATTTACCCAATTTTATCATTGCAATATTTGGCTCCAATATCTTACTTCCAAATAATATTGGAAAATAGTTGTTTTTGTTTAGATGCCCACGAACATTTTCAAAAGGGCAGTTATCGCAATCGCTGTCATATTGCAACGGCTTCGGGGCGGTTTACCTTGTCCATTCCATTGCAAAAAGGCAAAAATCAACAACAACCGATTCGAGAAACACGCATCGCGTATGACCAAAATTGGCAAAAACAACATTGGTGGACGATTCGTTCTGCTTACAGCAATGCACCTTATTGGGAGCATTATGCCGATATTTTTGAAACTTTTTATGTTCAAAAACCAACATTTCTATGGGATTATAATTGGATGATTCTTGAAAATTGTTTAAAAATGTTGAAAATTCAACATAAAGTTGGTTTAAAAACGACTGAACAATATTTTATGCCGTTTGAAGGTGTTTTAGAATTGGAAGCTTCTAAATATATGGATTTTCGTTCAAAGATTCATCCAAAACTTATGGTTTCAAATGAAAAACATTATCCACAAATTTTTGAAGCTAAAAATGGATTTTTGCCTGATTTAAGTATTTTAGATTTAATTCTTTGTTACGGCGGACATTACGGGCGCGAATTTTTAACGATATGAATTTAACCCTCACACGTGCATCACAAATCAGTCAATTGATTCGGCGCGGCGGCAATATTCTTGTAGCGATATTGTTAGCCAAAACGCATTTGCCACCTTCGGATATAGGCGTATATGAAACGTTGACTTTTTTATGCAGCATTGCTGATTTTTTTTGGTTAAACGCGTTGTTGCAAGCAGGATTATCTTATTTTCCCACTTTGTCAGAAAGGGAAAAACCTGAATTCGTTTTTCAACAATTTTTAATTTTCAATCTATTTAGCATAACATTATTTTGTGTTTTTATTCTATTTAAATCAAAATTATTATTGGTTTTTACAGGGCAATCTGAATTACCTTTTTACGAAATCTATTGGTATTTTTTGTTATTTCATTTTCCATCGTTTTTGATAGAATCCAATTATTTGTTGCAAAAAAACGCAAAAGCATTGTTAATTTACTCAATAATTACTTTTGGTTTGCAACAAATCCTTTTTTTCTATCCGATTTTGACACCTATTGATTTCAAATATAGCTTTTATGGATTAGTGTTATTCGGTATTTTAAAATACATTTGGTTGATAATCAATGTTTTACAAAATGTAGATTTCGGAAATCTTAAAGGTTTTCGAAATCTAATAGTGCGCGATTATTTAATATTAGCATTGCCATTAATGGGATATGCGGCGTTGAATGGTTTGGCGATGAATTTTGATGGGATTCTAATCAATTGGTTTTATAAAGGTGATAAAACGATTTTTGCATTGTATCGTTATGGTGCGCGGGAATTGCCGATAAGTTTGGCGTTGTCCATTGGTTTGAGTAATGCGTTAGTGCCATTGATTGCAACCCATTGTGCAAAAGGACTTTACGTATTAAAACAAAAATCTAAACGATTATGGCATGCGTTATTTCCATTATCTATTGCGTTATTAGTGACAAGTCATTATTGGTATCCAAAAATTTTTAGGGCTGAGTTTGCGCAAAGTGCATCGATTTTTGATATTTATTTGTTATTGATAATCAGTCGGTTATGGTTTTCAAATACCATTTTAATTGCGCTGAACGAAACAAAAGTTTTATTGAAAATCTCTATTATTGAAACGATTTTAAATATTTTGCTGAGTGTCATTGGCATTTATTGTTTTGGATTTATAGGTGTTGCGGGAGCGACTGTAATTGCATATTGGTTTGAAAAATTGGCAATTGCGGCTTATTTAAAACAAAAACATAATATTGATTTTACAGATTATGGCGATAAAAAATGGTATTTTGGCTATGTAAGCGTATTGTTGATAACTTATTTTTTGAAATATCTTATTTTTTGATTCCTAATTCAAGATTATTTTGTTGCTGCTACAAGGAGTTGAATGAATAAAAGCATCAAAAAGGCGTTCGGGGAACGCCTTTTTGATGCTTTTTGCAAAATTTTATTTTACAAAATCGTTTTAAACAGAATTCAAAAAGCCGTTCGTTCAAAAAGCCGTTCGGGGAACGCCTTTTTGATGCTTTTTGCAAAATTTTATTTTACAAAATCGTTTTAAACAGAATTGAAGAAATTTAATAAAAAAAATGGTTTGTTACCCCAATTTTATTTTGCTCCTTTTTAATAAAAACAAAATTGCCACGTCAAAAACATCATCGCCCTAATTCTATTTTCTAAAAACAATTTTTTTAGATTTTTTTTGTTTTGATTTCGTATAATCTTGCCAATTTTTCTTTGCCACCGTTCCAAAATTGCGATAAAGCGTCGTGCCAAAGTATCCATAAAAATCTTCATTCACGCGCCCGCTTTGACTCACGCCATCTAAATAATCTGTAAAAACCATGTGGGTTGTTGCATCAACCGAGAGTGTCCAATGCCCGCCAAGTCCAACCTTAAAACCCGCCCCAAATATCAACATTGGGCGCGTTTTACTATACATTATCGTCAAATCGGGCGATTCTGCGGGCAAACCTTTCACCTGCGGGTCAAAGCGCATGCTACCAACTCCGATAGATATATAAGGTGTGCTTGCATTGTAAAAATCGCCCGACGAAGTATATTTCACCCGACTTTGCTTATGCCATTCTAAGCTCAAACCCAATTCATTAATCGGCGTTTCAAAGGAGAATTTACGCGATTTTTTACTTGGCGAATGAATATCCATTGCTGCAATTTTACAATGTGTGAAATTGACTTTCGCTGCAAAATGATCCGTCAAACGGTGTGTAGCGACGATGCCGACTGCATTTTTGAGTTCCATCCAGTCAAAACCTTTGTCCGTCAAGTCGCCTTGATAACCTGCCGCGCCTGCGAAAAAGCCAACCGACATGCGTTGTGCGTGAGTAGAGTAGGGGAGGAGCGACGTAAGAATCGTTATAAACAGAATGTTTAAATTTGTCATCGTAAAATGATTGTTGTTCATAGAAAGAAAGTCGTTATTGTTATCTATCGTACAAAACTATTGCCATTTAGAGTAAAAACAAAGGATTAAATTAAAATTTTTAAGATATTTTTAATGTAGATTTAAAAAATACGAGAAAAAAGGTATTTTTTAAACCAAATATTAACCTGTACTTTGTCAAGAAATGTTTTGGAAAGGCGAATTTTTCAAATGAATCCAACAAATTTCGACTCTTTTTTAAACGAATATTATCTTATGCCTCCTTTTTTCAATTTTAAATTGCCAGAAAAGAGATTAACAATTTGTTTAAATTGCAAACACATAGGTACATAGGTCACATGGGAGATGGCATTTTTGAAAATTAATCCGCTATGTCACCTATCTCACTATGTGTTTGCAAAAAACTATGTATTTTTGCCACTTGAAACCATTATTATCAATCAAATTGTTTTAAGAACGTCAAAAATCATGAATCCTATTAAAGTTTTCAAATTCGGCGGCGCGTCGTTGCGAGATGCAGATAATATTCGCAACGTTGCTAACATCTTGCGCACGTATCAAAAGGAATCGCTTGTCATTGCGGTTTCCGCTATGGGCAAAACCACGAATGCACTCGAAGATGTGGTGCGAGCGTATTTTGCCAAGAGTGATAAAACACATGATTTGTTAGAAAAAATTAAGCAGAATCATTATGCCATTATGGATCATTTATTTGATAGTAAAAGAAATAATGATGTATATGCGCGTGTAAATGATACGTTTGTAGAAATTGAGTGGATTCTCGAAGACACGCCACATGATGCTTTTGATTATGTCTATGACCAAATTGTGAGCATCGGAGAAGCGGTTTCGAGTAAAATTGTTGCAGGATATTTAAATCATATTGGGTTGAAAACGACTTGGTTAGATGCGCGAGATATGATTTTAACAGATGATACTTGGCGGGAAGCAATTGTACAACGCAAAGAAACGGCAAAACGGATTCAGTCTAAGATGTTACCTGCACTTGAAAAAGGCGGTTTTGTATTGACACAAGGTTTTATTGGTAGCACAAAAGACAATAATACGACGACATTAGGCAGAGAAGGTACGGATTACTCGGCGGCTTTATACGCAAATGCGGTGGATGCGCAAGGCATGTACATTTGGAAAGACGTGCAAGGTGTGTTAACAGGCGACCCGCGTGTATTTAAAAATTTGGTCAAATTGGATAAAATTGGCTATTCCGAAGCGATTGAGATGACTTATTATGGTGCGACGGTGGTGCATCCGCGCACGATTGCCCCTTTGATGCAAAAAGGCATTCCATTAAATGTGCGTTCATTTCTTGAACCTGCGGCGGCTGGAACCGTCATTGGCGGCGATGGAACGGAAGGTTTGACGTATCCGCCGATTTTGATGACCGAACGCAATCAAGTTTTCTTGAAAGTTTGGAATCAAGATTTAACGTTTTTAGTAGAATCACATATACGCGATTTATTTGATATTTTTGCAAAACATGGTATTTTTGTGAATCTTTTGCAAAATTCAGGGCTTTATTTTTTTGTTAGTATTACGAATAAACCTGAAGTGATGACGGTGCTTTTAAAAGAATTATCTGCTATTTTCAATGTGGAACGAGTGGATGGTTGTGACTTGATTACAATTCGGCATTATAATGACTTGAAAATCAAAGAGTTACAACAAGGGAAGAAGTTGATTTTTGAAAAAACCATTCCACAAACGTATCAGATGGTTGTTAGTGCGTAATTTAACATTTTTCCATAGCTTTATGAGAGAACGCTGAGGCTGTAAAGCGTAGGCGTTCTTTTTTAATTTTGCGACCCGAATTACACGAATTTTCACGCATAAAACGTGAAAATTCGTGTTGTAACTTACACTTTTTCAATCAATCGAATGCCATCTGTTTCAATGGCAATCAAACGCTGTTTATATAAATTTCCGACAGATTTTTTGAAATTCTTTTTACTCATTTGCAACTTCATGTAAATCATTTCGGGGGAACTGTTATCTGTCAATGCAATGAAACCATTATTTGCCTTTTTCAAATGATTCAAAAGTGCGTCAGACGTTTCAGGAATTTGTTGTTGATAGCCCGCTTTTTGCAAACGCACATCAATTCGTTTATCCTCCCGAACCGTTTTAACATAACCTTTCAAAACCTCGCCGATTTGCACTTGTTGAAACACTTCATTTTTGTACAAAACGCCCCAATAAAGGTCATTCACAATGACTCTAAATCCTAAATCCGTTTTTGCGGCGATTAAAATTTTGACTTCTTGCCCTGTTTTTAAATCTTCGGTTTCTGCTTTCAGCAATGTATTAATTTTAGAAGTGGCAAGAATCCTATCGGTTCTTTCGTCATAAACAATTTTAACCAAATAAGATTTTCCTAAAACCATTTTTTCGCCTTGTTCTCGAAACGGAACAAATAAATCTTTCATCAAGCCCCAATCTAAAAAAACGCCTGCATTATTGTCATCTTTCACGCGCAAATACGCAAATTCACCCACGACCGCAAACGGTTTGTCCGTCGTCGCAATCACGCGGTCTTCCGAATCGCAATACAAAAAGATCCGAATTTCATCTCCTGCCTGCAATTCCTTCGGCACATAGCGGATAGGCAATAAGATTTCGCCGAGCGCACCGCCGTTTAAATACGCGCCGAAAGACATTACTTTTACGACTTCTAAAGTTTCGTATTGACCAATTTTTGGCATAAATTTATTTTTTAACGTCCCCGTTTTCAGAATAATCATTTTCAAATAACAAAGTGAACAAAAGAAACTTTTGCTCACTTTGTTATTTAAAGATATTTATTTTGAAACCTATTTTTTATTATTTTCAATATAATTTGCCCAATCGCCGACCGATTTCGCTTGTGGCGCGAAGGCTTTTAACTCTTGCATCGAAATCCCGTACAACCGATTGATTTGACTCATTGTGTGCACTGCGGTTTGCGCGTCATCCATGATGCCTTTCACATCCGCTTTGCCGCCGAACATTTCTTTAATAGTACTATACGTTTGATGTGCTTTTTTGACTTTGCCCAACCAATTTTCAGAAGCATTGGGATCTGCCGTTTTTGCAGAACGCAACCCATCATAAAATTTGGCTTCATCATCGCTCAAACCCCAATTATTATTCAAATTCGCTGTTCGGATATTCGCATAAACAGGTCCTTTAAACTCATCTGCAATACTTTTTAACGTTTTTTCAGCATTTTGCTCCCTATTTTCTGCGTCTCCATGACGAGGTTGCGCCAGTTTACGATGTTGATATTCAGGTGAATTTTGGTCAACCGCAACCGTCGTTTCGTGACGCTCGAAACTTTTAACACCAAAAAATTGACAAATGACCATCATGCTGCCAATTCCAATCATGACAAAAAACAAAATAGTCCAAAAATTACTTTTCGATTCAATCGTATTTTCCATATAAAATTCGTTTTATTGGTAAAGGAATCTGTTTTTAACACCGTTTGAAAATAAATATGTACAAAGATAATTGGTTTTTCTAAATAAACACACTATAAAAAGCATTGTTAACATAGATTAGACGAATTGTTAACAAAAAGTCAATATCCATCTAATGGAAAAGGGTCAAAATCTTCCGATTTGACCCTTTTTCTACCTTCCTTTTTGGCAGATTGCTTTCGCTTCTCCGCTTTGATGCCTGCAACGACGGCTTTAGGAATGCTTGTTTCTTTCCGTTCTATCGGAATGACCAAACCTTCTTTCACCGTGAGCAACAATTTTGCCTCAACGCGCTCTTTATTAGCGAGTTGCGAACGCTCCGTTTGATGCGTCATTTTCAAAATGCCATGTTTCGTCAATTGACCTGCCAATTGTTGCAATAACAATTCTTTTTCGGGTTCGGTCAAGGCATTTGAAAGCGCGATGTCGAAATTTGCTTCTACTTTGGTTTCGACTTTATTGACATTTTGTCCACCTGCGCCGCCACTGCGCGCTGTTTGATAACGGATTTCCCGTTTTAACAAATCTACATTCATAATGGATGATTATTTCCATTCTAAACACGACAGCTTTGTTAAAAGTTCCCGACGGGACAATAATTTTTTAGGTTTATCGGCTTTTTGGTGGAAACACATAGAAATATAGGAAATGTAGATTTTGAACCTACACTACTGAATTGTTAAAATTATAATATGTTTTTTCCCGCAGATTTTCGCAGAAAAAGACTCCAAAAGAAAATCTGCGAGAATCTGCGGAAAAATACTATTGATAATCCATTATTTACATATTAAATCTTTAACTACTTAGTAGTGTGCTTAAAAGGTGGATGAACTAACTTTTTTCTTTTGCGCTGCATTGAAACACGTCGTAAGTTATTGCGTTGGAATGCGCTTTTCTCCACTTGGTTTCACGATAATCCCATCTTTATTGCCACTCATGCGCGGCGCGGGCGATAATCCAGGTGGCGGCATCGCAGGTTTGGGCGCAATAGGCACGCCTTGAATTCTACCGATTGACGATGTTGGCAAAGGCGGATTGGTTGGAGCCGTTGGATTCGGTTTTGGAACAATACCACCCGTTGTCGGCGCAGGCGGATTCACCATTGGCGGTTTTGGAAGGGTTTTCCGCGCTGTATCTATGGCAACAGGCTTATTCGGCGGCGGCGGAATGCCCAACGTATCTACCCGATTCAGCGAATCCAATTGTTTCAATGAATCCATTGCCGCCAATTCCCAATCGGAATACGATTTAGGCGCGCAATTCATTGAATCTACAACCCATGCCGCAGGTTGTGCAAATTTCTCCTGTTTCAACCATTGATATACAGGATCTGCATAGAGTTTTTGCAAAAATAAGCCGCAAATGGGCAGTGCCGTATTCGCACCTTGCCCCAACTTCAAATCCCGAAAATGTACCGCAGGACTTTCTCCGCCAACCCACGCACCAAAAACTAAATTCGGCGTGTAACCAACGAACCAACCATCAGCATGGGATTGAGTCGTCCCCGTTTTGCCCGCAATGTCGGTTGTAATGCCATATTTGTATTTCAAACGCGCCGCCGTACCATCTTCAACGACGGATTGCATCATTTTAACCATCATATCGGCATGATCTTCTTCCAAAACACGTTGTTGTTTCATCGGGTCAAACTTTGAAAAATCAACAATGGTTTTACCATCTCGCGTCAAAATTTTAACGACGGCAAGCGGTTCAACCTTCATCCCGCGTCTCGGAAATGTTGCATACGCCCGAACCATCTCATACAAAGAAATATCTACCGCACCCAAAGCAATCGTTGCATACTTTGGAATATCTGCCGTAATCCCCAAATCATGTGCAAAATCTATGACCGCAGGTACACCCGTTTTCATAATCAACGCAACTGAAACCGTATTTACCGAATTGGTCAACGCGCCTTCCATCGAATACGCGCCGCCATAACGATTATCAGCATTATGTGGAGTCCAACTGCCATAACTCCGCAGTGCATTTGGAATATATTCGCAAGGTGGAATCCCTTTTTGCAATGCTGTCGCATATAAAATGGGTTTAAAAGTTGAACCCACTTGCCGTTTAGAGCGCACGTGGTCATATTGTAAAAAATTAAAATCATTTCCGCCAACCCAAGCGCGAATCATCCCCGTTTTCGCCTCCATCGCCATAAATCCTGTACTCAACAACGAATAATAATACCGAATCGAATCCATCGGAGTCATCATGCGTTCATCTTCGCCCTCCCAAGTGAATAAGGTAATTGGAATTTTAGTGTTGAAAGCGCGTCTGATTTTCGCCTCAGGAAAGCCATCATCTTTCATATCGCGCCAACGCGGAGACCGTTTCATCGCATCTTCAATTAATTTGTCGTCGCCCCAAGGATTGCCACCTTGCCAGTGATTATCAAATGAAACTTGTAAAGCCTGCATGTGTTCGGCAGCTGCCGCTTCCGCGTAAGCCTGCATTTTGGAATCCAATGTCGTGTACACCCGCAAGCCATCTCGGTAAATATCCCATGCTTCCCCATCCGGTTTTGGATATTTTTTCAAAATTTCATTGAGTTCCTTTTTCAGATACTCTCGAAAATAAACCGCTAAACCTGATAATTCATGTTTCGGATTGAATTGCAAGGTAATTGGCATTGCTTTGATGGAATCACAGACTTTTTGTTGCAAATGATTGTTTTTAACCATTAATTGTAACACTAAATTGCGGCGTTCTCGACTTTTATCCTTATTTTTACGTGGATTATACGTCGTATTCGCCTTCAACATCCCGACCAAAACAGCCATTTCTTCCAATTTCAATTCTACAGGTGGCTTATTGAAAAAGCGTGTAGAAGCCACTTGAATCCCAAACGCATTGTTCCCAAACGGAACCGTATTCAAATAAAACGCTAATAATGCTTTCTTATCAAAAGCGTCTTCCAAACGCCGAGCGATTAACATTTCTCGAATTTTGGCAATCGCGGTACTACCAACCCAATACCTTTTGCGTTTATAAAGGTTTTTCGCCAATTGCATACTGAGCGTACTGCCGCCGCCACCAGATTCGTCTCGACTAATAATGGTGCGCACGAATACGCGTGCAATCGCTCGCATATCTACGCCATCATGATCCCAATAGCGTTCATCCTCGACCGCAACGAGCATATTCACCAACTCTTTGGGCAATGCGTCAAATTGAATATTGGTTCGATTTTCCCGATAAAAACGCCCTATCAAAACGCCATCGGATGTATAGATTTCAGAAGCATTCAAAGATTGCATTTCGCGCAATTCTTTGGCAGAAGGGATTTTTCCAAAAAAACCCAACATAAAAACGCCATAAATCAAAAAGAAAAAGCATAAAAAAGCCGATGCCCATTTTGTAAGGCGGGCTGTAAACGGGTAAGCGGTGCGGAAAGCAGCCCATCTTGATTTCATAGACATGCAAATAGGGTTGATTGATTGTGGAATGTGGATTTCGGATTTCGGAGTCAACGTCGTTGATGTTTCAACCTTGACGATGTTAAATTGCTCGATTCGTAACTTTTTTACAAATAATTCGTAGCGCATCTTCAAAATTCATTCCGAAATCTGAAATCCACCAGATGAAATGAAGACAAAGGTACATATTTATTATACGACAGTCCTATTTAAAATTATTCCAATTGTTAAAGATTTCCCAATGCCAGAAAAGGGTATCTACTTCTCTTTTGAAGCAGATACCCTTTTCACGGTGCGTTAAAACGCAAAAATGAAACATTTATTTTTTGTTCCCGACTAAAATTTTACGCTTGTCTAAAAACGACTACATATTTGTGCGGGCATCGAAACATTTAAATCCACTTGATACGTGCCCACTTGATTTGCAGGAATGGTTTTTCTGAAAACAGCCCAGTTACCGCCCACAATGACAGCAATATCATACGTTTTACCTGCTTTAAACACGGTACTAACGTAATTACCACTGACCATCGTGCCACCAAAATTCCAAAATCCACAACCACCGACTTCTAAATAATAAACCGTTACATTTGGATATAACTGTACATACGGTTTGCTTGGGCAAGTGCCTACGGCTCTAACCCGTGTGGTTAAAAGAGGTGCAGGCGGCGGCGCGCTCATGTTGAATGTCGTCGTAACAGCTCCATTACACAATTGAAAAGGCGTACTCGTCGCTACCATTGCACCTGGGCAATAGTAATAAGTACCTGAAAGCACTCTAAAATAATAATTGATACCTGCGGGCGCGTTGTAAAAACCAATATTTTGACCGTTTGCCAAAAATAAATTGAAAGTCCGAAATACTTGTTGCGTAGAAGCATTGACCATTTCAACATAATAATTATTGGGTGCAGTAACACCTGCAAAAGTAATCAAACTTGTTTGATTACAACGAGGTCCATAATGGTAATCCAAATTCCAATAAGACAAGTGGTCTTGAGTATAAACCAATTTCAAATCGCTTGCAGTACCTGAAACAACACCAATTTTTTCGCGCACCCAGCTATTATCGGTTTCATTCAAACTCCAAATTGGTAAGCTATCTCCAACTGCAATTTTACGTCCTTTTTCAGGATTGATAGAATTTTCATTCAAATCCATAGCAATTTGAATCCCTGTACCTGAAAAGTTTTTAACTTCTTTGCCGCCAATCGTCATATCCAACGCCAAAAAGCCCATAGTTGTAAATTGACCTGCGCCAATATTCGCGCCATTGGCATCTTTCGCGCTACCTACGGACAATCCACCAGGGAACGCAGCCAAAGATGCAGGATTTTGGTTATCGAAATGTACCAAAGTGGCTTCTGCCGTTCCTGTCAACACATTGCCATCTTTATCTTTGAACAATGTACCTGCGGGAATTTGAACATTCACTGCTTCTTGAGACGAGGAAGGCGTTGTTACAATTGTTGAAGCCGTTGCGCCATTTGCACCAACGGTTACAGACGCGGTTTTAATCGTCACACCTGCGGGCGGATTTGCCAAATTCACCATACTCATAGCTTCAAACTGAGTAGAATCGGCTGTGGTCAATGTAAAGGTTTTAATCGTTCTCAAATAACCGGGTGCTTTTGCAACCACCGTTAATTTCAACGGATTTTGAGGTGTTGGCGCATCGGTTTTTTTGACCGCAAAATCCACGAAACCATTAGTGATAGTGATATTTTTTTCGCCAATTGTGGAATAAAACTTATCTTTATCGGGGCCCATCAACTCAATGGTAACACCTTCTGGGCTTTTGCCAGAATCAAAATTGCCATCAATAATTTGAAGGGATAGCGGTACTTTGATAACATCTAAATCAATGGTAAAAGCAAAATCTTTGGTCAAATCATCTTTATTGACACAAGCTTGCGTAATGGCAAAAGCGGTTGCAATTGCCGCAATAATAGATAAACTCTTGAAATTGAACATTTTTTTCATTGCGAAAAATATTGAATCTTTTTGGGTTAAAAAATTGGTACATTAATTTAATTTCACTGCCAAGCGCAAATTCAGCACAGGATGCCATTGCAATGGTTTGAAATTGCGGTTTAAAATCGCTTCATTACTCTCGTTGCCTTTCAAAAGCCCTGTTGCTTGAATGTCAAGCATCGGCACTCCTTTGTAAATCGCTCCTAAATCAAGGTTCAACCCGATTCTTTTTTTAGGCACGGTGCGTCCGAAACCCACCCCAATATAAGGCGCAATTTTGGAAGCGGTGGTGTAAGTGCCTTTCATAGAACCCACTTCCGAAGCGGTAATAACCATGTCATTCAGTTGAAGATCTTTGGTGTAAAAGATATTCCCTGAAATCTCATTTTTCAGAAAGAAAACACCCCCAACGGCTAAGCGAAGTTTTTTAGAACGCGTTGGCGTGAATTCTGCGGTTAAAGCCAAATGACTTTGTTGCATATTCACTTCACCGCCCAATTCCGCAGGTAATTTGATAGATTTGAAAACGGGAGTCAAATTTTTGTAAGCTAAGTCGAGGTAATTGTACCCCAATTTCACTGTAAACATCGGGTTAATGCTGTAGGCAACATCTAATCCAAAAAGAGCGTTACTACCGACAGTCAATCCAAGTCCCCAATGGGGCGTTTGAAAATAGGTGTCGGGCAATTTGACCATAGCCGTATCCGTTACGGCAGTCATAACGGGCTTTGCAGTGGAATCAATCGCGGGTTTCGAGGTATCTTGCGCGGTCGCGCCCGTGTAAGTGGCAGCAACAAATAAGCCGTGCAGACACCGTTTTAAGATTTTTGCGGTTCTCTTGTGCATCATGATAGAATTTTAATTTCAAAATATGTTGAGTTGTTCAACGTGCTATGTTAATAAACCTTTAATATCGCACAAAGTGACATAAAAATAGATATATTTTTTAAATAAATTTCATTTCCACTTTTTTTTGTATAATTTTACGGTTCAAAAGGTCAAAAATAATGAAAAAAGAACATTTCATCCTCGCATTTGTAGCGATTTTCATGCAAATAAACTTAGTAGCGGCGAGTCGTTGGCTACAAAGCCTGCCCGAATGCGGATTACAGATGGCGGATTTCGGCATTCAGAGCAATTATTATTCCGAAATCTGCAATCTACAATCCGAAATCCAAAATCCAAAATCCGAAATCCATGAGGCTTGGGATAAATTGTTGCAAAAACATGTTCAACAGGGCAACGTTAATTATAAATTATTTAAAAATGATAAAGCTGCGTTAGAAAATTATATCAAAACATTGTCTGCCCATACGCCCGCAACAAATGCCTCTAAACAAGAGAAAAAGGCTTTTTGGTTAAATGCTTATAACGCATTGACTATCAAGCTGATATTAGAGCATTATCCCATTAAAAGCATTAAAGATTTGGATAAAGGGAATCCTTGGGATGTATCTCGTTACGCGTTAGGCGGCAAAAATTACAGTTTAAACGAAATTGAAAATAGGATTTTGCGTCCGATGGGCGATGCACGGATTCATTTTGGATTGAATTGTGCGGCAAAATCCTGTCCGCCGATAGATGCACGCGCCTTTGTTGCGAAAACCGTCGAGACGCAATTAGACCAATTAACACGGGCGTTCATCAACAAAACGCAAGAAAATCAATTGAAAGGCAATACCATCAAAATATCCAATCTTTTTAATTGGTACGCTGTTGATTTTGGGAATGTGATTGCCTTTTTGAATCAATATGCTGCTTTGCCTGTTTATAAAAATGCAAAGATTACTTATACGACTTATGATTGGAATTTGAACGAATAATTCGTTTGAATTTTGATTTTGTCCTAAAAAATACGAAAATTGCGGCAAATTTCATAATCAACAAGGATTACGTCGCTAAATAAAAAAATTAGTATATGACAAAAGGAGTTGGGTTAATGGAAATACGGATTACGCGGATTTTCACAGGATTGATACGGATGTTTACGGTTCAAAATCCGCACCAATCCCGTGAAAATCCGTGTAATCCGCATTTCCATTAACCCAACTCCTTTTTATTATGTACTGAGAAACAAGATAAACGGCGTTTATGAATTTCCTATTCAATTGAAAATGAATTAATTATAAAATTCATCATTCATCATTCATCATTACTTATGTCCAAAGAGAGAATCTTAATTATCGGCGCGAACGGTCAAATCGGTAGTGCTTTGACCCGCGCTTTACGCCACATACATGGTCAAGAAAACATCATTGCAACGGATTTACACCTCCCATACGATGGCTACAATTATCTTCCTTTTGAAATTTTAGATGCCACCGACGCATCTAAAATGAGTTTCATCGCAGAACGCTATCGCATTACACAAATTTATCATTTAGCAGCCATCTTTTCCACGAAAGGCGAGATTAATCCTTTGAAAACGTGGGAAACAAATATGACTTGTTTGTTTAATGTGATGGAAGTGGCGCGGGTTCAAAAGATGAAAAAAGTATTTTTTCCGAGTTCGATTGCGGTTTTTGGGAGCAATACGCCGCGCATTATGACTCCACAAGATACGATTCGAACGCCTGAAACGGTTTACGGCATGAGTAAAGTGGCGGGTGAAAACTGGTGCAGCTATTATCATAATCGGTATAGCATAGATGTTCGGTCGTTGCGTTATCCAGGTGTGATTGATTATTTGGGACAATCGCGGGGCAGTACGGCAGATTTCGCGCTCGAAATGTATCATAAAGCTGCCAAAGGAGAGCCTTTTGAATGCTTTTTGAATGAAAATACACGTTTGCCGTTTCTTTTTATAGAGGATGCGGTGCGTGCGACGTTGGAATTGATGGATGCATCCGAGAAAAATATTATGATTCGGAGCAGTTACAATGTCACTGGATTCAGCGCAAGCCCTGCGGAAATCGCGGACAGCATTCGACGCATTTTACCCGACTTCAAAATCTCGTATAAACCCGATTATCGGCAGAAAATGGCAGATTCGTGGCCCGAAAGCATTGATGATATGAGTGCTTTCAAAGATTGGGGCTGGCGACCGAAGTTTGATTTGGGTAAAATGACGGATAAAATGATGGATACTTTACAGAAAAAATACACGCCCGTTAGTTAGTTTTTTGTTATTCCGAAATCCCTTTGTCGCATTCCTCACGGGCGTTTTAGAACCTTCGGAGCGACGTGATTTTTTGATTTTGATTTTTTGCAAAAAAACCAAAATCAAAAAATCACATCGCTCCGCCCCACTGCTTCTCAAGCATCGGGCGGGAATGCGCACATTCCAACAGAAAAAGGTTAAATCATTGATAATTAACGCTTTATCATTCCGTAATCCGAAATCGCTTCTTTTTTCGTTTTGAACAAAAAAAAGGTATCTTTGCAGGAACTTTCCATTAAAATCATTTAAATCATGCTGGGAAATTTAGATAATGAAGTTATTTTTAAGAAAGCATTCACCGATAAATTCGTGTTGCAATGCTTAGTGAAAGATTTGTTTGGAGTCACGTTTATCCCCGATAAGGTCGAAACGGAAAAGCGATTCCCGATGAAAATCTCGTACATTGATTTCAAATACGATGTTTTTGCGCAGAGCAAAGATAAACGCGTCATTGTGGAAATCCAAAAAGTGGATTATGACTACAATTTTGACCGTTTTTTGCTCTATCACAATATGGCAATCGCGGAATTACAGCGCAGTTCCAAAGAATATAAAGCAACGAAGGTCGTTTACACGATTGTCGTGTGTACGGGCAAGTATGTAGCGAAAGAGCGTGACGGAACGGCGATTGAGAAAGACGTTCTTTTTCATCATAGCAATTTGTTTGATATGTATGGGAAAGAAGTGGACGTTTTTGGGCATAAATTGATTTTCTTGAATCATCATTATATCAAAGCGGCGACACCCGAAGCCTATTCCGATTGGTTAAATTTGGTGAAGGAATCTATCAAAAATCCTGAAAATCCCGACATCAATTTGAAAAATCATGGGGTCAAAAAAGTGTCGGAACTCATTGAGTTTGATCATCTTACGCCCGAAGAACGCACCGAAAGTAAAAATCGCCATGCCGCCGAAAGTGCGAAAGCCGCTTACAAAGAAGCCGCCCAAAAAGAAAGAGATGTTGTTATTGCTCAAAATTTGATTGCGAAAGAAATGGATGACCCGTTTATTTCCGAAGTCACCTCTTTGACGATAGCGCAAATTCAAGCATTGAGAAAATCGATAACTGAATAAGAAGGTTTCAATAATGGGATTGTCAAAGAGTTATAACAAAAAAGGTCATCGTTTGCGCAACGATGACCTTTTTTGTTTTGCCGCAGTCTGATTGCAGAATTATTGAGAATCAACACTTTATCATTTCGCAATCCGAAATCCCGTTATCGCAGTCCTCCCTAAAATGGGACATGACTGTTATAGTCGTCTTGGTCAAAAAACAACCCACAAACTGTCGCAGTCCTCACTAAAATTGGACATGACTGTTAGGTTGGCTTAAAGATTGGAATAAAGGAGATTGAGTCGCAGTCCTCACTAAAATTGGACATGACTGTTATATCAAGGCAAGGGATTGGAGTGGGAACATCTTGCGTCGCAGTCCTCACTAAAATTGGACATGACTGTTATCCAAGCATCTTTGTAACTCATTGAAAATCAAATAATTGCGCCCTGTTTTTTTGGAAACAAGATTAGAAAGTGCCAAATTTTATTTGGCACTCAATTATTTATTGTAAAATCATTAGATAATAAGTGTCAATTTATTATCAGTTAACATTTCAATATC
>JBEEMZ010000025.1:0-40709 GCA_041192405.1 Bacteroidota bacterium | reverse complement strand
ATTTTTGATTTTAATATTAAATTTATCAACAATGTATTGAATAGCTGGTAGCCTAAAATACGTTCGATAAACGGATTTGGTGATAGCTAAATATCAGGCTCTTGCAAATCTAAAAACGCTGTGTAATTTAAATATTGACCCAAAACGCGATGAAATTCATACGAAAAAGACATTGCTGAAAACGTTTTAATCTAAATCGCAATTTTTTGATGTTCTTTTTGAGCTGCTAATAATTTTTCAGCACCCAAATCAATTTCATAATTAATACCCAACGCTCTTAATTTGTAAGGATCTTTTGTGATTTCCCAACCATCTTTTTCTAAAGCTTGTCTTACATTTTGATGAAAAGTATCTTTTGCCATAAAAGTTAGTTTTATAAGAAATCTTTGACAAAGATAAGTATTTTTTGTTAAAAAACTTTAATTTTAAAAAAAGTATCAATTCTGTTAATTTCGCTCTGGAAATTTAAAATTTCGAGCATTTTCTTTATCTACTACTTTGGCTTTTTTGTCTATAACAGGCATTTCACGAGGAGCTTCGCGCATGGGCGTATTAGGCAATTGTTCAATATATTCCCACAAACCTTTTTTAAAAACAAACGCTTCATACGTGCCATCAGGCACTTGTACATAAGGAATATCTGGATTTCGAGATGTGCCTGGCATCAAATGATCATAAACAATCATCGTCATTTCCTCGTCATAATTGAAACGCATCGCCGCTTCGGACGAATATATTTGAATTAATCGTTTTGTAATGGTCTGTTTTTTATGTTCCTGCGGTTTTGTTACAAAAACAGGTGCGCCAAACGAAATTTTATTGCCTTTCAGCGTCAATACATCACATAGTTTCACTTTTTCATAATCATCCTTCGCATTGAACCCAAATAACAAATATTTCATCCCTTCCTGAGATTTAAATTCTTTTAATTTGTAATACACACAGCCAAACCATTTCTCAGGATTCAACACCTCATTTTCAGCCGTCAACAAAGAAGCCGACTGATCTTTCAAAACAAAATATTTAGATTTAGTTTGATTGAATTGAACATAACCAAAATATTTAAATTCATTTCTATTTATAAACGTTTGAAATGTAATGATTCTGAATGATTTATCCGTTGGATACTGAATCGAAACATTTTGCAATTTTTCAAAACCATAACCAAACGAACCATTCATTTTCAATGCTTCTGTAAAAACAAGGTTTAATTGTTCTCCCGCATTGCGTCGAATGTCATCTTTGCCTGTCGTCGTGTCCCAAACCGCAATGGCTGCTAAATTTGCCATAGAATCTTCTAAAACAGACAATTTTTCAAAATCTTTTGGTTTAATAGTGGGCATTTTAGGCGTTTTTTGAGCGAAAACAACAGAAAACGTCCCCAAAAACAACAGAAACAAAATATTATTTCTCATAATGAATTGGATTTAATGATTTCAATAGGAGGCACGAATTTTACGAATTTTCACAAAGGTCTGTATTTGGTTGGATGCGTGAAAATTCGTAAAATTCGGGTCGCGTTTTGCTGCAATAACGCCTAATTTTGATTTTTGTGTATTCAGAGTTTCAATTTTTACGTATATTTGCGCTCAATTTTTGAAAAAATATCTAATTATCTATATCTCATTTAGAAATGGCTTTAAAATGTGGCATCGTCGGTCTGCCTAATGTCGGCAAATCTACTCTGTTCAACGCCCTCACTTGTGCAAAAGCATTGGTGGCAAATTACCCTTTTGCGACCAAAGACGCTCAAATCGGGATGATTATCGTACCTGACCCGCGTTTGGACAAGTTGAAAGAGTTGGTCAACCCTAAGAGTGTCGTGCCTACAACGGTTGAAATCGTGGATATTGCAGGTTTGATTAAAGGCGCGAGTAAAAACGAAGGGCTTGGCAATCAATTTTTGGCAGATATTCGGGAAGTACATGCGATTGTGTATGTGGTGCGCTGTTTCGACGATGATAATATTATTCATGTTGAAAATTCTGTGGATCCTGTACGCGATAAAAGTATCATTGATAATGAATTGTTACTCAAAGACTTATTAACGATTGAGAAGCGTTTAGACCGTTATAAAAAGAATACAAAAGGCGGTGATAAAACGGCGGTTAGAGCATTGGAAACCGCAGAACGCATTTATAAACACGTCGAAAATGGTCAACCTGCGCGCACGATGCAATTGACGGAGGAAGAAACATTCGTATTACATGAAATGTTTTTGTTGACGGCGAAACCGATTTTGTACATTTGTAATGTGGATGAAGCCTCTGTTTTGACGGGCAACAATCATACAAAACGGTTCATAGAGGCTATCAAAGGCGAAAAAGCGGAAGTCATTTTGATTTCGGCAGCCATTGAAGCTGACATTGCAGAATTAGATAGCCTTGAAGAGCGTTTAGAATTTATCGAATCTATGGGTTTGGACGAGCCAGGAGTCAATAAAGTGATTCGAGGTTGCTACAAATTGTTGAATTATATTACGTATTTTACGGCGGGCGAGAAGGAAGTTCGGGCTTGGCAAATTCATCGCGGTTGGACTGCTCCACAATCGGCGGGCGTAATTCACTCCGATTTTGAACGCGGTTTTATTCGCGCAAGGGTGATTAAATATGCTGATTTTGTGCAGTATGGTTCTGAAAAAGCAGTACAAGAAGTTGGAAAGGTGCGCGTCGAAGGTAAAGAATATGTGACTGAAGATGGCGATGTAATGCACTTTTTATTTAATGTTTAAATAATTGAAATTCAATATAAATTATAAAAGTCGCTTGCTTAAAAACAAGCGACTTTTGATTATAATTTATTATGATAATAAAAAAAATGTATTCACAAAAACGAAAATTATCCACCTTTTTTTTGCTATTATCAAAATAAAGTGTACTTTTGTAGTGTTCAACGGTTGTGTAAACAATTTTAATTTGTGACATATTAAATATTTTACAAATCAAAATTATTTGCAACAATTTGAATCAAAAAACAAGCATGCATGAACCATTCAAATCAACCCTTTAGCAATTTTAAAAAGCCATGCGAGCCATAGGTGCTACGTCGTGAGCTGCGAATTCCCGATTTAAAAACTTAAAATAACCAGCAATGGCAATCATTGCAGCATTATCTGTGCAATATTCAAATCGTGGAATATATGTTGTCCACCCTTCAATTTGCCCCGTTTGCTCCAATGTTTTGCGCAAACCAGTGTTCGCCGACACGCCGCCCGCAATCGCAATGTGTCGAATACCTGTTTGTTTTGCTGCTTTTTTGAGTTTTTTAATCAAAATTTTAATAATGCGGTCTTGAACGGAAGCACAAATGTCTGCCAAATTTTCTGTAATGAAATTAGGATTCTGCCCAATTTCCTTTTTCAGAAAGTACAAAACGGACGTTTTTAATCCTGAAAAACTGAAATTTAAATTCGGAATTTGAGGTTCAGGAAACTCGAAGCGGACTTTGCCTTGTAGCGCAAGACGGTCAATCGCAGGGCCCGCAGGATAATCCAAGCCAAGTAATTTGCCTGTTTTATCAAATGCCTCCCCTGCTGCATCATCTAACGTTTCGCCGAGAATACTCATTTTTAACGCGTTTTCCACCAAAACGATTTGAGTATGACCACCCGAAACGGTTAGACAAAGGAATGGAAACGGTGGTTTCGGATCCTCCGCAAAGTGCGCTAATACGTGTGCGTGCATGTGGTTGACTTCAATCATCGGAATGTCGAGCGACAAAGCAAAGGCTTTGGCAAAACCGACACCAACGGACAGCGAACCCATCAAACCAGGACCAAGTGTGAACGCAATCGCATCCACATCTTGCTTTTCAACGCCTGCTTTTTGAAATGCGGCTGCCACAGTTGGCACAATATTCTGTTGATGCGCCCTCGACGCGACTTCTGGGACGACTCCGCCATAAAGTTTATGCACTGCTTGGCTCGCAACGACATTGCTTAAAATGCGACCATTTTTAAAAATCGCAGCAGAAGTATCGTCACAACTCGATTCAATTGCTAAAATAATGACTTCAGAAGGGCTTTTTTGCAAATTCGGCATAATTATTTTGTTAATAAATTGTAAATCCGATTACCATCGAAAAACCGGGCGCAATGTTAGTAAAAATAATTCACATAAAAAAATATTCTGATCACCAAGACAAAACATACTTATGAGCTTTAAACAACAAATCCGGATGTTAATCTCCGAAGGACGCACCATTGAAGCCCTAAGGCTCGTGCAGTCAACGGTCAAATTGACCGATTATAGTATGTACACTCAAGCATTATTGCTGGAGTCACAATTCATTGACCAACGACGAACGGTTGCGTTTAGTGCTGATTTTTCTCACATTCATGGGTCGCTTTTGCAACTCGCAGATGAAGTAGAAAGACGGCGATTAACGGATAGTGACGCTGAAGGTTCAACAATGCATCATAAGAATACAAATTGGATTTATGTTGGTATTGGTATTTTGATAGCATTTGGATTCTTGGCATGGCAACTGTCCAAAGTGGCAAGTTCTAATGTATGATATTTTATTGAAAATATTTTTACATACAAATAGTTGATTATTAATCACTTATATGTAAAAATATTTGGTATAAGTGTTTTAATCCTTGTTGGGTTTGATTTTACAATCTAAATCCCGCCAAATTACCTTGCAATAGGTGAAATGGAACGGCTTTTGCCGCAACTTTTTTTGAAAAAAACAAACAAAATACAATTTATCCTGTGTAAATAAACTACTTTTACACTTGAAACAGTAATTGGAAAATTTTAATTTTGTTTAAAAAATAAAAAGAATGTTCGGTTCAAGAGAAAATAAAAATCAACCTCAAAATACAAGTCCTGTTTTGCCTCCACAAGAGTTAGCAATGACCTGTGTGATTGCGAAAGGTACTCTTATTGAAGGTAAAGTCACTACCACCGAAAATATGCGCATAGATGGCACGGTGCGTGGTGAAGTGACTTGTGATAAACGCTTAGTTATGGATGTGGGCGGTTTCATCAAAGGCAATATTAGTGCGGCAACCGCAGCCATTAGAGGCAAAATAGAAGGTAAAGTATTGATTCATGAAACATTACACTTATTAGATTCTTCTCATATCAAGGGAGAAATCAAAGCACGTCAATTAAAAGTTGAAGAAGGTGCAAAATATGAAGGGCAATTAAATGTCGGTTAGTTTGTAAAAAATTAATAATATCCCTTGAATGAGTCAGATACATCAAGATATTGTGGAATACGCATTTTCCATCAAAGCCACAGACAGATATTCACTCAACCTGCTGACGGGGGTGGGCGGTGTTTGCTATATGGTCAATGATGATTTGATGAATGTATTGGCATTGCGTTCCTATCAATTTGATACCATTGAGAATGCTTCCAAACAAGCCTTTTTTCAACGACAATTAAAAACAATTTTTCAAGAAGATCCTTATTTGCGCTTGCCTTATCGCTCTGTCAAAATGGCAATGAGTGGTACTCCTGCAACGTTAATTCCTACCGAATTGTATCAAGAAAAAGATAAGGCTAAGTATTTTCAAAACATCGCGCCAACCAGTATGTATGAGCGTTTTGATGCAGATGAATTATCACATTTGAATTTAATCAATGTATATCCCGTTGAAAATGCAATAGTTGAATTAGTTCAAATGTATTTTCCAAGCCTTAAAGTTTATCATGCATATTCGGCATTGATAGAAGGGTATCGGCGATTGACGGGCGTACAATCGGGGCATCGCGTGTTTATGAATGTGCGAGATAGCCGTGTTCAATTGTTTGTGTTCCATGATGACAAATTAATATTTAACAATGGTTTTACGTTTCGTACACATAAAGATTTAATCTATTTTGTCATGCTTATTTTCAATCAATTTGAACTCGACCCAGATGAAACACCTTTGATGATGACAGGAGATATTGCGGAAAATTCCGATATTTGCAAATATTTATATCGTTATGTTCGATATATTGGCTTCGTGCCTGCACCCAATTATTTTAAATTTGGAAATCAATTTAGAGAAGTACTTTCCCATTCTTATTTTGACTTATTTTGTCTAAGTGTTTTAAGCTAAAGCATTGATTCAAAATTAATTACATAAAAAAATTAATATGCGTATTATAAGTGGAAAATTCAAAGGTCGTCGTTTCAACCCGCCAGCAGACAACTGGCCAACTCGCCCAACAACGGATTTTGCGAAAGAAGGATTGTTTAATATTTTAAATAATCAATTTGATTTTGAAGATTTGAAAGTTTTGGACTTATTTGGTGGTACAGGTAATCATACTTATGAATTCATCTCACGTGGGAGCACCGATGTGACGTATGTGGATAGGCACGGACCAGCGATTGATTTTGTCCGAAAAACAGCGCAATTATTAAAAATTGAGCCTCATTTACGAATTATTCCCTCTGATGTATTCAGATTTATTGAAAAAACGAATGAAAAATATGATTATATTTTTGCGGGACCGCCATATGCGTTAGGAACTTTGGATACCATTCCTGATAAAATATTTGAATATGGTTTGCTAAAACAAGAAGGTTGGTTTGTGTTGGAACATAACCCGCATCATGATTTTACTCAGCATCCTCATTTTCAAACAGCGCGCAATTATGGTAAAACGATATTTAGTATTTTTTATCTTTAAAAGAATGGTGAATGATATAAATTATTGATTATAAATGAATTATAAATTTAATCATTCACCATTCATTATTACTTATCACTTAGGTTTAGGCGTAACAGTTCCTTTCAAACGCACCTCTATTTCTGAGGGCAACGTATTTGCTGTAATAGTTACAGGTTTTTGTTGAAAATTGGGTTTGCCTTTGGTATCAAATTGTACTTGAATTGCATCTTTCGCGCCAACTGCAATAGGCGATTTGTTGAAAGTAGGCACCGTACAACCGCATGTAGATGACGCACTCGTTATCAACAATGGCACTTTACCCGTATTGGTAAAATTAAACGTTTTTTTCACCACAGTCCCTTCTGGCACCGTTCCAAAATCAATTTCTCGAACCTCAAATGTGATTTTTGCCACATTATTGGTGTCAATCGGCTGATTCGCCGTCATAGGATTTCGAATAATAGTCGCATTATTCAATTTAGAATTCGGGTCAATTTTTACTTCTTGCATCCCGTTATCTACTTTGCCTTTTGGTGCATCTTTACACGCGGTCATCGCTAACATCGCCGCGCCACAAATTAAAATACTTCTCATTTATTTGTTGATTAAAGGGTAATTAAGTGCAAAATTAGTAATTCCAATCGAAATATGTTAAACTACTTGAAAGAAAAAGTTAAGTTTTTGTCAAACCAAACGGTTGGGAAACTAAATTTTCTGTTAAATAGTTTATTCAATTGTAAGATTTAGGTAAGCAATACGCCATAAATTTTTGTATTTCAACCCAATACAAAAATTTAGCAAAACAAACTGTGTCATCTGAAAGGAGCAAAAAACAGCACCGAGTAACTCTACATCTCAGCCACGACTTGCAGTCGGAGTCAAATTCGCTGCAAGTTATTTTAAAAAATTGATTTAAAATGAATCAAATATAAAATATTTTAATTCATAAAACAAACTCTATTAACTTATTAAACCAAATTAAACTTTTGACTGTTCTTGAACCTCATTAAACCGACGGCTGCTTTGTCAATAAGGCAGCCGTTTTTTATATACATTATAGGTAGGATTTCAAAATTCGCTACTGGCTCCTCCCCCACCCGTGTCACCGCCGCCAAATTGCACACCCAAATTATCAGGCGTATGATGCGATTTTAATAGTTGACTGGTAATCAACGTTTCCAACAAACTATTTTTAACCGCACTTGGCTCATCTGAAAAACCATATTGTGGCGTTTTTAATTTTTGAATTAAAAAAATAGATAATCCAATCAGGAACGCACCACCAATTGTTAAAGCAATTTACAAAGGCGCAACTGCATGATAATTTCTATACGTTATAATTGAAAAAACAATACATAATAGCGACATTATCAAAAACTTACGCTCTCTGAACCGATGCGCCGCGTAAAAATAAACCAATGGAATAACCACCATAAAAAGATAAAAAAGGGCTGCAAAAGGCACTTGAACCGAAGGATATTGATGCTCCAGATTCGCACTACATTCGCGCACAACCCAATAATTGCCTCCTGCATAAAATCCAAGTAATGCGACCGTCTCTATTACATCGGCTGCATCATGCCAGTAATAATAACTATCATTTTGTTTTAAATTTCTCGCAAAGTATCCAATAATTCCCCAATAAAGCATCGTTGCAAACGGCAAAATCGCTTTTCCAAAAGGAAATTTGATTAAAATTAAAAATAACACAACATTTAGTAATATAAAAGCCAAAACACTTAAAAAAATATCGCCATATCTTCGAGCCGCAATACCCGCAACACCACATGCAATACTAACAGTAACTAAACCATCATTAGACAGTTTGAAAATCATCACCAAACTGCAAATCAGGGAGAGGCAAGCAGCATAAATCAAAGCATTATCTGTTCCTGAACGATAAAATTTTCTATTTTGAAAGAATGCAGCATTTTCTATCATAAAAAACATAATTAGCGATATAACGAATTGAAAGCTACCCCAAATATGATCTTTTGAACGAAATAAAGTTTCTGCTACCAGCATAAAAAACAAACCTTGAACAAAGAGTAATACCAAAATCGTAAAAATAAATAAACCAATTTTAACAAAAATATTGGCATGATAAAAATGAGAGGGAAACTCATGATGAGCCGTTTTCAATTGTTCATCATTCAATAAACCTTCGGAATGTAACGTTTCTGCACCTTCTTGGACTTGTAAATTTTCAACAAATAGTTTATTATACATCGTTTTGTAATTTTTTAAGATTTAAGATTGAGTATTTTTTTATAATAAGTCAAAAATAATACGACTCCAATACAGGAAAACAGTCCGTAATAAATAAAAAACCAACCACTATTTGTTTTATCTATCAAAATATAAGTGATACCGATGTAACTATAAATCACGCCCATTAATAAAAACAAATGAGAGCCTGTTTTGCGTGCATACAAAACAAATGCAATACATAAAGCTATCATTATCAAGCAAAAAAGTTTGCTATGAATGAAATTACCTGCCAAACTTGCAATAACTGCCAAGTTGCCTCCAAGCATGTAATACGAGTAGCTAAAATGAGGTTTAACTTTTTTTATTTCGGAATAATAGCCAATGGCAATTAAAAGTGTTCCAATTCCAATACCTGACCAAACTAAATGTAAGTTTGAAAAATCATTTTTTAATAAATCAAAAGGTGCAATTGTCAATCCTGCCCAAGGTGCTAATGCAGTCATCGCCATCGTCAAAACGCCTTTGTGGTCAAAACAATATGCCGCTAAAAAGAATAAAACGGTTGGAATCAACGTTGCCAAACCATATCGTGTACCAAAAATTTGATACTGATATTGCAAATAACCTTCTAAAATCAAAAAAGTCATGCAACCCAGTAATAATGCGTAATCCGCAAAAGTATTAGGATTTTGAATCGCAGCATCGGTGTAAGGTTGCCGTTTTTGATGCGCATACACACCACAGGCAACCGTTACAAGTGCAATTAAGGCGATAATTGCTTGATGCCCAATCGTATCAATATGCTTATAAATCAACATACCAAGCCCCGAACAAAAAAAACTAATGCCTGCAAACAACAGCAAGCGCAATTCTGAATGTACAGAAAGAGGGCGATTTTCTAAATACGTTTGAGTAGTATCGCGTTGAGGTGCGCCAATAATGCCCTTTTCAACTAAATGGTTCAAAATACTTTTAATCGTCATGTTTTTTTTAACGAATAAGATTGTTAAAATTGAGTTAATCGAAATTTAAAGGTACTCCTTTTTAGAGAAATCAGCATTTTATTTTTTAATATTCAAAAAATAATTGCCACCATTTTTGCAAACACATAAATATATAGGGTACATAGATTATTATTCATCTATGTACCCTATATACCTCTGTGTTTGCAAAAATGGTGTACTATCTCGCAAGATAGTACACCACAAAGCATTATATATTTTTTTAATTAAAATATAATCATAAATTATTTTAAAACATCCGCAACAGCTTCAGCCGCTTCTTTCAATAAAATTGCTGACCGAACCTTTAAACCAGATTCATCAATCATTTTTTTGGCAATATCGGCATTCGTACCCTGCAAACGAACAATGATTGGCACATGAATCGTGCCCATATTCTTATAAGCGTCAATCACACCTTGCGCCACTCGGTCGCAACGCACGATACCACCAAAAATATTAATCAAAATCGCCTTCACATTCGGGTCACTCAAAATAATTCTGAATGCTTTTTCAACTCTTTCCGCATTTGCCGTGCCGCCAACGTCCAAAAAATTAGCAGGTTCTCCGCCCGACAATTTAATAACATCCATCGTTGCCATCGCCAAACCCGCGCCATTCACCATGCAACCGACGTTTCCATCCAATTTCACATAGTTCAAATCGGATTCAGCAGCCAAAACTTCTGTTGGATCTTCTTCCTCTTTATCGCGCATCGCTTCCAAATCGGGGTGCCGATACAATGCATTATCATCAATCGCCACCTTCGCATCTACCGCAATTACGGTATCTTCACTCGTTTTCAAGCAAGGATTGATTTCAAACAAACTTGCGTCACTGCCAATAAACGCTTTGTACAATGCCGAAATAAATTGCGACATCTCTTTAAAAGCCTTTCCAGACAAGCCCAAATTAAAACAAATTTGATTAATTTGGTACGACTGCAACCCAACTAAGGGATCAATAAACGATGAATGAACCAAATGAGGCGTTTCTTCCGCTACTTTTTCAATGTCCATACCGCCCTCTGTCGAGTAAATAATGACATTTCGCTTCGTTGTGCGGTCTGTTAAAATGCTGATATACAACTCTTTATGTTGCGACGGGCCAGGTGCGTAAACATCTTCCGTAATCAACACTTTGCGCACCAACTTACCCGCAGGAGGCGTTTGAGGCGTAATCAGTTGCATTCCAATAATTTTAGAAGCCAATTCACGAGCAAGTTCAGGGCTTTTCGCCAATTTCACACCGCCGCCTTTACCGCGTCCGCCAGCATGAATTTGAGCCTTGACCACACACCAGCCAGAGTTGCGCTCATCGCGCAGACGGACTGCAGCTGCGTATGCTTCTTCGGGTGTAGTTGCCACAAATCCTTCTTGGATTTTCACACCGTAGCTTTTCAGCAGTTCTTTACCTTGATATTCGTGCAAATTCATTGTCGCATAAGAGTTAATGTATGACAAAAAATTATTTTATTATAATGATAATCAATAACTTATTTTAAAAAATAACTTTCCATCATCACTAACGTTTTGAATTTTTTTAACTTTTAGTTTTCAAATTTGCCAAACGCGCTCAAAGGTAGCTCTTTTTTTGAAACCCACAAAGAAAAACACATCTAAAAAGCTATATATTTTATAAAACAACTTTTTATGATACCGTTAAATGAAAAATATTCAATAATTGTTTTCATAAACAATTAAAATTTTGCATTTAAACGTTAATATTGCGTTAAAATAAGAAGACTTACAATATCATACAATGAAATTTCAATATATGAGATACATAAAACCCATCCTTTTTATAACTTGGATTGCTCAATTGCCTTTATGCCTTGCCGCGCAAACAAGCACAAAAGATTTATATGATAATACTTTTGTGCATCCAATTGAAATGCGTTTTACGCAATCGAATTGGGCTGAACGCTTGGATTCGATGCGCTTATACGGAGATGCAATGTTGCTTGCGACCGTTAAAATAGATGGTGTTGAGTACCAAAATGTGGGCGTTAATTATCGCAATAGTACTTCACAATCGGTGGGTTCGAAGCGTAATGCGTTCAAAATCAAGCTCAATCATATTGATAAAAAACAAAATCATCAAGGGCACACACAACTTTATTTATCAAATACGTTGCGCGACCCAAGTATGGTGCGTGAAGTGTTGGCTTCCGAAATCTTGCGTAAATATATGCCCGCGCCGCGTGCGGGATATGCCAATTTGTCAGTCAACGGAGCCAATACAGGCTTGTTTGTGCACCTCGAATCGGTTAATGAAGCGTTTTTGCAAATGCAGTTTGGGGATTCAGATGGTGCGTTTTTTAGAAGCCCGCAAGATATTCGGGAAGATGATTCGCGCATCATGAGTGGCATGGGCGGATGCGATGTAAAATTGTTTGGCTCGTTGCGGTATGCTGAAAATCCAAATTGTTATACACCTTATTTTGAATTGTTGAGCAAGGCTGGTTGGGATGATTTGATGGATTTAACGAAGGTTTTAAATGAAAAAACACCCGAAATTGAACGTGTGTTGAATGTTGACCGCATTTTGTGGCTTTTAGCGTTCAATAATGTGACCGTTAGTTTGAATAGTTATTCTGGTTCACATAGTTCAAATTACTATTTGTATAAAGACAAAACAGGTCGTTTTTCGATGTTGGCGGGAGATATGAACTTTGCATTTGGGTCTTTCAAAAGTGTCGGGCAAGGGAAAGGCGATTTAGATTTGCAAGGTTTGAGCGAATTATCTACTGCGTTGCATACGGACAATTTGGCAAAACCATTGATTTCAAAATTATTGAATATTCCAATGTATAAAAAGGTTTATTACGCACATTTGAAACAAATTTTAGCAGATTGTTTTGAAAACGATTGGTATGAACGGCGTGCACAAGCGTTGCAAGCGATGATTCAAACCCATTTTACAAATGATCCAAATAAAACATATCAATTAGCAGATTTTCAAAGAAGTTTGACTACAACCATTGGAGAACGCAGTAAAATTCCAGGACTGGTAGAATTGATGGCTAAACGAATAAAATTCTTAAAAAAGTCACCTGAGCTTAATTATATTCCGCCTGTCATTTCCGACATACGCATCACAAATCGTGAAAAATATAGTAACAAAGCCGTTACAGCATTTCATATTAAAGCAAAAGTAGATAAATTTCCTAAAAACGTTCGTTTATATTATCGTTCTAATCCATCTGAAGCATTTAAAACGATGTCTATGCAAGATGATGGCAGGAGTCATGATGGCGAACAGGGCGATAAAATTTTTGGAACGGTCATCGAACCGAATGGCAAATTTGATGAAATTGAATATTATATTGTTGCTGAAAATGGCATGGGAGTTTCGTATGAACCCGCAAATTATATGTTTCAAACGCTTAAAGCCAGTCTAAAAGAACTCAATAAATAATTTTTTAAAATAAAATTTATGCGCAATTTTTGTTTTATATACTTGATTTTCAGTGCTTTATGTGTTAAGGCTCAATCTTTTTATGACATTCAAACCGTGAAAGATATTCGACTTTCGTTTGAACAAAAAAATTGGGATGCGTTTATGGATTCCGTCAAAAAAAATAATGGGGAGACTCGTTTGATAGGCAATTTAACAATAGATGGTCAATCATTTCCCAAAGTAGGGGTTCGTTACAAGGGCAATAGTTCTTATTTCAATGTGCGGCATTCTAATTTGTCAAAATTGCCTTTGAATATTAAAGTGAGCGAAACGGATAAGAAAGCATTGATTTCCAATAAGTATCATACAATGAAATTAAGCAATGTATTCCGAGACCCGAGTTTTGTACGGGAAGCATTGAGTTATGAAATCATCCGAAAATACATGCCCGCACCCGAAGCTAATTTCGTCAAAGTAACCGTTAACAATCAATTATTAGGCATTTACAGTAATACTGAATCATTAGATGGCAATTTTATTAAAAATCATTTTAATACAGACAAAGGCTACTGGGTAAAATGTGACCCCGAATGGAACGCTAAAGAAGCCGCAAATTGCCCCAAAGGAGATAAATCGTCCTTAATGTATCTTGGAGAAGATTCGGTTTGTTACAAAAATGTTTATGAAGTCAATGATGGCGGCTCTTGGAAAGAATGGATTGATTTTATCAAAATTTTAAACCAAGAACCTGAGAAAATTGAAAAATATTTGAATGTGGATCAAACGCTTTGGATGATGGCATTTAATAATGTGTTAGTAAATTTAGATTCGTATTTAGGTCGCTTGTCTCATAATTTTTATATGTATCGCGGTGCAGATGGTCGTTTTACGCCTGTAATTTGGGATTTGAACTTATCCTTTGGCGGTTTTGGTTTGGATGGACAAAATCCTGCGCCACTTAGTTTGGAAGGGATGCAAACGATGAGTCCGTTTTTACATTCGGATAATCCGAAACGCCCTTTCTTTTCGCAATTAATGCAAAAAGAAACTTATCGAAAAATTTATATTCATCATTGCAAAACGATTTTAAAAGATTGGTTTTATAACGATGAATACTTACGTCGAGCGAATTCTATGATGCAAACCATTGATTATCACGTTAAAGCAGATAAAAATAAATTATATAGTTATGAATCATTTCAGCAAAATTTGAATCAAACGGTTTCTATTGGCACGGTTCAAATTGTTGGAATTAAAGAATTGATGCAAAAACGAATTGAATTTTTTAAGAGTCATCCTGCTTTCAAAAAAGAAGCACCAACGATTCAAAATCCTGTTATGGGTGCGGTTGAAGATAAAAAAAGCATTAAAATCACTGTCAAAGGAGCGAGTCGAGTATTTTTTTGTGTCAGAAATGATATAAATTCGGCATATCGTTATTTGCCTATGTTTGATGATGGCAAACATGATGACGGTGCGGCGGGTGATGGCGTTTTCGGAACCGTATTTTTAGCAAAAGCAGGAATGCAATATTATATTTTGGCAGAAAATGATGATACGGTTGGTTTATTGCCCGAAAGAGCAGGTTTTGAATTTCTTGAATTAAAATAAAACATAGTTCACCCCGAATTCTACGAATTAGGACGAATGATTCGTGCCAATTCGCGGAGTTCGGGGCGAATTGTGAGGATTTATCTTGCAGATGATTCAAAAAGTGTAAATTTGCAGGAAATATTATTTCCTTATCAATTTTAAATATAAAATGGAAAACGAAACCATTGAAAATCAAATAGTTGCACCTACTGTAACCATGGATGACCCACTTATAGTTCCTGAAAAAATTGCCTTACCTGCTGAAATTAATATAAAAGATGCAGTCGGTTTTGACCGATTTGAGGATGTCTTTGAGGAATTTGTTCCAAATCAAGTCGTCAAAATCGTTCCTAAAAAAAATCAGTGGACATTTTATTGCAATAATTCTGTTGTTTTACGAGTCGAGGTAATGACCGAACGCATCGTCCGTTTTCGTTATACCTATACACGCCATTTTCAAAAAGATGTCTCTTATGGACTTGACCCCGCTTTTAAAAAACTTGATATTCAACCAATTGCTGCTGAAACGGTTGATTTTTGGCAATTAAAAACCGTTTATTTAAAAGTCGTGATTTCTAAGAAAGATTTGAGAATCAAGATTTTAGATATTAATGATAAAATTATTTGTGAAGATGCCGATGGTTATTACGCGAGAGCGACTATGATGCACGGCACAAAGGATGTACGTATTACTAAAAAATGTCAACCTAATGAACGATTTTTCGGTTTAGGCGACAAAAGTTGTTCCTTGGATTTGCGTGGTAAATCATTTGAAAATTGGTGTACGGATGCGTTTGCATTTGAACCTGATACGGACCCATTATATAGAGCCATTCCATTTTTTTATGGTTTTCACCACAATATTGGTTATGGGATTTTCTTAGATAGCCCATTTAAAACAAAATTTAATTTCGATACAGAGCAAAATAATACTTATTATTTTGCTTCCGAAGGCGGAGAAATCAATTATTACTTTATTTACGGCGCAGCATTGACAGAAGTGGCTCGTCAATATCATCATTTGACAGGCAAACCTGAATTGCCACCACTTTGGGCATTAGGTTTTCATCAATGCCGTTGGAGCTATTTTCCTGAAAAACGCGTAAAAACGGTCGCAGAAACATTCCGAAAATTGAAAATACCTTGCGATGCTATCTATTTGGATATTGATTATATGGATGAGTATCGTTGCTTTTCGTGGAATCATAAATATTTTCCTGACCCAACACGCATGATTGCAGATTTACAAAAGATTGGCTTTCAAACAGTTGTGATGATTGACCCTGGCATTAAACAAGATGAAGATTTTGAAGTGTATGCAGAAGGTTATGAAAATGATTATTTTTTAAAACGCGTAGATGGCGAATTATTAATGGGGCGAGTGTGGCCAAACGAGACGGTTTTTCCAGATTTTTTGAATCAACAGGTTAGAGCCTGGTGGGGCGATTTATATGAAAAATTGTATGTGGAAAATGGAATTGCTGGTTTTTGGAATGACATGAATGAGCCCGCCAATTTTAAACTGAATATAAAGACCATTCCAAATAATGTTCTGCATAATAGCGATAAAGAAGGCATTTTTAGTCATGCCAAAGGACACAATATATATGGTATGATGATGTCGCAATCAAGCGTGGAAGGTTTTAGAAAATTGCGCCCTGATAAACGTCCTTTTTTGGTCACACGCGCCTCCTATGCGGGTGGGCAAAGGCATGCCGCCGTTTGGACGGGCGACAATGTTGCAACGTGGGGACATCTGCAAATGGCAAATCGCCAAATTCAACGATTAAGTTTGTCAGGATTTTCATTTTCAGGGTCGGATATTGGCGGTTTTAAAGACGTTCCTACGGGAGAATTGTTGGTTCGGTGGTTGCAATTGGGTATTTTTCACCCATTTTATCGAATTCACTCAATGGGCAATAACGAAGTTGGAGATGCTTTATCGGATGCCTCATTGGTTTCGGAAGCAGAAGCGCGCAATCGTTTAGACCAAGAACCTTGGTCTTTCGGAGATGATATGACCCTTTTAACTCGTCAAGCGATTGAATTGCGATACAAATTGTTACCTTATTTGTACACAACCTTTTATAAATTGACAACTGAAGGGCAGCCAATGATGCTTTCACAAGGTTTTTATGATTCTACGGATGCCGAAAATTTTAAATATGAGCAGCAATTTATTGCGGGAAAACATTTGCTTGTCGCGCCTGTAACCGAAGAAAGTTTGGAAAAAATGCCCATTTATTTCCCAAAAGGCATTTGGTATGATTTGCAAAATGGAACACAATATATTGGTAATCAAATCGTTACAATAGAAACGCCGCTTTCTAAAACGCCTATTTTTGCACAGGAAGGTGCTTGTATTCCAATGTATCCTGTCATGCAATTTACAGGTGAACACCCGATTGAAGTTTTAGAACTGCGGGTGTTTTATACCAAAAATGTTGAATTAAGTGAGCTATATGAAGATTCTGGGGAAGGTTATTCACATTTGAAAGATAACTACGCACTCACTCGCTTCAAAACAGATGGTACACGCAATCAGTATTTCAAAATTACAAGACAGATTGAAGGCATATTCAAATTAACATACCATAGTATTCGATTGATAATCAATGGTTTAGAGTTTAAGCCGACCATTTGTTTGAATGATAACAAGCCAATTGTATTCACTGAAATTGAGCAAAATACTTACGAAATCATTGTAGCAACTGATTTCAAAGTAATTGTTTTCAAGTAAATTAAAGCTATTAAATTTTTACACGAATTACACTCATTTTCACGAATATTAGGTTTTAATATTCGTGAAAATGAGTGTAATTCGTGTAAAAATACATTTTTTTAAAAAAAATAGCTTTTGACACGCGCAATTATCAAAAAAGCAATATCTTAGCAACATGTTTCATTCTTTTTCAAGTTTGTAGCCAAATTTGAAAAAGAAATCCAAAAAATCGTTTATATTAGTAATTATCACAATGAAAATTAGTGTTATCATCCCAACTTTGAATGAAGCGGCACATATCGGTCGGCTGATACGGTATTTGATGCAACATTCTACGCCACTACTATCCGAAATCATCGTTTCCGATGGTGGCAGCACGGATGATACAGAAGGTTGCGCCCGTGCATCGGGCTGTATTTTCACGCGCTCCCCTAAACGCGGACGTGCAGCACAAATGAATCATGGCGTTCGCTTTGCCAAAGGCGATGTTTTATACTTCGTACACGCGGACGCGCTGCCGCCCGAAACCTATCTAACTGATATTCAAACCACTATTGAATCAGGAAAATATGTTATGGGTTGTTATCGTTTTAAGTTCGATTCGCCCAATATCTTATTGAAAATCAATGCTTTCTGTACTCGATTTCGCGCTTTATGGTGTCGAGGCGGCGACCAAACCCTTTTTGTAACCCGTTCTATTTTTGAGGGTCTAAAAGGTTATAAAGAAGATTTTATTATTATGGAAGAGTATGATTTTATACAAAGAGCTTTTAAAAACAACTATTTGTTTAAAATTATTCCCAAAACCGTCCTTGTTTCGGCTCGGAAATATGAAAAAAACTCTTATTGGCAAGTACAATGGGCAAATTTTACGGTTTTTAACATGTATTTACGGGGCGTACCTCAACAAAAATTAGCAGACACTTATAAACAAATGCTCAACTATCGGTGAAATATTTTGGAAAAACGAAAATGGCTGATAACAAATGATGAATTTTGCAATTAATTGATTATCAATTTATTACAAAATTCATCATTCACTATTTATAAATCATCATTTATTATTTTGCAAAATAAGATTTGTCATTTTTACCGCCATCTTGCACGATTTGCAAACGCTTTTTGAATTCTCCAGAAGTTTTCAAATCATTTTTACGAGCAAAAATTTCTTTTAATGCAATCAACGTATTTTGGTCATTTGGATTGATAGATTCTGCACGTTGGAAATACGGCAATGCTTTGTCAAACGCAGCAAGTACTTCTTTTTCCTTTTCATCATATTTTTTCATGCCCGCTTTACTCATATCACTACCCAATGCTTGCAATTGTTTAGTCAATTCAGCCGCTTTATTGTAAAAATTAGCTCCAATACTGTAAATCGCATCCACATTTTTAGAATCCATCTCTAATGTTTTATTGTAATACGTTAGAGCTTCAGCTTCATACGCTTTTGATTTTGCCTCATCCGTCTCTTTTTTAGAAAGTTGGTCATAAACATTACCCAATGTAAACACAATAGAAGCATTCGTTGGCTCTTTTCGGATACCTTCTTTCAACTTATCAATCAAAACTTCTAATTTACCCGCTTTCAAATAATGATTGATTTCTACAAACAACAATTGATTGTCATTTGGATATTTTTTGCGCCCGTCTTCTAAAGCTTTCAATGCAGCAGCAGGGTCACTTGCTAATTTTAAATCATATAATGCAGTATAAACAAATGCAATATTTGACGAATCTTTATCCGTATGCAATTGAAGAATTTTGTCATAAATCGCAGCAGATTCCTCTCTTGCTTGCTTGCCCGCATAACCTGCCAATTGACCAACTAACATATATTGTTTTTTTACGCCATCATTCGCATCCAAAAAACTCTCTTGCTTATTAGCTTTTAACAAATCATGCACGTCCAAACTCGCTTTGAAAAGTTGATACGCATTGGAAATTGCATTTTCTTTATCTTTTTCTCTCAAATCGTAATAATCAGAGCCCGCACCATTTAAATATTTTTGCGTCTCGAACAAGCCTTTCAAAGCATCGCTTTTATCTCCTTTTTTGACTGCTAATTTAAATGCTTTCGTGTATGCCTCAACCGCAGGTAATGCTGCACCCATCTGAGTTGGCACAAGTGTTGACGCAGGTATTGGCTTTTTCTCTAATTTCAATTTTTCATTTTTCAAAAATTCATCATTTTTGGCAGTGACATCTTGCATCATCATTGCATTGTAAATCAACCCTTTTACATACCACGCCTCAAAAAAATTTTGATTATCAGCCGCTTTCAATACCTCATCAATGGCATTTTTAGCTTCAACCAGCTTTCCAGTCGTTTCTTTGTTGGTAGCATCATATGCTTTCCAGCTTTTTTTAGCTTTTTTGATAGCGTCTGCAACCGCAGGCGGTGCCACAGCCGCCGCAGGCGGTTGTGCATGTAAAGTTGAGAATGTCAGTTGCAACGCAACAAGACTGAATAAGATTTTTTTCATTGCTGAATTTAAAGATTTAATTTCAAATAAGGTTATTTCGATAACCGTCATTGAGACGGAAATTGCTGCTTTTGGGAGAGTTATGAAAATGTTAAATATTACAAAAATAATTGTGTAAGCAATGATAAATGATGAATAATGAATTCTTACTTTATTGATAATCAATTAATTACGAAATTCATCAACGGCATTTATTTTTGTTTGAAACATCGGAAAATTCAGAGAATTTCCGATGTTCCCATTTTTGGCACAAATATAAAACCTTTTATACTATTTTTGTAGCTGTCAACAACTGTAAATCTTCATAAATTTTTGCTCGTTCCATTGTTTTGGGTAATGGACCGAAATGTGCTAATTTCAATTCAGCCATACGCCGACCCGCCATCGCCGCTTCTAATAAATCATATCCGTCCAATCGCGCTGTCAAATAACCTGACCAAAACGCATCGCCCGCGCCTGTCGTATCTTTGACTTCGACCTTGCGAGCAGGCAAAAAGTGCCCACCCATTGCGGAAGCAACATAACAACCGTCTCCCCCCAATGTCACACAAACTTCTGACGCGCCTAAATCCATAAAATGTTGTGCCGCCACTTTCGGGTCGGTCAACGGATTGCCATAAAGACGCTCCCAATCTACTTCCGAAATTTTCACAAATGCACCATTTGAAACATATTCTGCAACAATTTTGCGTGCTTCTTTGCGATTTTGCCAAATTTTTTGTGCATAATTTGCATCAATACTCAATTTACAACCCAATTCAGCTGCTTTTTTAGCTGCATTTAAAATATTAGTTTGAGCAGGCTTTTTACTTAATGCAAAACAAGTTGTATGAAATATTTTAGCTTGCGCCAATATTTCATCAGAAAGTTGCGTAGCAGAAATCTGACAATCTGCACCCCGATACGCCTCAAAATCAGATACTTTTTGAGAACGCGTCACTAAAATTAAGGTGGTAGGTTGTGCAACGCGCTGAATCGAATCCATGTTAAAACCCAAAGATTGCACATAATCCGCAAGATAACCGCCCATTGCGTCTTGCCCGACACAGGCAACAAGGCGTACACGGTTGCCAAGTCGCATCATGTTCATCCCAAGATTTGCGGGACTACCGCCAGGAATGCGTTTAAAATTTTCAACAGCATCAAAAGTTTCGGCAAAATCAGTGCTGATAAGGTCAATCAACAATTCGCCGACCGATAAAACGTCAATTGTTTTGTTTGAAAAATCCATTGGTTGTTTACTGTTTTTGGAAAAAGAATGTGAAAAAATAATAATTTTGACAAATTCATTATTTTACGGTACAAAGGTAGCGTAAGTTTGCATTTATGGATTCGTTGCAAACACATTTTTATTTTTAACAAATATCACCTATTTAGCATGATTTCATTCAAAAACAATGCTTTTACAGCATCTTTAAAATGGTTTAAATCGTTTAAACCATTATTTCCAATGGTTTGTATGCTTTTAATGGGTTGCAAAACCATTGGTTATCAACCCATTACAGTTTCTAAAAATTTTGATTGGCAAGGTCATCGCGGAGCGAGAGGCTTGATGCCTGAGAACACCATTCCTGCCTTTTTACACGCGCTTGAACTTGGCGTTATAACGCTTGAAATGGATTTGGCGGTAAGTCAAGATAATAAGTTAATTGTTTCACATGAACCGTATATGAGTTCGGAAATTTGTACAGATGCCAAAGGAAATGTGTTTTCAGAAGATTTTGCCAAACAAAATTTCACCTTGCGCAATATGAGTGTTGCAGCAATTCAAACATGTGATTGTGGTCGTTTAAAACATCCTCGTTTTCCTCTGCAAAAAAAATTCAAAGTTTATAAGCCAACTTTACAACAGGTTGTTGATGCCGTTCGTTCGCGTTGCGAAGCGACTCATTCAAATATGCCACAATTTAATCTTGAAATTAAAAGCAAGCCTGAATGGGATAATGTTTTAACGCCCTCTGTTACAGATTTTGCAGCGTTAGTCGTTTATGAAGTTAATCAATTGAAAATCAATGGTTTAACAACGATTCAAAGTTTTGACCCGCGTGCGTTAGAAGTAGTTAAGACTTTGGATAAAAATTTGAAAATTGCATTATTAATAGAGAACACCAACGGAGTAAAAATGAATCTAAATAGATTAACTTTCAAACCTGATATTTATAGCCCAAACTTTAAATTAGTAGATATTGCAACGGTTCAATATTGTCATCAAAGGCAAATTCGCATTATTCCGTGGACAGTCAATGATACAACGGATATGATTTCGTTAATTCGATTGGGCGTTGATGGCATTATTACCGATTATCCAAATAAAATCTTGCGTTAATAATGAACTTTTTTGCCCAAATAGCATTACTACAATTTTAACTTTACAGACCCATTCATAACGTGATAACGATTATTTCTGCAACAGACCGCAAAAATAGCAATTCTTTAATTTTGGCGAAAGCCTATTTGAATTGCTTCAAAAATAAAACTAAAGAAAGTGTTCAATTGCTGTCTTTAGAAGATTTGCCTGATGATTTATTTACATACAAAATGTATGATAAAGCACAAATTAGTCCCGCGTTTGCGGAATTGGAGCAAGAATTTTTGATTCCTGCGAAAAAATTGTTTTTTGTCATTCCTGAATATAATGGCAGTTTTCCTGGTGTTTTAAAACATTTTATTGATGCTTGCTCCATTAAAAGCAAAATGGCTATTTTTAAAGACAAAAAAGCGGGCATGGCAGGTGTGGCAACAGGTCGAGCAGGGAATTTGCGTGGTATGGAACATTTTGGCAGCATTTTAAACTATATGAATGTGACCGTTTTGCCGAATCGCCTCCCCTACTCTACTTTTGATAAATTGTTGGATGAGGATAAAAATATTAAAGACGCAGCAACTTTAAAAGTTTTAGAAGCGCATGTGGATGAGTTTTTGAAATTTTAAGCTTCTGTTGCCCCGAATTACACGAATTTTCATGAATCATCTGTGGCATTCGGGGCAACATAAACTAATTAATTTATTCAAAATCAATTTATTATGAGTAAATGGAATTTATTAACCCCGCAGTACGCAATGGCAATCGCAATTGCATCCTGCGGTGATTGCTGCAATATTTCACCACCGTTTTGGGCGATTAGGGCGCATTTTGATGAATTTGATTTTAATGCAACATGGTTATCCTCCTGCTATTATCCAATTCAAAGACCGAAATGACTATTTTGATGATTTTTTAGAAATGAATCAAGGTAAAAACGTTTCTAAGATAAATCGCGCATAGGTTTCCGAAACTTTTTAATTTTCGGAAACCTGCGTGAACGAATTATTTATAAACAATTATTTTTAGTCTTTTTTCGGCGTTTCTTTTCGTAACGGTTTAGCATCTTGTGCAGGAGCATCATTGGGCTTAGTTGGATTGCCATTCGGCTTACCATTTTGCGGCGCACCCATACCATTCGGTTTACCACCTTGCGGCGCACCCATGCCATTCGGTTTACCTTGACCTTGCCCACCTTGTGGCGCACCACCTTCGCCGCCACCTTCGCCGCCACCATCTTTTATATCGTCATTCTTAACAGAACGCGTTTTTTTAGGCGGTTCAAAGCCCATTTTGCCAAATTTATAAGTTAAATTCAAGCGAATACCGCGATTAAAAACATTATTGACACTTGTTTGATTCAAAGTAGCACTATGTAATTCAGTACGCATCATGCCTGTCGAATTACTTAAGAAATTCTCGGCAGCTAACCCAAAACTACCTTTTTTATTGCTAAAATCTTTTTTAACTCCCAACGAATACATAAAACCGCCACCCATTTTGCCTTGTAATTGTACCCGTGCACCAAACATGCCTCCAAAACCTTGAATTGCCCAACCATTTTGAAGCGTCATATTTGTCATTAACCGACCGCCCGCGTTAAAACCTTGATTATAAATGGTTTGTAAAACATTATTTTCAAGTATCTGACCTTCCAAATAATTGTATGCAACATCAAAACCACCATTCACAGTCCATTTGGGTGTTACATACACATTGCCAAAGAAGTTAAAACCAATATTTCGTTGCTTGCCAATATTTTCAAATTTCGTAATAATCGCGCCCGCAGAATCGTAAATACTCCGAACTTGCGAAATTGCATTACTCGTTTCATTGCCAAACAAGGAAATATTCACAAACGTCTGTTTGAAACGGGTGCTTAATGCTAATTCGACATTATTTGTAAATTCAGGACTCAATTGTGGGTTGCCAACCGAAATACTTTTAGGATTTAACGTATTGAAATTAGGGTTAAGTTGTTGTAAACCAGGGCGTTGTATGCGCCGACTATAACCCACTTTCAAGGTTGTACCTTCTTTCAACGATTTGGAAACATTCATACTTGGCACTAAAATCCCGTAAGCAGGAATGTTAAAATTGATATTTTTTTCATCTATCGCATCAATTGTGGTGTATTCATAGCGCAAACCTGCTTTAAAATTATATTTTTGGGGCGTAGAAAACGTATAAGCTGAATAAGCTGCACCAATTTGTTGCGTATAATTCAACAAACCTTTTGCTCGAGTTGGGTCTGAGGTATAGTCTGCTGCTGCATTTGGCGCAATTAAATAATCAAAATTACTATTGACTTTGCGGAAAATGCCTTTGCCCCCAACTTCTAAAATTTGATTCGTACCAAGCGGCGTTTGATAATCAAATTGCAAAGTGGTTTCTTGATTCAAATTAACATTATCGTTTTTAGAACGATTTTGAACCAATCCAAGCACATCCAAATTACTTTTAACAATGTAATTACTTAAATCATTGCGACTGTATTGCGTCGAAATGCTTAATTCTTGTTGTGGTTTATAAATATGAATATAATCTACATTCAAATCCACTGAATTAGATAATTCCTTACTATCAATATAACGATTTTGGTCAGGCAACAGCACATTATCCCAATAAGATTTCGTTAATTGATTTTGTGACCGCGAAAAATTGCGAATTCCAAACCGAACACCGCCCGATAAAGACTGATTTTTATCGATATCGTAATCAAAACCAAGATTATAGCGTCCATGGAGCGGATTATCTTTGGCATCAGCCGTTTGAATGGTTTTGGCTGTTACATTGTTAAAAATCGTACTTTGTTCTAATTCTGTTGCTGCATTGTTATACATAGCGCGTCCGTGTCCGCCCAAAGTGGCTCCAAACTTACCTTTGCGCACACTACCTTGCAACCCAAGCATCGAACCACGATTACCAACGCCTAAATCAACATTCAAAAAATAGCCTTCTAAATTATTTTTTTTCGTAATAATATTGATAATCCCTGTTGAACCTTCTGCATCGTACTTGGCGGACGGCGACGTAATGACTTCCACCGTTTGAATCATGTCCGCAGGAATTTGTTTCAACGCGTCTGCAACGCTACTTGCCATAATTGTAGAAGGTTTGTTATTGATCAAAACCTTAATATTAGAACTGCCCCGAATAGACACATTTCCTTCTAAATCAACGCTTAACAAAGGTACTTTTCTTAACACATCACTTGCATCACCGCCTTTGGAACTAATATCTTTATCGGCATTGTAAATGAGTCTATCTACTTTTTCTTCAATGAGTGATTTAGTGCTTGAAACCGTTACTTCATTCAATGTTTTGGAATTAGAAGCGAGTTGAATCACACCTAAATTTAAATCATTTCCTTTCGGAACGATCACATTATCAATAGTTTTGTCACTAAAACCAACAAAAGATATAACGATTTTATAACTGCCCGCAACAACATTTTGAATCACAAATTCCCCTTTCGCATCCGTTGTTGTACCATTGACTATTTGGTTCGTTGCTTTTTCTTGAAGCGCGACGGAAGCAAATTCAACAGGCGTTTTATGGCTATTCGCTTCGACAATAGTGCCCATTATTTTTTGTGCAACCTCTGTATTATGAGCTTGCATATTCAAAAAAGTGGGTAGTAATAGGCTTAAAAAGATTCCTTTTTTCATTTTTTGACAAGATTTTGATGTAAATCGAATGATAATGCAAAGAAACGCCTATTACATGAAATAAAAAAAAACCTTATACCATTCGGCAAAAGTACTCGACAACTCGGTTCATTCATGCATTTTTGTCAATTATCGGTTAAAAAGACCGATTTATTGGTTAAAAAGGCGCGAAAGTAGAATTTTGAATTTTGAACAGCTAAAAAGAAGTAGTTTTGTCGAAAATAAAAATCTGCCATGCAATCTTATTTTCAACGTCATCGTATTTTTTTTCTACACCTGTTATTTTGGTGTGTTTATGCCTCTTTTTTCTTTTCCCAAGTGCGCTACACGCATAAAGGCGGTATTGAACGAGAGTTAAATGAAGTCGTTTTAGATGCTTTTTTTCATGTTTTTTCCATGATGATTATTGCATATATTAATTATTTTTATTTTTTTCCTCGTTTTTTGATTCATCAAAAATTTGGGCGATATATATTAGAATTTATAGTACCTTTCACAGTATTAATGACAGCTACTATTTACATAAAGCGTTATATAGCAGATGGTTATACACATCAAGTAGGTTTTATGTATAGTCAGCGATTCACGAATTATGTTGTGTTTAATACTTTATTTATTGTTTTTTTTGTGGCAATGTTGAAGTTTGTAGAAGATTGGTTTGAAGCGGAAGCGAGAAAAAAAGAAGCTGAAAATGAAAAATTAATTGCAGAATTGCGCTTCCTAAAAGCTCAGATTAATCCACATTTTTTGTTCAACACTCTAAACAATTTGTATGCATTAGCCTTTATCAACTCGCCTAATACCACAATCGTCATTGATAAATTGTCGCAAATGATGCGTTATATGATTTATGATTCCAATTATCCCAAAGTTTCATTGAATAAGGAAATTGATTATATGAATAATTATATCAGTTTAGAAAAATTACGATTGAATAATGAGATTCCAATTGAATTTAAAACGATTGGCTCGACCGAAGGCGTTCAAATTGTACCATTAATTTTAATTGCATTCTTGGAAAATGCGTTTAAACATGGTGTGAATAATAATGCAACAAATGCTTGGATTAAAATTACTTTGGAATTGTCGGGAAAAGCCTGTGTTTATACCGTTGAAAATAGTAAATTGCCTCCGATTGTGAAGAAAAAAGAAGAAAAACAAGGCATTGGTTTGCAAAATGTGCAACGTCGTTTAGAATTAAGTTACCCGAATCAATATGATTTGTCGGTTGAAGACTATGAAACCTCGTATTTTGTTCAATTAAATTTAGATTTAAACGGTTAGTGAAGGGGTGTTAACCTTTTTTTCCCGCAGATTTTGCAGATTCGGGTTCTTAGAACTTTCATGCTGCGAAAATCTGCGGGAAAAAGGTTCCCTACTTCTCAAAAATCCTATACCCCTTTTTTCCAAAGCGGAAATTGCTGACCCACTAACTATCATTACAATGAATTTATCCTGTTTAATTGTGGAAGATGAGCCTTTGGCGCGCAACTTAATGACACAATATGTTGAAAAAGTGCCGTCGTTGGAATTGTTCAAAGCGTGCGCTAATCCGTTAGATGCGATTGATATTCTACGGAATACGCATATAGATATTCTTTTTTTAGATGTACAAATGCCTGAAATTACGGGTATTACGCTATTAAAAGTACTCCAAAAGAAACCTTATATTATTTTAACAACTGCGTATTCCGAATATGCATTAGACGGTTATGAATTAGATGTAAGAGATTATTTATTGAAACCGATTACGTTTGAACGCTTTTTGAAAGCCGTCGAAAAAGCGACTCAACAACTTACTGCCATACCATCAAATCCCATTTCGGATAAATCTACTATTGAGAAAATTATCTCAACAGAAACGGTTCAACCTTTTATTTTCGTGAAAGATGGGACAAAATTAGTGAAAATACGGTTGTCAGAGATTCTGTATGTAGAAGGTTTGAAAGATTATATTACGATTTATATGGTAGATAAAAAGATTGTGACTTTGCAACGTATTAAAACATTGGAATCGCAATTGCCTGAAAATCAATTTATTAGAATCCACAATTCTTATATTGTGGCATTGGAATGGATTGATACGATTCATAAAGAACGCGTTCAAATTGGTAAAATATCGTTGCCGATTAGCGATACTTACCGAAAGGCATTTAAAGATTTTATTGATAAACAACCTAAATTGTAACTTATTATAATTTGCCCCGAATTACACCAATTTCCGCTCATAAATGGGTGACAATTGGTGCAATTCGCGGCAAAAATAACGCTACATTGTTTCCAATTCGATAATCAAATCATCTTGTGCAACCAATGTTTTTTCGGAAAGTTGTATTTTTTTAATCTTTCCTGCTCTTGGCGCAGCAATCGTACTTTCCATTTTCATGGCTTCGATGATGAAAAGCGGTGTATTCACTTGAACGATATCACCTTCTTTCACCAACAACCGCGATAAACTGCCCTGTAACGGCGCACCAATATCGGACGGTTTAGAAATTTTCTTATTAGAAGCCACTTGGGGAATAATTGTTTTATCTTTCACCGTAATCGAACGCGATTGACCATTCAAACGAAAGAAAACAGTGCGCTCTCCACTTGCATTTGGTTCCGTTTTATTGAGATATTGAACCAAAATGTTTTTTCCTGGAGAAAGTTCAACCATAATTTCTTCATTGAAATCCAAACCATAGAAAAAAGCAGGCGTTGGAATGTTGCGCATCGCCCCATATAATTCAAAATGACGATTGAAATCTTCAAACACTTTTGGGTACATTTGGTACGATAAAAAATCTTTATCATGCACATACGCACCAAATTTATCTTTAAACGCAATCATTTCTTGTTGAAAATCAATGGGTTGCAAAAAAGCATTGGGGTTTGTATCGTAAGGTTTCTCGCCTTTCAAAATAATGGATTGGATTTCAGCAGGAAAACCACCAGGCACTTGCCCCAAATCGCCGCGCATCATTTCTTTAACCGATTCTGGAAACGCTAACGTATGACCTTTTTCAAAAACAGCTTCCACCGTCAAATTATTGGAAGTCATAAATAACGCCATATCGCCCACCACTTTGGAAGACGGAGTCACTTTTACAATATCTCCAAACAATTGATTTACAAGCCGATAGTTATCTTTCATGGTTTCAAACTTCGCTTCTAAACCTAATCCGCGAGCTTGTGGACGCAAATTACTATATTGTCCGCCTGGGATTTCATTGTCATAAACTTGTGCCGTACTCGCTTTCAAATCCGCTTCAAATGGGTAATAATACTCCCGAACATCTTCCCAATACGCCGAAAAACGATTCAATGATGGCAAATTTATTGGATTTTCGCGTTTATGCCCTTGCATCATCGCAACGGTTGAGTTAAAATTGGGTTGCGAAGTCAAACCTGACATGCTCGCTAATGCCAAATCTATCACATCAACGCCCGCTTCAATCGCTTTCAAATACGTCGCCGCTTGAATACCTGCGGTATCATGCGTGTGCAAGTGAATCGGAATTGAAATATTTTGTTTTAACTCATTAATCAACAATTCTGCGGCATAAGGTTTTAATAAACCCGCCATATCTTTTACGCCGAGTATATGTGCACCCAAATCTTCCAACCGTTTCGCCATGTCAATATAATATTGAAGGTTATATTTCGGTCTCTCAGGGTTTAAAATGTCGCCTGTGTAACAAATACACGCTTCCGCAAGCCCACCTGTCTGATTTTTGACCGTCCGAATCGAAGTTTTCATGCTTTCAACGGAGTTGAACGAGTCAAAAATCCGAAAAACATCCATGCCCGTTTCCCAACTTTTGATGATAAATTGTTCAATCAAATTATCAGGATACGCTTTATAACCAACCGCATTGCTGCCGCGCAATAACATTTGAAACAAAACGTTTGGCATTGCTTTCCGCAAATTTTCCAACCGCTTCCAAGGACATTCTTTCAAAAATCTTAGTGCCACATCGAACGTCGCGCCGCCCCACATTTCCATGCTAAACAATTGATGTCCATGATGTTGCGCATAACTTTGAGCTACTTGATTCATGTCATACGAGCGCACCCGCGTCGCCAAAAGCGATTGATGTGCATCCCGAAAGGTCGTATCGGTGTAATGAATTTGCTTTTCAGCCTTCAACCATTTTGAAAAACCATCCGCCCCTAATTCCAACAATTTGTCTTTAGTTCCTTTTTGAACAGGTTGTGTCAAATCAAACGCGGGTACTGTTGGTTTTCTAAACAATTTGCTTTTATTTTTGTCCATAAATGGCACATCAGGATTGCCATTAACTGCCACTTCTGCCAACCAACGCAATACTTTTGTCCCCCTATCTTGACGGCGCGGCATCATCAACAATTGAGGATTTTCACTCATAAAATTGACCGTACACGCACCATTTCGAAAGGTATCATTGTGCAACATATTCTCTAAAAAACCAATATTGGTTTTCACACCCCGAATCCTAAATTCAGACAAAGCGCGAATTAAGCGGTCGGTCGCCCCTTCAAAAGTACGTCCCCAAGCCGTCACTTTCACTAACATGGAGTCAAAAAAGGGCGAAATCACCGCGCCCGCATACGCGCTACCCGCATCTAAGCGAATCCCAAAACCGCCTGGACTCCGATATGCGACCAAAGTACCATAATCGGGCTTGAAATTATCGGTCGGGTCTTCGGTCGTGATGCGGCACTGAATCGCAAAACCTTGTGTTACAATATCGGCTTGTGACTTAATCATAATCGTCGGATGCGCCAATGAATAACCCATTGCAATCAAAATTTGAGAACGCACCAAATCAATGCCTGTAATTTCTTCGGTAATCGTATGCTCCACTTGAATGCGCGGATTCACCTCAATAAAATAAATATTTTGTTGACTATCTACTAAAAATTCTACCGTCCCCGCATGAGAATAACCTACATATTTGGCGATTTTCAGCGCGTATTTGTACAATTTGTTTTTAACGTCATCGCTCAATGTCAAACTTGGCGCAATCTCAACGACCTTTTGAAAACGCCTTTGCACCGAACAATCACGCTCATACAAATGTACAATATTGCCATATTTATCTCCAAGTATTTGAATTTCAATATGTTTTGGGTTTTCAATAAATTTTTCTAAAAAAATGGTATCATCCCCAAAAGCGGTTTTGGCTTCTCCTTTTGCAGAACGATAATTGGGAATAAATTCACTTTCCTGTCGCACCACACGCATACCGCGACCGCCGCCACCTGCTGCGGCTTTCACCATCACAGGAAAACCAATCCGTTTGGCTTCCGAAAGCGCGAATGCTTCCGATTCTAATTTGCCTTTACTATCGGGAATCATCGGTACTTTAACTTTGCCCGCAATCAATTTTGCAGCGACTTTATCGCCTAATTGATCCATGACTTCAGGTTCGGGCCCGATAAAAGCAATGCTTTCTTCTCGACAACGCCGCGCAAACCGCACATTTTCAGACAAAAAACCATATCCAGGATGAATTGCATCCACTCCATTGGCTTTAGCGATGCGTAAAATCTCCTCAACATCCAAATACGGTTTCAATGGGTCATCATTTTTGCCGATTTGATACGACTCGTCCGACTTATACCGATGCAATGAATAGCGGTCTTCATACGTATAGACGGAAACGGTGCGCAACTTCAATTCAGAAGCCGCCCGTAACACTCGAATAGCGATTTCGCCCCGATTGGCAACCATTAGTTTTTTAAAACGACGATGTGTTTCCTGCATAATTGAAAAAAGGTAAAATTTTGTTTGATAATATTCCTATCGTTGATAGGATTTGGCGGGGCAAAGGTGATGCTTTTTATTTTTTTTTTCAAGAGTTATTTTGATTTATAAAATAATTCCGATTTTGCACGAATGAATTGTAATCATTTATGCAAAATCGGCTAATTCGGGGCAAAATCAGTGCTAATTTGGTGTTAAGCCAAAATTTATTTCAGAAAATGTCTGTCCAATAAAACAAAAATGCTTTTTTTACGCTTTCTTTGTGAAAGATTCAGCAGCATTTTTGTTCTACAAACAAATAAAAGAATTAAGCCATGTTAAAAATTAGTTTTTTTACATTGTTGTTACATTGCGCTATAGTGACAACGCCATTTAAAACACATAAAGAAAATATAGTATGTGTAAATAACATTCTAACAAACGATAAAACCAATATTACAGGTTATTGGGAAGGGACAATTACACAAGATTATCCTGGTGGCAAACGCGTAGATTATGCAATGGAGATAGATTTTGTTCAAAAAGGGAAACAAATCAAAGGCATTGCAACCGTTCATCATCATCAGTTTGGTGCAAAAATGAATGTGGAAGGCAAAGGCAAAGGTTCTTATTTCAAATTTGAAGAAGATAAAATTATAAAATTTGACCAATTGCCGCAAGCGGAATGGTGTTTTAAAAAATATGAACTCATTTATCGGCGCAAAGGTTCCGAAGAAACATTGGAAGGCATTTGGGAAGGCAAAACAAAATTTGGAGGTTGTGACCCTGGACGTATTTTATTGACTAAAAAACCGCCTCGCGTATAATGATGGTTTATGAATGGTAAGTGATGAGTAACACGATTCATCATTCAAAAAATAATATTTTGAAACAATTTGATTATATTATTGTCGGACAAGGTTTGGCAGGGACAATTTTGGCTTACACGCTCTTAAATGCAGGTCAAAAAGTGATTATCATTGATAATGATACCGAAATGACTGCCTCGAAAATAGCGGCAGGAGTCATTAACCCCGTTACAGGACGGCGCATTGTCAAAAGTTGGCGCGTAGAAGCATTGTTACCTGTTGCAAAATCCATTTATCAAGCGATTGAGCAACGTTTTGATATTTCGATTTTTCGCCCTACAACGATTTGTAAAGCGATTCGGACTGTTGAGGAGGAGAATGAATGGTTATTGCGTTCGGGCTATCCTGCGTATCAAGCCTATTGCGCTCCGACGGCGGATGTGAGTTCTTTTAAAGATAAAATATATAATTTTCATGCGTATGGCGCGATTCTGCAAGCGGCACAAGTGAATGTACCTAATTTAATTTTATTTTTCAAAAAGCATTTTTCTGAAAAGGAAATTTTACTAAAAGAGGCTTTTGATTATGATGATTTGGAAATTTTAGAAAAAGAAGTACATTATCGGGGTTATTTAAAAGCATCGAAAATCATTTTTTGTGAAGGCGCGGGTGGTGTTAAGAATCCTTTTTTTGAACATTTGCCCTTCAATTTGGATAAAGGTGAATTGTTAAAAATTAAAATACCAAATGCTCATTTTGATATGATTTTTAAAAATCATCTTTCAATTGTGCCGTTGGATTTGACTCAAAATTTATATTGGGTTGGCGCGACGAATGAATGGAAATTTGCACATCCTTACCCGACAGAAGCACAGAAACAATTGATTATCAATGAGTTAAAGAGTATTTTAAAAATACCTTTTGAGGTTATCGCGCATCAAGCGGCGATTCGACCGACGGTGAAAGATAGACGACCGTTTATTGGTTTTCATCCTAATTTTCCTGTTTTGGCTATTTTTAATGGTTTTGGGACAAAAGGCGCATCTTTAATTCCGTTTTGGGCAGAACATTTTAAAGCTGTTTTAGTGCATCAGCAACCGTTAGATTCGGAAGTCAATACTCATCGCTTTTATTGATTTTTGCAAACACATATGTACATAGGAGACATAGAGTATTGATTTTCAATACTCTATGTCTCCTATGTACATATGTGTTCGCAAACTTACAAAGCAACGCCGCCGTTTACACCAATCACTTGCCCATTGATGTAAGAGGCTTCATCGGATGCCAAAAACAAATAGGTGTAAGCAATATCTTCGGGCAAACCGATACGCCGCGCAGGAATTGCTTTGATTTGAGCATTGCGAATTTCTGCTGGAATCGCATCCGTCATGTCCGTTTGAATGAATCCAGGGGCAACCGCATTGGCAGTAATGCCTTTTGAACCCAGTTCTTTCGCCCAAGTGCGGCACATGGCTATCAAACCCGCTTTCGCCGCCGCATAATTCGTCTGCCCAAACGCACCATGCACGCCTACGATCGAAGATGTACAAATAATCCGACCATAATTTCGCGCAATCATCACAGGCGCAACCGCTTTCGTGCAATTAAAAACACCTGTCAAATTAATATCAATCACTTGTTGCCATTCGGCATGGCTCATTTTCATAAATGATTTATCCCGCGTAATGCCCGCGTTGTTTATCAAAATATCAATTTTGCCATAAGTAGCGATAATTTTTTGAACCGCCGTTTCAATTGCGGGCACGTCCGTTACGCTAAGTTGTTGAAAATCAGCGATATAGCCTGCTGCCCGCAACTCAGCAGCCGTTTTTTCACCTTCGGGCAACATATCCCAAATAATGACGGTTGCGCCTTCTTTCGTGAAAACTTCGGCAGCCGATTTGCCAATACCACGTGCGCCACCCGTGATGATGGCAACTTTATTGCTTAAACGCATTTAAATTATTTTTAATAAAAAGATTTCGCATCCTATTCGACAATGAAAGCAACCGATTCTGCAATACAAGCAGGTTTGACAACACCGTCAATTTCAATAATCTGGTCTAAGGTAACAAGATGTCCTCTGCTACTACTCTCAACCGATTTCAAATTCATTTTCAAACGAATCTTCTGTCCAGACAAAACAGGCGAAATGAAACGTACCTTATTGTAACCATAATTAACTAATAATTTGGCAGCTTCAATTTTCAATAATTGATATGTAAATTGCGGCAACATCGAAAGAGACAACAATCCATGTGCAACCGTCCGACCAAAAGGCGATTCTAATTTGGCGCGTTCCGCATCCAAATGAATCCATTGAAAATCAAAAGTCGCCGCCGCAAATTGATTAATAACTTCTTGCGAAATGTCCAACCATGCACTTGTGCCAATCATTTTGCCTTCAAACTGTCGAAGTGTTGCCACATTTTTGACAATTAGGCAACCTTTATCATCGTACTTAAAATTTTGTTCTGCCTTTTCTGGAATTTTAGGAATATCCATTTGAAGTATTTAAAATTTTATGTTGACTCTCTTTAAACTTGGTTTTCGCTGAAAATTAAACCAGAAGAAAAAAAATCATAGAAAATGTAATTTTTATTAGAGCAACTTTCTACGCAAGTTGGGCGCGAAATTTAAGCAATTTTTTTTCTGGTTTAATTTTTAGCGAAAACCAAGTTTATAACAAAAACATACTTCAATTGTTTAGATTGAAGTACATTTTGTTGAATTTTTAGAATTGATAAACAATTGCATTACAATGCATTCCCGCGCCAACGGATGCCATCACAACTAATTGACCTTTCTTAATTTGATAATCGCCTAATTGTCCATGTTGAATTAAATCTAACATCGTTGGAATCGTCGCAACAGACGTATTGCCTAAAAACTCAATCGTTGTCGGTATTTTTCCGTCAAAATTATAGGTTTTATCGTCATACAAAGTCGCAATATTTTGAGCAATCGCACCTAACATTTTGCCATTCGCTTGATGAAATAAAAACATATCAACATCTTTCAATGATTTTCCTACTTTGTCCAACGCTTTTTTAATTACTTTTGGAACCCAAGTCGTTGCATATTTATAAACATCTCGACCATTCATTTTGACAAAACCACTCCCTTGCAAATCGGCTGAATAAGATTCGCCTTGATAAATGCAACTCACATCTGCCTGCGCGTGTGAATAAGTCGAATAAGATAAAATACCAATATTTTCATCATGGCTTCTCGACACAACACAAGCACCGCAACCGTCCGCAAAAATCATAGAATCTAAATCATGTGGATCCAACATTCGAGACGCAACCTCCAAACCGACTACTAAAATATTTTGTGCATCTTCGTTATCCGCCAAATGTTGTTTGGCTTGAATCACTCCTTGAAGCCAACCTGGACATCCAAATAAGATGTCATAAGCAAAACAATCATAATTTTCAATTTTTAGTTCATGCTTTAAACGCGCCGCTAAATTGGGAACCGTATGAAATCCTTTACCTTTTTCAAGCATATTTCCAGCGTTATGGGCGACGATAATCCCTTGTAAATCATTGAGTTGTATGCCCGCATTGGCAATCGCTTTTGCTGCGCCAGAAACCATTAATGGAACCGAATCTTCATTATCTGGAATGTAGCGCCGTTCCCGAATGCCTGTAATAGATTCTAATTTGGCAACGATTTCCAAACTCGGTTTTTCACTTTTCTTACCCGACTTTTCATAAAATTTGTGATGTGTAAACGATTCGTTTTTAATCACTTGCGCAGGCAAGGTGCTACCCGTGCCTTTGATTATTGCTTTAAATGGATTCATAAAAGATGAATGATGAACAATAAAGGATGATTTTACTAAATTAGTTTTTTTTAAATACAAAAGTAGTCAATTAATTTAAAGTTAATTCCTGTTTTTTCTTTCCCAAGCAGATTGAAGGAATTTTAGTTAAAACTGCGCTCTTTTTTTAATCTTTTCTTAACTTTGCGTGTTTTTTACAACCACTGTGTTCAATCTGGTCAGACAAGGCAATTTATGGTTGTACTAATGACAATGTAATGATGAATTTTAATAATAAATTCATAGTTCACATGAATCATTCATTTGTATTTAATTAATTGTCAATTGATTACAAAGTTAATTTTTTATTTATCCTTTCAATAATGAATCAAGATACAAAAAGTACCGCTATCGGTTTTGTGTTAATTGCGATATTGATGTTTGCTTGGCAATGGTTCGAACAACCAAATGCAGCTCAAATCGCTGCCAAAAGACAAGCAGATTCTGCCGCGTATGCGCAACGACGCATAGATAGTTTGGCAAAAGCAAGCGTTCAAGCACCTGCGGCTTTGCCCGATAGTGTGAAAAAACAACAACTTGCTGGAGATTATGGAGCATTTGCGGCGGCGGCGGCAGGTACAGAACAATTTTCGACGTTGGAAAATGAGGTTTTTAAAATCACTTTTACCAATAAAGGTGGACGTATCAAAGAGGTTTTGTTAAAAAAACATACTAAAATTGATGCAAAGGATGAGAAAAAACCTTTGAAATTGTTGGAAGATGATAAAAATTTGTTTGAATATCATATTCCTGCGAATGTTCCAAAAGGCATGATTTCAACAGGTGAGTTGTATTTCACGCCTGCGGTCACAGGAAATGCGATTACTTACACGGCAAATGCAGGTAATGGAATCGTTTTTGAACAAAAATATGTTATTGGTAGCAATTATAACATTGATTATGACATTCGTTATGAAGGTTTTGGCTCTATTTTGAAGGCTGACACCAAAGCAATGACCTTAAATTGGACGAATTGGTTAGACAAATTGGAAAAAAATGCAGATTATGAACGCAATTATACCTCTTTGTACTTCCGAGAAGCGGATAAAAATCCAGATTATTGCTCCTGCACAAAAGACGACCGCATTGAATTGGCAAAAAAACCTGTAAAATGGGTTTCAAGTTCCAATCAGTTTTTCAGTTCATCATTGATTGCGAAAACGGGTTTTCAAAACGCGATTGCGAAAACGGAAATGGCTGCCCTCACTTCTGACGATTTAAAAAAGACCGAAGCACAATTAGCGATTCCGATGGAATCGGGTGCGGGAGCATTTGGAATGCAAATGTATGTCGGTCCGAATGAATTTACGGCAATGAGAAGTTATGGCGTTGGTTTGGAAGATGTGATTTCTTACGGAAATTCATTGTTTGGAAGCATTAATCGCTGGTTAATTCGCCCTATTTTTGACTTTTTCAATGCTTTGACGCATCATGCGGGCATTTCAATTTTATTACTGACTTTGTTAGTAAAACTTTTATTGTATCCTTTGAGTTACAAAATGTTGTATTCGCAAGCTAAAACCCTCGCATTGAAGCCCCGAATTGATAAAATGAAGGAGAAAATGGGCGGCGACCAACAAAAAGTGCAAGTCGAAACGATGAAATTGTATCAAGAATTTGGTGTAAACCCACTGGGTGGATGTATGCCGACCTTGTTGCAAATGCCGATATGGATGGCATTATTTCGGTTTTTCCCTGCGACAATTGATTTTCGACAACAAAGTTTCTTGTGGGCAACGGACTTGACTTCTTATGAAATTTTTGCAAAATTGCCCTTCAATATTCCTGGTTATGGCGCACATGTGAGTTTATTTGCCTTTTTGTGGGCGATTTCGTTGTTGGTTTTCACATGGTACACCTCAAAAGATGTGGATTATTCGGCACAACCTGCCATGAAATATGTACAATATTTGACACCTGTAATGTTTATGTTTATGTTCAATAGTTATGCAGCAGGTTTGAGTTTGTATATGTTATTTAGCAATATATTAAACATTGGTCAGACGGTTATTACGAAAAATTACGTCATAGATAATAGCAAAGTTTTGGCAGAGTTGGAAGAAAATAAAAAGAATCCAAAACCCAAAAGTGCTTGGCGTTCTAAAATCGAAGAAGCTGTTGCGAATCAACAGCAAATGCAAGAGCAAGTCAAAAAGCAAGAGCAACAAAAGAAAAAATAAAAATCATTCTATTTTGCCACGAATAGAACGAATTTCACAACTGATTCGTGAAAATTCGTGGCAAATGCTTTTATATAAAGATTTTAAAAATTCATCGTTCGCACTTTTTTTCAAGCAAAAAAACATTTTTTTACGTTATCTTTGCCTAAACCTAAATCCAATTGCGAATGGTAACGACTCGTTTTTTTCAAGCTATTTTAGGACTGGCTGTTTTTTTTTGTACTGAAATCGTGACTGCACAAGTCCTTTCAGAAAACAAAACATTATCAAAAATGCCAGAAACGATTTATCGTTTGGCTTATGCGCCAGATGGCAAAACATTTGCTTGTGTCACTTCACCTTCTGTACAAATTCGAGATGCAAGTACAGGTCGTTTTTTAGCTGATTTCAAAGGGCATACAGAGGTTTTGACAAGTATGGCGTATTCGCCCGATGGTCGTTTTTTGTTGACAGGCGCTCAAGACAAGAGTTTGAAATTGTGGAGCATTACTACTGGAACGATTATGAGAACGATTGCCAATGCACATGATACGTATGTGTATGCAGTTGCCTACTCGCCTGATGGCAAAAAAATAGCCAGTGGCGGTTACGATGGTAGTATAAAAGTTTGGGATGCAATGAATTATACATTATTGTATCAAGCCAAACGTGGCTCAGACCCCATTCATTCGCTGTCCTTTACGACCGATAATAATACAATTGCAATTGTAGCGGGCAGTGCTGGCGGCATTATACAATGGCATTATCTGACAAGTAAATTAGTACTATCGCCACTGCTTTCCATTAATAAAGCTGATGTGACCCAAATTGTTTTTTCTAAAAATGGTAGGTGGTTAGCCACTGGAACCCGAAATGGTGAAATCAAACTCTGGAATACTTCTAATTGGAAACCTGTATGGACACAACCTTCGGGTAATTTAGGCATTGTTCAATTGGAATTCTCGGCGGACGATGCCCGATTGATTAGTTATAATAATCCCGATTGGACATGGATGGTTCGAAATGTGGCAGATGGAAAATTGTTAGAAAAGACCAAAACAGATGTGTTTATCAATGATTTTGCGCTATCACCTGATAGACATACGATGATTGCGGCTTACAATGATGCAACAATTCGTTTATTAGATGTTCAGGCAGATGATGAAAATAAAGTTGTGCCGCAACCATTGATTTATTGGAATACACCTAATAATAGTACGTATTCAATTAGTAATCAAATAGTTAGTGCTTGTGCGCTGTCTGAAGGAATGTTCCAATTTTTTGTCAATGGAGCTCAAATAAGAGGTCAAGGAGTGGTCAAAGCGGATAATTGCATCAATGGAATAAAGCAAAATATTGTTTTAAAAGAGGGTGTTAATCGTGCTTACTTCACCTTTACTAATCGTTGGGGCGTTGTTACAAAAAGTGATGAGTTGATTTTACACCTCAAAGAGCCCAAAGAAACAAGTTTGCCCTCCTCTCCTTCCGAAAATACCACCACGACCGAAAAAAGATTGGCACTCGTTATTGGAAATAGTCAATATCAACAGGGTACAAGTTTGCCAAATCCTGTCAATGATGCGCGTTCGATGCGAGATATGTTAAAAAGTTTGGGATTTGACGTGATTTTGGTGGAAAATCAAATTAAAAAACAAATGGATGAGACGATTCGACAATTTGGCACTAAATTGAAAGATTATGATGTCGGTTTATTTTTTTACGCGGGGCATGGCATTGAGGTGGATGGAGTGAACTTTATGTTGCCAACTGATGTTCCTCAACAAATGGCGAAAGAAGATATTGCTAATGATTGTGTTAATACGGATTGGTTACAACAAAAAATGGCTGCCGCAGGTGCATTCAACAAAACAAATATTGTTATTTTAGATGCTTGCCGCAACAATCCGTTTAGAAATTGGCGCAATTATGGGGAAGATATTTGGATTACGCCTAAAAATGTGCCAACTGGTTTGATTACGGCTTTTGCGGCTTCGCAAGGTGAATCGGCTTCTGACGGCATTGGAAAAAATGGTTTATACACCTCCGTTTTGTTGAAACACATTAAGGCACAAGGCATTACAATTGAAGAAGTTTTTAAACGGGTGCGCATCGAATTACTACAAAAAGGTGGACAGGTACCTGTTGAAACCACTAAATTGACAAAGGATTTTTATTTCAAACGATAATGAA
>JBEEMZ010000024.1:0-29307 GCA_041192405.1 Bacteroidota bacterium | reverse complement strand
CGGTTGCCAATGGTGCATCCGTAACCCTTAAAAATTCGCCGTCTAACAATCGTACAGGCTCGTTCCGTTGTTCTGAAAAAACCCATACATCGTTTTTATATTTCGGGTCGGGCGAATCTACAACCGTGTAAATTTTGTTCATTTCAAAACCGAATTGAATACAAACGCTTTCATTCAGTTGCACGGTAACAGGTCTGTTATATTGCGCCTTTGGGCAAAAGGACATATCTTTTCCTTTTTTTACCATAATGAACGGTCTTAAACCGTCTCGAAAACCGTTGCATCCGCAATCTTTACATTTATATTCATCACCTTTTTTTGTAGTGATTAAATTCACTTTGTCAAAACGATGTTTGGACATGTGGACAAATTGATGTTTCATATTATTGTTTTTTTGAATTTGTTTTTGATAAATAACGGGTTCAAACTCATTTGTAAACCCGTGTTTTTGATTTTTGATTTCATCCGTATAATAGCATTTTCGGACTTTCAAACGAACCATTTGTTTTTTTTGAGTCATCTCAAATAATGCCTCACAACAAAAGTCGTTACCCATGCAATTATGACTTACAAAAAAATTCCCATTTTCTAAAATTTCAGCTTCGCCTTCGCCGTCCTCAATTTCGTTTTCAGTCCTTAAAAATTGTTCTTTTGCAATATTGTAAACATATTCTTTTGCTAAATCGTACCCATCTATTGAATACACTTTTTGAAAACTCTTAAAATCAATAAATGTATAATGTACCGTCTCTTTTGGTTCATCTGTTTTTACAGTCTTGTAACTTTCAATCTCCTTTATTTCCTTTTCTAAATTCGCATTAATCATATACGTTTTGTAAGCAGCGTAATTTTTGATGTCTCTTTTGAGGTATAATTTGAATTGTAATTTTTCTAATACATCATTAAGCATTGGCACATCTGAAAAAAAAGTTTCAATTTCTTTTGGCGTTCGTGCGTACCCCTGTACATATTTTAAAATTTGCAATTCAATTTTTGAATTAAAATTTTTGATTAATTTACTCACTTTTAAAACTTTTTATTTAATTTTGGTGAATGATTGTTGCTAAAATCATGGTGTTCAACATCCTTTGTTATGGCTTTATAGAATGCAGCACACGCATAAAAAACGGTTTTCAGTATCGTTAAAACCAATAAAAACAAGCCTTGAAAACCGTTATAAATGCTTCTAAACGATTGTTTGTAATCGTTTTTTAAACGATTCGTTTGATATTTCATGGCTTACTTTTTACCGTTTTTCCAATGTGAGGTACGACAGGATGCGTTACAAAACTTTTTCGTTTTCGGTGCATTTTCGCCCAAATTTGCGCCGCAAAAATGACAGGCGTTAACGATTGGTGTTAACGGTTTCGTGCTGTTTTGAACGTTTTGAAATCCAATTGGACGGCGTTTTAAAGCGTTATTTAATGCCGTTTCGACAATCGTTTCTATCGTTTCAACGTTAACGGTCTGCGTTTGAACCGTCCCATTTGAACCGTTTGGAGCGTTCGCATCCTCATTATTAGAGTCGTTTTTTGAACCGTTCCCGTTAACGTTATCTCCGTTCGTTGAACCGTTTGGAGCGTTTCCGTTAACGTTTTCGCCGTTTTGCGGAACGTTAACGTCGTTAACGTTTCCATCGGATGTGTTAACGTTTTCACTTAAAGCGTTCCCGTTAACGCCGTTCTTAGAAGCGTTAACGCCGTTCGTTGAACCGTTTTCGTTACCGTTCCCGCCGTTATTTGTACCGTTCCAAGTGTTCTTTGAACCGTTTGGAGTGTTTGCGGCGTTCTCCGATTCCGTTGCAATGGTCGCGGCGCGTTTATCGGATGCGACACCATACGCGAAAAAAATTAAAAGAATTTCAGTAATTATTGCAAAACCACCGAACGCCGTTAACAGGTGTTCCGTTTCTTTATCGTATCTTGCAGCGTTTTCTAAATCGTGTTGTTTTTTTTGAGTTGTTTTGGCAGCGTTTTCGGCATTTTCAGCGTTTTTAACGTTGGCGTATGCGTTCGCACGTTCTGTTATTAACTGACCTTTTTTGGTGAAAATTTCCAACGAAACGGCGGGTTTGGATACGGAATCAACAACCGTTTTTGCGATGGGCGCGTTTTGGATTCGATACGTTTTAAATCCGTTAATCCCTTGCACAAGGGTAACGTATATAAAAAAAACAAATAGCGTTAATGTCAGAATGACGCTTAAAACGGTCGTCTTCGACATTGCATTTGAATGTCTGTTGTGTGCAAACGTTAACGCCGTGCATGTGTTGGAAAGCAAGGAATGTGCAATGTAATGTAAACCAAAGGAGATAAAAGCGGCTGCGACACAGGCAACAATTAGTTTGAAACCGAAAACCGTTGCAACATAAAACGTTATTGCGGCGGTTAATTCAGACCATCCGAAAACGGAGAAAATAATATACAAAATGTTTTTTGTTTTGGCATTTTGCAATGCAACCGTTTCGGGCGCGTTCGCCTCAATGAGCGACTTTATACGGTCGCTTTTCGCATCAAACGTTTGTTGATGCTCGTATTGCTTAATCAAATTAAGACTCATAAATTAAAAATTTTTTATTTAGATTGTTGCCTTATAGCCTGTAAAGGATATAGGGTTTTTTTTTAATACCAAACGAGGCGAAAACCTTGTTATTTGGTACAACAAAGGTACAAATTTTTATTTGATTCGCAACTAAAAAATCATAAAAAAAATCATAAAAAATTGATTTATAGCTAATTAAGTATGTCCTTTTGTGTTTACAATGTCACAAATTGCGTTACTTAAATTTGTAGATGAAATTCTTGCTTTACCCATTCAATTTCAACGTTCATTTATGGAAAAAACAAATGTTCAATATCGCTCAGAATCAGAACTTGCCGCGCTTGCTTCAATGGCAGAAAAGGCAAAAATTATGTTTCCGAATTCTTTTTATGCCCGCACAGGCATGACAATTGACGCTTATTTGGCTTTGTCACTCGCGGAAAAGGTAGAACAGCAAAATGAACGGCGAAAAGCAGAAGCCGAAAAGCAAAAAGCGGAAGTTGAAAAGCAAAAAGCGGAAGCCGAAAAGCAAAAAGCGGAAGCCGAAAAGCAAAAAGCGGAAACCGAAAAGCAAAAAGCGGAAGCTGAAACGCAAAAAGTTGAAGCTGAAAAGTTGCTACAACAACTTCGTTTTGTGATTGCATTGCATGAACAGGCAAATTTTACGGCACAAAAAATTGCCTCCATTCAACAATTTGCAGTAGCGGAAGTTGAATACATTTTGAATATATATCAAAAAAAATTATCCATGCAAGAGATGATAGTGCTTTTGAAAGCGTATCAACAGCAAAAAAATAATTAGTTGGTTAGTTAATTAGTTGGTTAGTTAAATCATTGATTATCAATGATTTAACTAACTAACTAACTAACTAACCAACTAATTACCGAATCGGCGAAAAATCGGTTGGAAACATAAAAACAGATTCTACTTTTTCCGTCAACGAGCCACCACCTTTCACTTCGGAAGCATTGCGTGTTGCAATCCATTCTGGATCTTTAACGAATTTGGCAAAATTTGCGTTTGCCGCAGGTTCGGAAGGCTGCGTTAAAAAATAATATAACATTTTATCCGCACCTTGCGCCGCATCCGTCGCTGTCCAGTATAATTGATTCGTCATCCCAAAATATTCAAATCGTTTGAATGTGAAATCCCGAAAACGTTGCAATAGCAAAGGTAAATTATTGGCAGTTGTTTTATAGATACGGAATTGCCATACTCCATTATTGCTTGATTTCCAATGAGTTGGAGAAAAATCAGTCGTTTTCAAAAAGATATTTTCTGCTTTCGCAACCAATGAGCCATTCGCCTCACTCGCCTTCACAACCGATTGCCAAGCCGTATCTGCGCTAAAAGCTTTCCAAGCGGCTTCTCGCGCCGCCCGATTCGGATAGCTCAAAACATAATATAATTTTTCATCAGGATTGTCCAACGGAGTCCAATAACCCACATTCGTCATGCCGTGTTTTTCAAAAAGTTTGGTCGTATGATTGCGGAAACGCTTTAAAAGGTCATTTAATTTGCCTTTTTGCGCCGTGTAAATGCGCATTTCATAACAAATTGTGTCCGATTTAGCCGCAGGAGTGGGCATTGCAGGCGATTCAACTGCCATGATAGATGGCTTTTTGCCAGTTGTGACCCAATTTCGGAGCGCGTCAAAAGCAACGGCGGTTTGTTGCGGCGAAAATGCGCAATGTCCTTGCCCATTTGTATATAACACTTTGAGATTCAATTCTTTATGTTTTTCATGCACCAAATTATCATACTTTTCGATGCCGTAAGCAGACGGAATTAATTGGTCATACGTTGTGTGCATCATCAAAAGGGGCTTTTCAATCAAGCCTGTACGGTCGTTTTTAATCAAACGCTCATTAGAAACCGTTGCCGCCAAACGCTCCACTTTTCCATTTAAATCCCAATCATTCGGAAAACCCGAATATAAAGTATTTGTATTATCAAACGGATTGCCTCCGATTTGCGCCGACAAATCGCGCAAAATGCCTTCCGAAAATACTAAGCTAAATGCCAAATCACTTGCTTTTATTTGTCTGGAGTTCAAAAATGCCGTTATTAATTCGTCTTTATCTTTGATTTTTGAAACAATCTCCTGTGCTTTTTTCATATTTTCGGGAAAATTACCACTGAACGTTGCAGGAAATTTTGGATTCATGAGGTCTGCGGCTTTGGGCAACAAGTCAGGAAACAGCGCGTTGAAAATCACATAAGAGTCAAAAGCACCTTTTGTTTGTTCGTAAGGTGGGGTCGAAAGTGGACAAAGTGCCATTGCGCCATTGTAAATTTGAGGATTTTTCTCCAAAGTTGCAATCGTGATGCCGCCGCCCATCGAGTGACCTGTGATAAAAGTACTATCCGTTTTGCCAAATTTTTTGACAAAATGTTGGCGCAACGCCTCAGTATCATCAATTCCTTCTTGAAATGCCCACCCACGAAGCCGATATGACGACCGCGCAACCGCAAAACCGCGTTCTAAAAACACGGGCGCAATGTTTAATGGATTTTGAAAATTGGGCGGATTTGACGGCGAATCATAGCCGTGCGCGTACAAAATGAGTTTTTTATTCCAATTTGTGGGAATTTGGATTTCGTAAGCCGCGCCGTTGATGATACCTGTATCGCGTCGTGCGGTTTGTGCGGAAAGGCTACTGATTATCGCCAATCCGAAAAGAAGAAAAAAGAATCTTTTCATGAATACTTTTTTGAAAAATAAATCAAGATGCGTTAAAAACAGGGTGAAAATACGCTTTTTGATACGAATTGCACGAATTTTCACATATGATTCATGAAAATTCGTGCAATTCGGGGCTTCATATCAAACTTCGCAATAGGCTTTTACCGCAATAATCGCCTTTTCAGTCGTCCAAAAATGAATCACAAGCGGCGAATTCGATGCATCTGAAAGCGTTTCAGTCAAAAAACTTTTAAAAATGGGTTGTCCCACCGCAATATTCAACTTTTTGGAACAAGTTTGAACCACTTTTTTGATAAGTAAGTTCCTTCTTTTGACATCCGCGACCTCATAGATAGGTAAATCACCATAATTATTGATGAAATCTTGCGCTCGTTCATCGGTTTTGTTGGTATAATCGAACTCCGAAAACGATTGACTTCCAAAGGCGGCACTCAAAAAAGTTGCCTCTATATTGGATATATTACTCTTTTTCACATATCTTTTAAACATGGATAAACAATCGTTATCTTCTAAGATTCGGGCAGATTGCTCCTCCGTAATAAAGTCAATTTCACAGAAAAATATTAAATATTCAATAAAATTTTGTTGATTTAACGTTTCTGGATTGAATAAAAAAGAATCTTCTGTACTGAAAACGGCTATTTTTTCCAATTTCGTACCCGTACCATTCAAATCATACAGTTTTTGCTCTAAAGCTAAAAACTCTTTTATTAGTTTAGGGGCAACCTTTTTTTCTTGGAAAATAGCGGTGTGTAAGTTCAAAATTTTGTTAGATTTCATTTAAAAAAAAATTAATTTAAATAATGATGAATGATGAATTTTATAAAATATTGATTATCAATATTTTATAAAATTCATCATTCATTATTTATTAAACGGTTCGATTTTTCACACGAGGTCGAATAATCAATCGCAATGCTTGGTCATACGTCATGTAACTCCACAACCAATTAATAAAAACAAATACTTTATTTTTCAATCCAATCAGCGCGAACAAATGCACAAATAACCATATAAACCATGCAAAAACGCCTTGAAATTTCCAAAAAGACAAATCTACAACGGCTTTATGTCGCCCGACCGTTGCCATTGAACCCATATCGCTGTACGAAAATGGTTTTTCAGGCTTATTTTTCAAGCGATTTTTGAAATTATTTGCCAAATTTTTGCCCATTTGAATTGCTACTTGTGCGACTTGTGGATGTCCTTTATCAAATTTTCCTTCGCACAACAGCGCAATATCGCCCAGCGCGTAAATGTTATTAAAATCTTCTACTTGATGTAACTCATTGGTTTTCAATCTTCTACCTGCGCCATAAGCCGTTTTTGGCATTCCATTCAACGCATTTCCAATAATGCCCGCCGCCCAAATCACTTTTTTACTGCGAATCGTCGAAATCGCTTGAGTTGTATTATCTTTTATCGTAACAAGTTCGCCATCATAATCCGTCACAAGACAATTTTTATGAATGATAATGCCCATTTTTTGCAAAAATTTTTCAGCTTGAACGCCTGCATTTTCGGACATACCTTTCAATAAAATATCACTACTTTGAATTAAGTAAATATCTATTCCTTTGTGATTCAATTCTTTATACTCTTTGGGCATCACGTTTTCGCGCATTTCTGCCAACGCGCCCGCGACTTCAACACCTGTCGGCCCGCCACCGACGATAACAATATCCATCAAACTTTCGCGTTCATTTTCGTCAGAACATAACAGGGCTTTTTCGTAATCGTCCAAAATCGTATTGCGCAAAAACAACGCTTCTGCAACCGATTTCATCGGAATTGCATATTCTGCAACCTTTTGATTGCCATAATAATTGGTATCCGCACCGACAGATATTACTAAATGATTGTATTTCATCCTACCTTTGTCGGTGATTAACGCGTTTTCAGCAGTCAAAATTTCGGTCACTTCTGCGACACGAAACAACACATTATCACATTTTTGAAACACTTTGCGGAACGGGAACACAATACTACTCGGCTCCAAACCTGCCATCGCCACTTGGTAAAACAAGGGTTGGAATTGATGATAATTGTTTTTATCCAACAAAACGACTTGATAACGCGTATTGGCAAGTTGCCGCGCCATCATCAAGCCTGCAAAGCCGCCGCCAACAATGACGACACGCTCAAAAGTAGGGTCTGGAATATTTAAAGGCATAATCGTAATTTTTAAAAAAATGATTCATATTAAGTTGTTGATTTTCAATGACTTGTGCATCCAATTTATTAGGCACGATTCATCATTTATCATTTATCATTCATCATTAAAAGAGAAAGTTTTATAATTAAACTAACAACTTTTTTCCTAAAATAGTTTCAAAAAATGGGAAAACTTTTAGCAAAGATACTCCGATTTATGTATCGTTTGATAGTAAAAAACCGTCCTTTTCGGATTTTTTTCAGCGTGTGTTTTTTGTTATTCGCCACATTCAAGGTGAGCGAAGGTTGTTTGAAACGGCGCGATACCGTTTTGACGGCGATTTTGGTTGCGGTGCCACCACCGAAAGTTAAAACATTTAGTATCCGACAAACGACAGGAGATGAATTAATTTTTGTACGTCAGAATCAAGATTGGATTGCCGTGAAAAATAGCATTTCTGCCAAAATTGCTGCCAAAGATATTCAAGTTTATTTGAATGTCTTCAGAGGATTGGAATCTTTTCGAAGCACGGCTGCAAGTTGGGTGCAAAATACTCCTGAAACGGCTCCTGTGATGGTTCAAATCACGCCTGATTCGGGAGATGTTCAAACCTTTTATGTTCAAAAATTGGAAAAAGATTCATTAACGGGCAATATTTTTACAATTGTCGCGCTGCCAGGTGAGCGCGTTGCGCATTACGTAAAGGGCGATTTGATGCACTTATTAGATAAAAATTTCAATGAATTGCGCAATACTACCATTTTTAATTGGGAAGTAAACGATATTCAACGCGTTGAATGCTCGATGAATAAAAAAATAGTTTATAAGTTTTTAAGAAATAAAAGTCAAATTTGGGAATCGGTCAATGAAGAATATGAAGTTTTGCAACCTGTTTTTAACCAATATTTGACTGAAATTGCACATACTTCTGGAACGCATTTTCAAGAAAATATTACCTTCGATGTGACCAATTACATTGATAATCAATTAGTTGTGTATGTGAAAGATAGTTTAAAATATACGTTGACCACCTATAAATATGCAGATCAATATTTATTGAATTCCACTCAAAATCAACATACGTTTTTTAAAATGGATTCTGCCAATGTGTTTTTCCCAGACTCTAAAACTTTTTTAAGAAAAAAAGGTTTTGAAATAACTGCGCCGCCTGTGCCTACCCCTGTCGCGCCGACGCAAAATTTTTAAAACGGTTAAAATAATTTATAAAAAAAAGCATTATGGCAGGATATTCTTCTTATTCTTTGCGTTCCGTCAAAAAAAAATTTGGTTTGGCATGGGACAATGTGTCGCGCAAATGTTAGGTGCGAAAATTTTTAACGATAAGAACGGTCTCCCGCAACCTTTTATTTACGGGTGTGTGACGACGGGCGAAGATTGGCAATTTTTAAAATTAGAAGATAATATTATTTTTGTGCATCCTAAACGATTCTATATCAATGATTTAGAACATATTTTAGGGGCATTTCAATATATTATCAATCAATATGCAATAGTTAGTTAGTTGGTTGATTCGTTAGTTATAATATTGATAATCAATTAGTTAACGAACCAACCAACTAAGTAACTAACTACTTAACGGTACAATGAACAAAAATCGTTACATCTTACTTTTTTTAATAGTAAATAATCCTTTATTTGGACAAATTCCAAAAGGGATTTCTTTTGAACCGTCCGTTCATATCGGAAAAGTATTGAAACATACTTCTAAATTGACTTATGATGTCCCGCCGATGAGCATGGGCGCGGAATTGCATTACAATTATCAACGATATGGCAAAGCGGCTTGGCACGAACGACAAAATTATCCACTGATTGGAGCGTCTTTTTTGTATTATAATTTTGGCGACAACGCGATTTTAGGAGAAGGTTTCGCGCTATACCCAACTTTAAATTTAAAAATTTTTAATTTAAAACAGGTGCGCACCGATTTTGTTATTGGTTCAGGGCTTGGTTGGGCTTCGCGCCCGTACAATACAATTACGAATCCGAAAAATAATGCGCTTGGTTCCAATTGGAATAATTTGACTCAATTAAAATTTATTTCAACTTTTCCACTTGGAACGCACTGGAAAGCGTTTGGCGGCATGAGTTTTAGTCATTTTTCCAATGGTTCGCGGCAATTGCCGAATTATGGAATCAACGTTGTGGCGGCAAATGTGGGTGTTCAATATACGCCGAATCCTTTGACATCAGCAGATTTTATCAAGCATAACTCATTGAATGATAAGGTTAAACGCCGTTTTGGTGTTCAAATCAAAACAGATATTGCTTGGGTCGCATCGCAGTTGCCTGATGGACCCATGTATCCAATTTATATTGAAACCTTCGCGGGCGCGTACCAGCGCAATCCGAGTACGCGCTGGTATTTGGGCATGGATTATGAACAAAATCAAGCTGTATATGAATTTAATTTGCATGCGTTGAACGTCAATACACGAGATGAAGCGCGGTTACAAGCCATGCGTTTAGCTCCATTTCTGGCTTATGAACAATGGTTTGGCAGCTTTAGCATTTATTTACAGACAGGTACGTATATTGGAAATTTCTATACAAAGCCAGGTGCTTGGTACAATAAATTAGGGTTGCGGTATTACATGCCTGCATGGAAAGGCATTCGCGCTTTCGGGGGCGGCTATCTCAAAGCGCATCGTTTCACAGCAGAATACGGTTCGATTGGCATTGGTTTAGAATGGGTAAAATAACCCGTGATGTAGAGATAGGGCAATGCCCTATCTCTACCGCAATTCATTTTAAATCAAATGATTACCAATTACAAAAAAGTTTGATTTCTATTGTAAACCATCACAATTGTTAAAACTAACAAAATGAAAAAGATGCCAAAATACATCATACAATAGCCTTTACTGCCGTAATTATTGTCAATCGGACTGTTATTGCTCATAACTTGGAATAATTTTTAAGAAAAATTGTTTAAAAAAGTCAGTTAGATAATACCAAACGCGGTGCGAAAATACAGACAAACCTTTGTTTGACCAAATGTTTTGAATTTATTTAAAATGATTCAAAATAAAATTTAATTTTGCTACAAATATCGGACTCCTCATGGAGTTCTTTTATTCTAAAAGTAAAAATTTAAATAAAAAATATGCGTACAGTTATTTTAATATTTTATTTTTTAATGCCATGTATCGCGTTTGCAAATGCGAATTTTCAAGAGGCAAATAGTGATTATAAAAATGGCAATTTCCCCCTTGCTTCCCAAAAATATGAAGCCATTTTGAAACAAGGCATCGCTTCTCAAGAATTATATTACAATCTTGGCAATGCGTATTTCAAGCAAAATCAAGTCGGTAAGTCGGTTTTGAATTATGAACGGGCTTTGCTTTATGGCGCGAATGAAGATATTTCGTACAATCTTTCGATTGCCCGCGATAAGGTCAAAAATGAACCCGAACAGATTAAACCTTTCTTTTTGCGGCAATGGTGGGACGCTTTGCGCCGAGTCGCTTCGGTTGATACATGGAGCATTTTATCTATATTATTGCTTTGGACGGGCATTGGAGGGTTCTGTTTTTGGCTTATGGCAGTGGAACGCGAACAAAAAAAACGGGGTTTTATTGCTGGAACGGTGCTATTACCATTGAGTTTAATTGCGTTTTTGGCGGCACGAAGCAATCGTTATACCTTGTGCGAACGCAAAGGTGCAGTAGTTATGGTTGAAAATACACTTGTGCGCAGTGCGCCTGACGAATTAGGCGCGACGGTCGAAACGCTCGGCGAAGGTGTCAAATTGACGGTTTTAGACCAAATCGGCAGTTGGTACAAAGTGCAATTATCGAACGGCGAACAAGGCTGGCTCACTTTAAATCAAATTGAAAAGATATGAGTAACATCATCAGTATCAAAGGATTATCTGTTTCTTACGATAGAAAACGCGTATTGACCAATATTTTTTTAGAGGTCGAAGCGGGCAAATTGTATGCGGTTGTTGGTCCAAATGGGGCGGGAAAATCTACTTTATTTGGGGCGATGTTGGGTTTGACAGAACCAACTTCGGGCGAAATGGAGTTTTGGGGCGCGTCAATCAATCAACAACGGCAACGCGTTGCGTACATTCCGCAAAAAAACGATGTAGATTGGACTTTTCCTGCAACCGTTTGGGATATTGTGCAAACGGGGCGTTACCCACATCAAAAAACCTTTTCATGGGCGCGGATTTTCAAATCTGCCACGCAAGAACAAAAAAAAGTGGATGATAAAGCATTGACTTTGAATGCTTTACGCGAGGTTGGAATGGAACATTTGAAAGATAGGCAAATTGGCGAATTGTCAGGCGGGCAACAACAACGGGTTTTTATTGCGCGAGCGTTGTGTCAACAAGCGGATATTTTCTTTTTGGATGAACCGTTTGTGGGCGTTGATGTCACGACGGAAGCACGTATTTTTCAGATTTTGAAACGGTTGGCTGCGCAAGGGAAGACGATTTTAGTGGTACATCACGATTTATCAACAGTTGAGGCAAATTTTGATAGAGTTATTTTGTTAAATCAACGATTGATTGCGGCAGGCGATGTTAAAACGGTTTTTACAAAAGACAATATTTCAAAAGCGTATGGCGCACAATTGAGCGTTTTGAATAAAATGGCAGAATAAAATTTTGGTTCACCAGGCGTTTAACGAATTGTTTGCGCCAATTCGTTAAACTTCTGGTGAACCAAAATTTTGATTTTTTTTTTTTTATCTATTAAAATTTTATACTTTTGCATGAGGATTTTTTGGTGGAAAGATGGATAATTAAAAGATTGATAATCAATCTTTTAATCATCCATCCACCAAGCAACTACATCGTATTTTACGACCAATCAAAAAAACAAATTCAAACTTAAATGATTAACAATCATTCGGGGCAGCATGCTCAAGCAGTACACTTATATAGGTGGTTACCTGCTCTTTTTGGGATTTTAGACGATGATTATTTGGAAGGACTAATTACCCATAAAGTGCATTGGGTGGAATTGCATAGTAATGAAATCCTTTTTCAACAGGGTGAAATCGGAGATAAAATGTTTATTCTGATTAGCGGGCGATTGCAAGAAGTCCGTTATGACAAAAATAAACAACCAACTTTGCTGTATGAGATACATCAAGGGGAATTAGCGGGCGAATTAGCCGTGATTTCGGGTACGCCGCACCGATATGCGGGCATTGCGGCGCGAGATTGTGTGGTTGCTTACATTACACGAGAGACTTATTTTGAAATCGCGGAGAAATTTCCTGAACATTCCGCTTATTTGATGAATATTGTCATCAAAAAACTCACTCAACCCGTCGAACCTCATAAACAAAAACGTGAACGTTGGAATATTGCTTTTGTACCCTTGACTCCTGCGGTAGATATGGCGGCGTTTATGGCGACGATTAAAGCGGATTTGATGAGGCATGGGCGAGTGCTGCCATTGAGTAGTGATTTGATTAATGAGTATTTGGGGTACGACCAAATCGCACAAGTTACTAAAAATCAATTGGATTTATATCAAAAATTATCTTTATGGATAGACCGTTACGAAGCGCAGTTTAATTTTATTTTGTATCAATCGGATTTTGAATGGTCTGAATGGACGCATCGTTGTTTGCGGCAGGCGGATGAAATTATTTTCGTGGGCAATGCACAAAATTCGCCGCAATGTTCCGTTTTAGAAAAACAGATTTTAGAAAATTGTTCCACAGGCATCACTGCCAATCAAACATTGGTTTTACTGCATGATAACAAAACAAAATATCCTTCTGGAACGTTTCAATGGTTAACGTTGCGTCCGCATTGTACGCGGCATCAACATTTGAAATTGTCGAATCAAGCGGATTGTGAACGTTTTGCACGACATTTGAGTGGGCAAACGATTGGTTTAGTGTTGTCGGGCGGGGCGGCTCGCGGGATTGCGCATGTGGGTGTCGTGAAAGCGTTGCGGGAAGCGAATATTGCGTATGACATCGTTGGTGGGACGAGTTTTGGCGCGTTAGTGGGCGGTGCAGTGGCATTGAACAACACTTTTGAAGAAATGATGGCAATGTTACAAGACAGTTTTCATAAAAGTCCTGTTGATTTGAATTGGTTGCCGTATATGTCGCTCGTCAAAGGCGAAAAAATTGATAAATCGTTGAAAAAAGAGTTCGGCGAAGTGGAATTGTCAGATACTTGGCTGAATCTCTATTGTGTGGCGAGTAATATTTCGCGGGCGAAGATGCATTTGTTCCAAACGGGCAAAATTCGAGAGGCATTACGAGCGAGTATTGCTTTGCCTGGCATTTTTGCGCCTGTTTTATTGGATGGTGATTTTTTGATAGATGGCGGCATTTTTGACAATTTGCCTATCGAAACTATGGTGAATCATTATAAACCCAATAAAATTATTGCGGTAGAAGTCGGTTTTGTCGAAAAACCAAAGTTTGAACATGCTTTAATGCCCTCGAATCTTGCATTATGGCGCGATTCGTTTCGCAAGGACGAAAAACGCAAATATAAAGTGCCGACGATGCTCGGTAGCATTGTGGAATCCATGATGTTGTGCAGCGATTACAAAACGAGTCAATTTAGAGAAAAAGTAGATTTATTATTGCGCCCCGATTTAACCAAATTTGGGGCGGGCGATTGGAAAAAATATAAGGAATTAGTGCAGGCGGGCTATGAATACACCGTCAAAGCATTGGAATCACAAACGTTGGTTAGTTAGTTAAAACATTGATAATCAACTAACTAACCAACTAACTAACCAACTAACCAACTAACTAACCAACCAACTAACTAAGTAACTAACTAACTAACTAATGATTAGTAATACCAAAAATTGCCACATTTTATATGTGGATGACGAAATAAATAATTTAATTTCGTTTAAAGCGACTTTTAGGCAACATTATACGGTACATATTGCCAAATCCGCCCACGAAGGTTTGCAAATTTTGAAAGCAAAACCAATTGAATTGATTATCACCGACCAACGGATGCCTGAAGTAACAGGTGTTCAGTTTTTGGAGAAGGTGATTCCAGATTTTCCAGACCCGATTCGGATGATTCTGACAGGTTTTAGCGACATCGAAGATATTATTCGGGCGATTAATACGGGACAAGTGTTTCGATACATTACCAAACCGTGGGATTATCAAGAACTCAAAATGACACTTGATAATGCGTTGAATTTTTATCATTTGCAGCAAACCAATCGGAAAATGTTGCTTTCCTTGCAAAATAAAGTCGCGCAACAAGAAGCAGCCGTGAAAAAAATTGAAAAATATGTACCGCCTGCTGTTTTTCAAGAAGTGTTTGGGCAAATTCCTGCCTCCATTTAAGCCATTTTGAGTAACATTTTTCCGCAGATTTTCACAGAATGAAGGTTCTAAGAACCCGAATCTGCGAAAATCTGCGGGAAAACACTCATCACGCAGTCAAGTAGGCATGACAAAACCAAATTTTATTTTATTTCTTTACTGAATTGGCAACTGAATCACAAAAGTTGAACCTTTTCCAACTTCACTTTCGACTTCAATCGTCCCATTATGTTTTTTAACAATGCCATAACTGATGGACAATCCTAATCCCGTCCCATCGCCAACTTGTTTGGTCGTGAAAAACGGGTCAAAAATTTTGCTCAAAATGGCTTCTGGAATACCCGAACCTGTGTCTGAAATGGCAATTTTAAGTAGATTGTCCTGCACATCTAAAAACGTTTTAACGGTTAAAGTCCCTTGTTGCGGCATGGCTTGAATCGCATTATTCAAAATATTCATAAAAACTTGATTCAATTGCCCCGCATAACATTGAATTTCTGGAATTTCACCCAATAATTTGACTAAACGAATATTTTTTTGTTTCAAATTGCTTTGCAAAATCAACAAAGTGGATTCAATCCCCTCATTCAAAGATGCTTTTTTGCGGTCGGCTTCGTCCAAACGAGAGAAATTCCGCAAGCCTTTCACAATTTCAGTCGTGCGCTGTGCGCCGTCGCTGATGCTGCCGAGCAACATTTCAATTTCATCTTTGGTATAATCGTAATCTATTTCTTCCTTATAATCAATGATTTCTTGCAATTTATCGGGCGAAGGCTGTTCAGCATATTCATCATATTTGTCAATCAACGTTTTTAACGCATCTAAATTTCGTTTCAACGGTTGCAAACTACTCGCAACAAAATTAATTGGATTATTAATCTCATGCGCGATGCCTGCGGTCAATTCACCAAGTGAAGCCATTTTTTCAGATTGAACCAATTGAAGTTGTGCCGATTTCAATTGTTCTAAGGAACGCGACAATTCGGCGGTTCTCAATGCAACTTTTTCTTCCAAATTCGCATAATGCAACGCATTTTGAATCGAAATCGCCATTTGCGAAGACAATAAATTCAATACTTTTAACCGTTCTTCCGTAAAAGCGTTGGTCAAAATGTTATTTTCCAAATAAATGATGCCATACAGCTTGTTTAACAAAATAATCGGGCTGCATAAAACGGATTTGATTTGCCCACCCGAAATATACGCATCGTTTTTAAATTGCCCATCCACCGCCGCATCGTTCAAAACCACCGCCTCGCGCAATTGCGAAACGTAATTGACCAAAGATTGTGGTATTTGCGCATAATTTTTCAAAAGAATATTTGGCATAATACGCACTTCCTGATTGTACGAAGTCGCTTGAACATATAGATTTTCGTTGTTTTCGAGCAACAAAACCCCATTTTCAGCACCGACATTCATCACAATGATTTGAATCATTTTAGACAACAGCGATTCTATCACGATTTCTCCTGAAATCGCTTGCGACGTTTTGATAATACTCGCCATATCCATATCAAATTTTTCCATACTGTGTTTTAAGTTTTTTGATTCTAAGCTATTGGTATTCAAATGATTAATCGTTCTCAGACTTAAAAGGGTTGCATATTTTTCTTGTAAAAACAGCACTTTTCGGGTCGCGCCCCATTCCTGATACAGCGCAATACTTTGTAATAAACATTCGGTACCCACCAAATTCATCTTATTTTTTAAACAATGCTTCGCATATCGTTCGAGGGCGAACGCCGCATCTGCCCGCCATCCATTGGTTTGTGCGGCTTTGAAACTTTGTTCGTACAGCGCGTTGGCATTTTTAACTTGATTCTGATGACTTTCCACTTCTGCATCCATTAATAATTGAATATGTAAGAAATTGACAGGATTAAAGTTAGCCCATTTTCGCCACATTTTGCGGGTAGCTGATAATTGCCTTTTGAATTTCCATTTTTGGAAACCACTCGCTCCTTCCAATAAACTCGAAACGATGAAAAAATGGGTTTTGCACAATTTAACCAAATTAATATTGCTGAACAATGATTTTTTATAAGGTTCAGCTTGTTGGATGAATTGAAATGCCGTTTCAAAATCGTCATAAATCAAATGAATCTCGGCTTTCGCTATATAATAAATCCCAATACCCGATAAATATTTGCGTTGCATCATATTTTGCAAATATTCTTTTTCATTAAATGCGTCATCATCTAACGAAAAACGACTCTTTGTTAAATTGCGCCCATTTTGAGTCAGCTGCAAGTATAACTGACCCGTATCTAAAGCATCTAAATAACGCGTTTCTTGAACTAATTTTAAATATTTTGTTTGTTTTTGGTGCGAAGTGGTCAAGTCCAATGTTGGATCCCAAATCGTGCAATTCGCCGCACAAAAAGCTAAGAAAAATAAATCGCCCGATTGATAGCCCGCTTCAATGCCTTTTTTATACCAATCATTCATGTCTTTCCACGGGCGGCTGAAATGATGCAACAAAACGCCATACGCCGCAATGACTCGACAGCGATATTCAATATTATGGAGTTGCTCCGTTAAATCAATCGCCAATTTGCCAAACTGTTCTGCCGACGTGTAATCCCCAAACGCGTCCCCCAAAACCGCCGCGAAAGCTATGTAAGCATAAGGAGATTCTGGACAATTGCCATATTGCAAGGATAAATTAACCAATTTCAAGGAAGTCAACGCATATAAATTGTCGTTCCCTAAAATGTATGCACACGGTCCGATTTCGGTCAGCAATCGTGCTGCCGCCAATTTTTCAAGGTCACTCATCACGGGTCGCTCCAATAAGGTATTGGGTTCGATGCCTCTGAGTCGCCATTTCGCTTCCAATAATTCTTTAAAAACGGAACCTGCACCTGGTTTTTCGGGCAATTGGATGCCCAATAATGCCAATCCTTTTAAACCTTGTTGAATGCCTTCTTCGGTTTTTCCGAGTGTGGTGTATTGCCGTAATCGCAAGGATACGATTTTAATTTGATCCAAATTGTTCGTGATATTTGGAAGTGTATTATTTATACAACGTTCAGCTTCAACGACTTCGCCAATTTGATACGCGTTTTTAGCAAATCCGAAATTCAAATCAAAGGCTAAATCATATTGCATTTGCCAATGATTTGAAGGCAATAACGAAATCCCCGTTTTATAATATTGCATCGCGGCTTGATACGCAATCGCCGTTTGCGCTTTATGCCCCGCTTTGCAATTCCAATGGGCGAGTTCGGTTGCTTCGGCTTCGGATTGAATCCAATTTTGCGCTTGATTGAGGTGCGTTACGATTTCAATCACCTTATCATCCAAATTTTCGCTCGATTTTGTCAAATATTTCCCAATTTTATAATGAAATTGAGTTTTAGTAGCATCGTCAATACTTTCGTAAACCGCTTGTTGGATTTTATCATGTTGGAATTTGTACGCCACTCCAAAATCTTGATTCCCCGACACAAACCGATAATTTTCACTCAATGGCACAATAATTTCGGCTTTAATCGCGGGCCACAAATGATTCGATACCTCCATCGCAGGCTTTTCCAACAACGCCGCCAGCGATTTGAGTTCAAAGGTATCGCCAAGACACGCTGCCATTTGGAGTTCCGTTCGACAAAAATCGGGTAATTCCTTCAATTTTTGCGACAACATTTCGACCACATTCTCATAAACTTTCAATTGAGCAATTTGGTTCAAATCGTAAACCCACTTTCCTTTTCGGTGATCCATCTTGATAAAACCTTCGGAATGAATGTTTTTTAGGAACTCAATCACATAAAAAGGATTGCCCGCCGTGTTTTTGAAGACGATATTGCTTAAAAGTTGCGTTTCAGTTTCGGGCGCGTGAAGCGTATCGGCAACCATTTTTTGAACATGTGCTTCTTGCAATGGGTTCAAAACAATGGTTTGGATCCGTTTTGAAGCTTGCAACGCGTCCATCGTCAACAAAAGCGGATGTCCAATCGGCGTTTCATTGCCCCGATACGCGCCGATGAGGAACAAATAAGGTACTTTTTGAGTCAAAAGGTCTTTCAAAAAAAGCAGCGATGCGTCATCACACCATTGCAAATCGTCCAAAAAAATAATTAAAGGATGCTCCTTCGTTGCAAAAACTTTGATAAAATCCCGCAACGTGAAGAAAAAACGATTTTGGGCTTCAGTAGGATTTAACGGAGTTGTTGGATTTTGTTTGCCGAGCAGCACCTCGAACGACGGTATCAAATCCACTAAAACCGAAGTATTCGTATCTAATGCGTTGCGCAAAGCCGTTTTATAAGCCTCCACTTTGGCAGTCGGCTCACTGACAATTTGGCGCAAAAGTTCTGAAAATGCCTTTGAAAAAGCGTAAAAAGGAATTTTAGCTTTAAATTGGTCGAATTTGCCCGCAATGAAATACCCTTTTTGTTTAACATTTTGTTTATGAATCTCGTGCACTAACGCCGATTTTCCAATCCCAGAATTGCCATCAATCATCATTAACAAATTTTCGCCTGCCGCCACTTGCTCATACGCCGTCAAAAGTTGATTCATTTCGACCGTTCTGCCGTATAAATGTTCTGGAATTCTGAAATCCAATGATAAATCTTCACTGCCTAATTGAAAATCAATTATTTTTGCTTTCTTTTGAATGAATTGAAGGCATTTTTTCAAATCCACCATCAATCCGCGCATACTTTGATAACGGTCATCAGGAATTTTGGCAGTCAATTTCAAAATAATTGCAATCAAAATCGGTGGAACACCCAACTTCTCTAACGGGCGCGGATCTATGTTTTTGGCAATGTGGAAATGAATCATTTCCATCATATCATCGCTTTCAAACGGAGCCGAACCCGTCAATAAGTAGTAAAAACAGAACCCAAGTGAATACAAATCGGTGCGATAATCAATAGAGCGATTCATGCGCCCTGTTTGTTCGGGCGAGATGTAAGGTAGGTTTCCTTCGAGGATTTGAAGGTTTTGTCCAAATTGTTTTTCTCTACCTAATTTCGTCGCTAAACCGAAATCAATGATTACCAATGCTTTATAGAGATGATTTATTAAAATACTCTTTGGATTGATATTTTTATGCGTGATATTTTGCTCGTGAATCGCGCCTAAAACGGTTGAAATGGCAATCGCTGTTTCTAAAAATGGTTTTAAATTTAATGGTTTTTCTGCCGCCCATTCCGATAAGGATTGGTCGCCCAAACTTTCTAAAACTAAAATAGGTTTTGAATTATCAAATTTTAAAGCAATGGCTTTGGGTACACCTGCGATGTTTAAATTTTTGAGTAATTCGTATTCAGTAGTGATGTGTGCGATTTCGGTGTCTGAGGGTTGTGAAGCTGCGACGACTTTGAGCGTGACAACAGAATTATCTTCTAAATAGATTGCTTTGTAGAAAATAAAATTTTTATTTTCAGCAAGAATATTCACTACTTGATAAGTAGCAGCAAGAATTTTAGTTTCAATAGACGAAGTAGGTGCGAAAACCTTGTTTTCCATAAGTTAGTTTGTTAATTTTTAGAATCTAAGTAATAGAAAAAAAAAAAATTAAGCATGGATTGGGTTGACGGATGTACGGATTGTACGGATTTTCACGAGATTAGCACGGATCTTTACGGTTTGAAATCCGTAAAAATCCTATGAAAATCCGTGCAATCCGTACATCCATCAACCCAATTTCAATTTTTATCAAGTATTAATCATTCATTGAATCATTTATATCAATCCGATAATCAAATTTCAAGAGATATGCGACCGCCAACCACAAAATCCAACAAACAATCCCAAACAACAAATAGCCCGCATAGCCTAAAATCGGCATTTCCGAAAAAAGATAATATTTGTCCACATAAGGCACTGCATATTTCCAAAAATTCGGATTCGTCGTTGCCTTGTCTTGAAACCAATAACTCCCAAAATTCCAAAATTCCCAGAAAAAACCATTCAATAAGGTTGCAATGGCAATCAAAAAGAGGTTTGACCAATCTCCTTTTTGTTGAATCGGTGTGAACGGAGTCCAATAACCGTTCAATGTCATCACGGGAACCAACGCGGGTATCAAACTAACCCACAACATCCAAAATAAAGCGTGTGGAAAATAGCCCATCAAAAAGAGTAAAATCACGGCAGCAACCCATAAAATAGAGAGCCCTATCGGTACAATGGAAATGATTTTGCCTTCTGAATACTGTTTGTTCATCTTGGGGAACGTGCGCAAAAGGAAATACCATTCAAATATAGCGGGTAAAACGGTTGTGTAAGAGAGTAATTGCCAAGTGATATTGCCAAAATTCGTAAACGTATGGTTATTCGGGTAATACCAATTTTCAAGCACGAAAAAATTTTGGTATTCAAATACGAACCAACTAAACGAAGACACTGCCGCTAAAAGTTTCATCGTCGTCGGACGCGTCGCAATTAAAGAACGACCTTGATTGCGTTTATACACCAACCCGTCCAGTACCAAAATGAACGACCACCACAACGGCACAAACATAAAATCATCTATCGGTCTGATGCGGCTCCATAAGAAAAACCATGAAATGAACATCGTAATCAGCGCGGGCATGAACCATTTTGGAAATGGAACCATTGTTATTGGCGGTTCGTTGCGCAAATCAGGTTTTTTAAATCCAAACAGGCGCGGAAATATCAGCGGTGCAAACAGCGCAAGGAATAAAACGCAACCAAGATTAAAAAGCGTTTGGTTAAACGGTGGTAATGGAATCATGGTTTGTTGTTGCGCAGGGAAAGTGCCATATCCTGGCGGCATACCCCCAAATTTCATATAACTTCCAAGAAATGGAAAAATGAAAACGCACGCAAAAGCGAGCAGTAGTAAAAGATACTTCTTCATTCAGAAAAATTCATTTGATAGTTTGTTTAATGATAATGTGAGCGTTTTAAAAGTCAAAGTTAAGTAAAATTTGGAAAAACAACTATTTTTCTTCAAAATAGGTGCTAAGTGAAGGATATGTTGGAAAAAAAGTTATTATTTTGATTTTGATACCCAAAAGTTGTTAAAGATTGAATCTATTTTTTCCCGCAGATTCTCGCAGATTTTCTTTTGGACTCTTTTTCTGCGAAAATCTGCGGGAAAGCAATCCTATTAACCTTTTTTTGTATTCTAAAAATTTCCTTTCGTTTAACCTGTAAAAATGAAGGAATTTTAAAAATCAAGTAGAATTTTTCTTGCTTTCTTAAAAATCCTTCATCCCTAATTCAAAATATTATATCTAAACAGTAGCTTGTTTCGCAATAAAATTCTGAACCCATTCGGTTGTCAACGATTTCGGACGTTCCAACGGGAAGCCCAAAGCCCGCGACCAACACAATTGCGCCAAAACGCCCAATGCCCGCGAAACCCCAAACATCACCGTATAAAATCCGAATTCTTTCATCCCGTAATGCACCAACAGCGCACCAGAATGGGCATCCACATTGGGCCAAGGATTTTTAATCTTGCCCAAACTTTGCAAAATCGGCGGCACCACTTCAAAAATCTGCCAAACCACCTTCACAATATCACTATTTGGCGTATGTTTTTGGGCAAAAGTCAGCTGCGCCGTAAAACGGGGGTCGGGCATCCGCAACACCGCATGTCCATAACCAGGAACCACTTTTCCCGCAGCCAATGTTTTACGCGTATATTCAGCGACTTGTTCGTTTGTTGGTTTGGTCGTCCCCAAATCTTCCAACATATCAAAAATCCATTTAATAACTTCTTGATTTGCCAACCCGTGCAACGGGCCCGAAAGCGCGTTCATTGCCGAAGTGAATGCCAAATACGGATCACTTAATGTCGAACCCGTCAAATGCGTCGCGTGTGCAGACGCATTTCCGCCTTCATGATCTGCGTGAATCGTCAAATAAATGCGCATCAAATCTTTGAATTCATCGCCTTGAACGCCCAGCATGTGTGCGAAATTCGCCGCCCAATCCAATGAATCATTGGGTTTTATATATTTGCTATTTTTGTACTTTCTTCTGTAAATGTACGCTGCAATTTGCGGCAATGCGGCAATTAAATTCATCGCATCTTCATACGTCGCGTCCCAATGCTCTGATTTTGGCATGCCTTCATCATAGCGTTTGGCGAAAATGCTTTCCGTCTGCATCGCCAATACTGCGGTTGAAAATTGCGTCATCGCATGCGCGTCTTTCGGCAACGCTTTGATGGCATTGAAAACGTGTTTCGGGATGTTGCGCCGACGCTCCCACTCATCACTCAGCCATTGTACTTCGGTTTCGGTCGGGATTTCGCCCGTCAACATCAACCAAAATAAACCTTCGGGAAGGGGTTCAGTGCCTTTGCCTTTTGGCAAATTTTCTTGCAATTGCGGAATCGTAAAACCGCGAAACTGAATGCCCGTTTGCGCATCCAACAACGACGTTTCCCAAATCATACTTTTGATGTCGCGCATGCCGCCATAGGCTTGGCTAATCGTCACTTGGTCAATTACGACATTTCCATGCGTTTTGAGCATTGCCTTAATGTCGGCACTCATCGCGGTTGCTTTTTCTTTAAACTTAATTTTGAGCGGATCCATAAAAACAGATGTTGATTAATGGTCAATTATGGCGCAAAGATGACAATTATTGACCAAAGTGAGTTTAAAAAATCATACGGAAGTTAAAAATTGTTATTCCTTTCCGCTATTAGCGAAATTTTCATAAGTAATGATGAATGATAAATGATGAATGATAAATTTTATAATCAATTGATTATCAATTAAATATTAAACTTGACAACAACATTTATTTCAATTACTTAACAAAGGTAAAACATTCTTAGTTCAAAAAAAAGAAAATATATAGAAATCTATATGTATTTTTTTAGAAGCAGAAAAGGCTGAAAAGTCACTTATTGATTTGATTTAAAAGCACAATGTTTTTAGTAATTTTACGCCAAATTCAAAAAAAGTAATTATGGCTTCTAATCAAAAATGGTTTTACATCGTTCTCGCGCTCCTTCTGTGCGCGTGTCGCGGCAAACAAAGCACCTCCCAGACAGGTTTGAGTGCCGATTTTCAACAATTTTACGACAAATTTCATGCGGACAGCGCGTATCAAATGGCGCACATTCAATTTCCAGTGGAAGGCACGGATTCTTACAGCAGCGACCCCAATCCTCGACCTTGGACTGCTGAAAATTGGATTATTCACAAACCATTGATAGACAGCTTAGTACGTAGTGAATTTAGTCTTAAAATGGCGAATCCGCCCTTAGTTGTAGAGATGATTTTTCATAAAAATGCTGCCTTTGCAGCTGAACGCCGTTTTTTAAAATCGGGTAATGAATGGCGATTAATCTATTATATGGCGTTGAATCCAATTAAACAACAATAAAATGATGAATGATGAATGATGAATTCTACGATTCATCACTCATCATTCATTATTTATGGCGTTGTTTTTGCCTTTTAACCTCATCTTAACGAGTTGTTAAACTGAGTTTAACGGTTTGATAGACCGTAAAGGTTTACCTTTGCACCATCAAGCAAATTTTTGTTCATCACTTACAAACCGAATGTCTCTATTATGAGAAATTTCTTTCTTACGATTTGTACGGCAGCTTTTTGCAGCAGCCTTTTCGCTCAAACGGGCGCACCTCAAAATACGTCTAACCTCCCATTGGGAAGACCTACTACGAACAATGCGGGTAAAGGTTTGCCTCAAAATACGAGTGATCTACCAATTGTATTAGGCAACGGATCGCGTAGCAACGGCACAGGTACTTCAACACCTCAAAATACCAAGGATTTGCCTGTCATACTTGGTGGTAAAAGAGGGGGCAATACGACTCCTAACCCTACGAACAATGGTTCTACGTCCAATCAAGGCAATACGAACAATGGTTCTACTTGCAATCATGGCAATGCAGGACACAATTCGACTTGTAATCATGGCAATACGAACAATGGTTCTACCTGCAATCATGGCAATGCAGGACATAATTCGACTTGTAATCATGGTAATAACAATAGTTCTACATGCAAACATGGACACGCTGCGGGGCATCCTTGTTGCGCCAAAGGCGATGACAAGAAAAATGGCAAGAAAAAAGGACATGGTAAAAAACATGGTCACGGACATCACGATGACTAATTGCGGATTGCGGATTGCGTAATATATTGATTATCAATAAATTATAATTAACACATTCCGAAATCCACAATAAGCAATCAAAATAGGTAGTTGACACATTTGATAAAAACGCATCGTTTGTTATAGGCAAGCGATGCGTTTTTTTTATTGCAGGAGCTAAATAAACAACAACACCGTTTGGAAGGTTTGAAACCTTCCAAACGGTGTATCTAATTGATTATCAATCATTTATCTAAGTAAGAAGTTTGCTACTTATATCAGTCCACGAGATTTCAATTCCAAATATTTATTAATAGTGTGAATAGACAAATCTTCAGGTCGCGTCAGAATCGCTTGAATGCCATGTTGCCTCAATTTTTGAACCATTTGCATTTTTTCACGTGCATATTTTTGCGCAACGGCTTGATTATAAATACTTTCTGTATTTTCGGCATCTTCAAGCGCGAAATTTTCGATTTCCGTATTTTTAAAAACCACGACCACTAATAAATGTAAATTGTTCAACAAACGCAATGTCGGCAAAGCGCGCTCCAATGCAAATAAACTTTCATAATTCGTGAAAAACATTAATAAACTCCGCCCTCTCACTAATTTGCGTACAGCGTAATACAATAATTCATAATTTGCCTCACTACTGCCCTCTTTTTGATGATACAATTCTTCCAAAATCCGTTGCAATTGTCGCGGATGCGCATCGGCAGCGAGCGTTGTGCCGAGTTTATCCGAAAAGGTGAATAGCCCCACTCTATCTTTTTTCTGCAAAATAATGTTGGAAATCACCAAAGCCGTATTAATGGAATGGTCTAACAGCGTCAAACCATTGAATGGCAGCCGCATCACCCGACTTTTATCCAAAATACAATACACTTGCTGCGAACGTTCATCTTCATACTGATTGACCATCAAGGTGGCACGTCGCCCGCTTGCCTTCCAATTCAACGTCCGAATATCATCACCTGGCACATAATTTTTAATTTGTTCAAACTCGTAACTATGCCCCAATCGCCGAATTTTTTTAATACCATATTGATTCGCAATCTGTTTGACCGCTTTCAACTCATACTTTTTCATCTGCACCACAGATGGATACGTTGGAATCATCGCCGCCGCAGGAATCCGAAACCGCCGTTGCACCAACCCCAAACTCGATGCCGCCAATAACAAAATATCGCCAAAATGATATTCGCCGCGCTCGGTTGGAGTCAAATCATATATTGTTTCGGTTGAACGACCCGCTTGAACCGTCATTTGAAGTTCAAAATCGCGTTTTTGGAATTGAAAGGGCAATTCATCAATCACCGTCAGCCGCCAATCGTAACCTGTCGGGTTCTCTATGCGCAATTCAATTGGATTTGGGTCGCCGAGCGACATCAAAGTTGGCATACGGCGCGTTGCATACAGGCGCGTATTGCGGTGAAAAAGCAAAATCGTATCCGCCAACGCCAATGCTACAAACATAACCACCATCGCCTGCGCCACAGGAAATAAAATTTTGAACGGAAACGATGCCAAAAAAATGCCTATCAGAATCCCCAATCCGATGAAAAACCGATGGGTTAGAAATAAATTTTTCGCCATAATTCTTTTTTTCAGAGCAAAAGTAAGTTAAAAAAACAAAAAAATGGGTCAAAATTAAGATTTATGAAATTTTTAAATGGATTACAAAATTCATCATTACATCTTAAATGACCATTTTTTTAATAATCAATACTTTTTGGTCTGAAAAATCCATCCATCCATAATCATAAACAAAACGATACATTTTGTTTTCTTTATTGATATAAATGCTTGTAAAATAATCAAATTTGAAGTCTTCGCGCACCAAAACTAAACGATCCACCATTTGTTTTACCGCATTGCCCATGACTTGATTTAAAATAATTCGATTGCGATGCAAGTACCCATCAATTTCTTCTGTTACCAAACGCGTTCTTTTTTTTTGTTCATTATTGAATGCATTTTTACATTTTGGCGAACAAAAACATTTATCGGAACGCCCTTTAATCAGAATTTTGCATTGTTTACATAGTTGGCTCATAGCGAATTTATAAGATTTATAAAGTTAAGAATAAGGATTAAACGATTAAAGCGGTTTTAAACGATTAAAGCGGTTTACACACAGTTAAGTTTATAAAACGCTGATAATCAATATTTTAAAAATTGATTTTTTGAATAAACGCACCTAATTTTGTGCTTTTAAACCCATCATACATTCAAAAAAAAGATTTTTACCAATGGAATTACACATTCAATCTATTACATTTGAACAAATGCAACGTATTGGCATTACGAATCTCCAATATGATAAATCGTTTCCAAACAAGATGAAATCATTGCGCGGGAGTCGCTGGTCGCCCGAACACCTCTGTTGGCACATTGCGCACACCGAAATATCTTGGCGCGAATTTAAACAGGTTTTTGAAAATGAAACGATTATTTTGCCAGAAAAAATAAAATTAGAGCTTCATTTAGGCGAAAAATCGCCGATAGATCCGCCCCGAATGGATATTATGGCTTCTGAATCGCCACAAATCGAAAAAATTATAGCTCGATTTTGCGAAACAAAACAAAATCGTGTTTTTCTAATCGTGCCGCCGCATCAGCAACCTTGGATTACTTTTATTTCAAAATTGAGGAATAGTCTCTGGCATGAGGCTGAAAAGGTTTGGAGTGTTCCAAAAACCAAAGATATAGCCGATAAATGTAAAGCGCATTTCGGAAATAATCTTGTGATAGATAAAGAAACACCATTTGTATTGACGCATGTTGCGCCGTTGTTGCGTCCGTCGTATCATCGTTCGCGGGAACAAATTGTAATCTTTCAATTAGAATCCAATCGGAAAAATTGGTATTTAGACATTCCTAAAAAATTGATAGACAAGTATTTACCCATTATTAAAAATATTAATGGACGAACGTGGAATGGAAATTGGTTCGTTTGGGAAGTGCCACAAACAAAATTAACATTGCGTTTTTTAGAACAATATTTGAAAGAAGTTTTGATTTGGACGTTTGAACCGAATCCTGATATTTTGGAAGGAACGATTCCACCCAAATTACTGGTGCCGCCAAAACCAACGGTTCAAGCGCGTTATGAAATTGCCATTATAGCGTTTGAACAAGCATTGACCTTAAAACGGTACAGTTGGAGGACAATTAAAATGTATAAAAATTTATTGCGCCAACTTTTTATCCATTATGATGATACGAAGCCCAGCCTCCTAACGCGTTCACAGATAGATAGTTACGTTGCAAAATGCATTACAGAAAACCAAATTTCAGAAAGTTATCAAAACAGTTTGTTGAGTGCAATAAAATTTTTTTATGCAAATGTGGTGAATCAAGAAGCGAAAGTTGAAAAATTGTTCCGTCCTAAAACACCTCAAAAATTGCCACAAGTATTGAGTGAATTGGAAGTGACTCGTTTTTTAAAATCCATAGATAATTTAAAACATCAATGTGTAATGATGTTAATTTATTCAGCAGGTTTGCGGCTTGGCGAGGTTACACAATTGAAAATCAATGATTTACAATTAGATGACAAACGTATTTTGATTCACAATGCCAAAGGCAAAAAAGATAGATGTACGATTTTATCGGAAAAGGCTTTAAAAATATTAGAAAAATATCGCGCCCTTTATAAGCCTGTTGACTGGCTTTTTGAAGGACAAACAGGTGGGAAATATAGTGATAGGGGCGTTCAAGCAATCTTTGAAGATGCCAAACGGAAATCGGGTATTAATTCGAGGGCGACGACGCATACGTTGCGACACAGTTTTGCGACGCATTTATTGGAAAAAGGGGTTGATTTACGCTACATTCAAGAACTTTTGGGACATGCGAGCAGCAAAACGACCGAAATTTACACTCATATTACGAAAAAAGGATTTCAGAAGATAAAAAGTCCGTTAGATGATTTGGACATTTGATGAAACTTATTTGTAAATAATTTCACCGAAAAGTGGTAAAATGCTCTATTTTTCGGTGAAATAAAATATGCTTCATATTAGACAAATTTTTGTCGCAATGATTGAGCGATGCAACACCGTTTGGAAGGTTTCAAACCTTCCAAACGGTTGATTATCAACAATTTAGAATATTTGCTTTTTTATTTTGCGCTAAAAACGCGGAAGAACCATTATTGTAACACCAATATTTTATGAATTTTTTTTATATGTTTTTTTATTGGAATCCGTGAAGTGACTCTGTAGGTTATCGTATTGAGATGCAAATATATATGTAATTTGTTTATAAATTCAATAACTGAAATGATTATTTTTTTAAATATTTTTCTTGAAAATATTTAAAAAAAAATCACTTTATTATTTGGCGGTTTGCATGTAATTTTGTTATATTTGTGCGGTCATTCAAACAATATTCACTTACTCGTAATAAGTGAATATTATATGTGTTTCTTTTTTATGAAAAGTAAAAAATAACGGACTAAAGCGAATATATACGCAACTCACGCTATGCTATATAGGGAGTTGCGTATGTAGGCTCGTT